>JAFUGP010000067.1 GCA_017469335.1 Succinivibrio sp. | reverse complement strand
TTGAGACTAAAGCGAATACTGGAGGGGAGCCTGACTTTTCGTATCTGTGACACGGCGCACGCTATTAGCGGCTTACGCCGGTTGATCTGGAAACGTCCTCTATATAGAAACGTCCTCTATATAGAAACGTCCTCTATATAGAAAATTTGTTCGACTATTCCCGGACGAGGAAATTGCACTATGTGGTCACGGAGAGTACCGCAGCCGGAAGGATCAGAAAGCAGCGCAGGATCTGCACGGAGCAGGCACAGCAGATTGAAGAGATCCTGGACGAACTGAGAGCTGCCATGTCCGACGGCACTTTCAGCGACGTCAACGAAGGAGGCGGCAGGTGGCTTGCACAGACGGCGCAGGATATCAACGTCAAATACATCAACCGGGTGTTCACCCTGTTTGAAGAAGCGTCAGGAACGAGTACGAGAGGTGAAGGCAGACGCCCGGCTAAAATGATTAACTGCCTGATCCGGGCAGGTGAGGCGCTGCTGCAAAACGATCCTGAAACCATACCTGATCCAAACTCCGATGAGGGAAAACTGCGTACCCTGCGGCTTATCTACGCCCGTGATACGCTTATGTGCGTCCTGGCCCAGTTTGCCTTCGAGTACACGGTTGAAATTCTAAAACTGCAGGGCAGGCTGGATAACCCCGACGATCATGACGGATCGGCGGGCCATTGGATCTCCGAATCGGCACGCATTCAGCATGAGGCCAAGCCCCTGCAGAAGATGGAGGAGGCACCCGGCACGGATCATGAAGATCTGCCGTACGGCGGCCGGCACCGCAGCGGGTGCGGATACCGCATCGAGGACGGGAGACGGGTTTCAAGGATCCCGGATCGGAAAGTAACCGTACTGCTGGGGAGCATCTATGAAACTGTCCGCAAGCTCAAGGACCTCTGCGGCAGCCTCTTCCTCGAGATGCCGGAGTTTCCCGAGGGGTGAGGGTCAGCCCCGGGATGTCCTGGAGTCCGGTGCGGTTGCAGGCGGCTTTCACTGCCGCGGTCCCTAACCTGCCAGCTGAATAGCTGTACTTAATCAGCAATGCGGAAGGTTGGAAAAATAAATTTCGCTATTTTGGCCAAAAGTTTCGGGATCTGAAACGATCCCCTCCTATACTGCAACTGTGGCAGGAAGAGAGCCTCAGGACACATCGCCTGAGAGTACGGAACGCGAAAAGCACAGAGCCATTAAATGCTGCGCGGGCAACTGCCAAAACCGTTTGGACATAACCGCATAAAGGGAGAGCAAAGATGAGGTACTGAGAGCTTAAGCACCGTTAACTTTAATCCATGAGGATCACACTATGGCTAATGGCAGCTATTGGTACGTCTCCCTTGATAAAAAGGGCTGTCTTGAGGTAACGAACGAGCTGGAAGATGACGAGGGCTATACCTTCTCTATCCTCAGCTATCATTTCACGGCCGAGATGACGCAAAAGCTCACTCGCTACTTAGACGAAAGGTTCAAGTCCAATGAGGACTTGTCGACCCAGGAAAACTTGTCAGTCAAGTTAGACCGGGCCATCGGCTCTGACTATACCTCCGTTGAGTTCGAGCGCTTTTGCCGCAGCATTGCAGTGAACTACAGCAAGACCACGGGCTAACCTGTGGACACATCCGGCGCGGCCTGAGGCCGCGCCGCTTTCAAGAGTCAAAGGCTAGTTCTCTATAACAGTCTTCCATACTTTGAAAGTGTCCCCAGAGTGTGACCATGGCAGTCACCGTAAAAACTGCGGCAGCAATGCGCTCGGCTCATTCGTGCCGGGGCACTAAACCGCAGGGAAAGTTAAACGAGATGATCCCCAATCATCTTTGTCCCGGTCTTGCACAAAGCCTACGGTGCTCGGTGTGACCACTTCATGGAGGCAGGTTATGACCTATACCTACGATGAAATTTTAGATAAGCTTTTAGCTGACAAAAAGACCATCTTTATTGAGCTCTACTTGAAAAAATTCGGCGAGCATTATGTGCTCATCTCCTATCCTGAAAACTACAAAGACTGCTATGAGTGCCTGCTCTACAAGCTCTTTACCATCAGCGAAGTTAAAATCCGCAGGTTTGACAATCTGCTGGTGCAGTTTCACAGTGAAAGCAGTTTAGAGCTGCTCAAGGCCTTCGCGGAGAAGTTCGGCTTTGAGATCTACGATAACGTGAAACTTCACAAGCTTGAGTTCACAGGCTTCGTGGGGGATAACATTTACAATCATGCCCCGGTGACCTTAATGGGCATGGCCTTCGGGTCGACCTACCGCAAGTACTTCAAAGAGGATAACTGTCTTTTTGGATACAGCTTTTAGCCCCCGGCCGTTGGCTAGGTGCCAACGGCACCCTTTGAAACTTTGCTGGTAACTGGAGGCAGGTTATGACCTATACCTACGATGAAATTTTAGATAAGCTTTTAGCTGACAAAAAGACCATCTTCATTGAGCTGTACTTGAAAAAATTCGGCGAGCATTATGTGCTCATCTCCTATCCTGAAAACTACCAGGACTGCTATCAGTGCCTGCTCTACAAGCAATTTACCATCAGTGAAGTTAAAATCCGCAGGTTTGACAATCTGCTGGTGCAGTTTCACTGTGAAAGCGCTTTAGATACGCTCAAGGCCTTCGCTGAGAAATTCGGCTTTGAGATCTATGACAACGTGAAACTTCACAAGCTTGAATTCACAGGCCGCGTGGGGGATAACATTTTTAAACATGCTCCGGTGTCCTTAACGGGCATGGCCTGCGGGGTGACCTACCGCAAGTACTTCAAGGATGAGGAGAGTTAAGCCTCCCCGGCATAAAAGCTGACTTCTCCCGGGGGAAGTTCTCTGGGAAGTTCTCCGGGAAGTTCTCCGGGAAACGGAGCCTGTGCTCCGCTTGGTGGCTCTGGCTGCCGGCCGCTGCACGACAAAGCAGCCCCGGCAGCAGGAGAAGCCGGGCAGACAGAAGTCAGCGCCGGAGAGCTTAAATAAGATGATCTGCGTCACGAATCATCATTATTTTAACCACGACTATCTGATTCCGGAACGATGAGTTCTTATCTTTAGGGCATCTGGGGGCACCTGGGTGAATCTAGAGTCACTTGGCAGCGCACAGGCCGCAGATCAGGCCTTGAGATGCGCACCTAACCCGGGACCTGGCTGCAAGATGAGCTGCATAAACGATGAGGGGCACTAACGCCGCAACAGCTGTAGGCTGAGTTCAGGCCGGCTAAGTTCAGGCCGGTACACACCTGTTAGTTACCTGGCGAGGATTATCATGAAGGTGATCTCCTGCAGTTACGCTGCACTCACAAGAGCCCCCATCAAGGGGCGCACGAAGAGCGCTCACAAGCGCTGTCTTAGCGCTCATAAGCTCTTTTCTGCAGCTTGCAAGCTCTCTCTTAGCTCTGTCAAAGATCATGGTGAATATCAAGACCAGCACTCTTCTGCCGTACTCTCTCCAGCCATGCTCTCTTATGCCATGCACTCTTCTGCCATGCTCTCTTCTGACATGCTTTCTCCTGACAAGAGCAGCGGCACTGACTGCCGGGGCTGTCTGCCCGGCAAGAGGGCTGCCCTGACTTGGGTGCGGATGGCAGGCGCGCTGCACCTGCCGGTACAGCACAAAGATCCCGCGGCCCGCTGCGAGCTCCAGCAACTTACGCAAAAGTCTGAGCCCAGGCTTTCAAGCTCTGAGGTGTGCCTGAGGGATCTGGTGTTCACAAACTCCGCGACACTCTGCGCTAACCCCTCCCGGTACAACCTGAGCCCTGTCGCAGTTCCGGCCGCAGTTCCGGTCGCAGTTCAGGCCACAGCTCCGGCCGACAGGGCCATCTGCCTCTGGTATTTAGAGATAAAAGAGGACCGAGGTACTGACTCCAAAGCTTAAGGCAGCCGGCACAGCTTAAAAGCTTAAGACCGCCGGAACCTCCGCCAACTTACCGCCAACTCAGGCAAACTGCCTGTTGATTTTAATGGTTTTCATAAGCTTAGGAGCATTTTATGGCTGACATTACCGACACAAAGTCCTCCCCGCGCAGATTCTGCCCGAAATCCCGGGAGGAGCTTAATGATTTAATTTTCCAGATCCGTTTTAGTGAAGATGTCGATTTTACCCTGGACGACATCGATCTCTCCTACGTCACGGGCCGCAGCAGGGGCGCTGACAAAACGGCCGGTAAAAAGGGACGCAGATTCTGCCCGAAAACCAGGCGGGAGCTCAATGACTTAATCTCCCAGATCCGTTATGAGGACGTCGATTTTAGCCTGGCCGACATCGATATCCGCAACATTAAGGATCTGTCCTACCTCTTTGATGAGGAACCTTCTCTCGTTTCTAATCTTACGGACGAGGACTTTGCCGGTCTGGCGACCTGGGACGTCTCGCATGTAACCGACATGACGGGCATGTTCACATACTGCATTTTTTTTACCGGCAAAGGCATCGCAGACTGGGACGTCTCGCATGTGACCAATATGAATGAGATGTTCTATCGCTGCGATCTGCTCGATGACAGATATCTGGCCAAGTGGAATATAGCCTCGCTGAAAAAAGTAAGTCACATGTTTTACAGCTGCAGATCTCTGACCGGCAAATTCCTGGGAAACTGGGATCTCTCCCATCTCAAGAACACAAGAGACATGTTCATAAACTGCACAGCCTTTACGGGCGAGTCGCTCTGTGGCTGGGACACGTCCCATGTGACTGACATGAGCGGTATGTTTGTAGCCTGCAGCTCCTTTACCGGTGAGTCAATAGCCCACTGGGACGTATCAGCGGTGACTGACATGAACGGCATGTTTGCCCGTTGCAGCTCTCTGACCGGCAAGGGGCAGGCTCACTGGAACGTGTCCAAGGTCAAGGACATGGGACATTTATTTTGCGGCTGCACGGCCCTTAAGGAAGAGTATCTGGCAGACTGGGATGTATCCCGGGCCAAAAACATGAAAGGCATGTTTGAAGGTTGCAGCGGCCTTAGCGGCAAAAGTCTGGGACGATGGAACGTGTCTAAGGTTACCTGCATGGGAGAGATGTTCAAGAACTGCAGGAACTTTACCGGCGAGTGCCTGGCAGGCTGGGATTTAGCCTCACTTAAAGATATGGGCTGCATGTTCTGGGGCTGCACTTCCTTTACCGGTGAGTTCGTGTCCGGCTGGGACGTCTCCACGGTCAGATGCATGACCGGGACTTTTGCCTACTGCTGGTCACTGGATGACACTTACCTCAGCAGCTGGGACGTGTCCTCGGTTACCATCATGGAGCGCATGTTCATCTCCTGCCGCAGCTTAACCGGCGAGCATCTCGGTGCCTGGGACGTCTCCAAGGTCAAGGAGATGTCATACATGTTCTCAGACTGTCCTGCCTTTACCGGCAGCTCACTCAGCAGCTGGGATGTATCTAAGGTTCAGGGGATGAAATCCACGTTCAAGGAATGTTCTTCCTTCACGGGTGAGTCCCTCTCGGGCTGGGACGTGTCTAATGTCTGCTGGATGGAAACCACGTTCAAGGACTGCCGGGCCTTTACCGGAGAGTGCCTGACCCACTGGAACGTAGCCTCGGTCGCATCCATGAAAGGCATGTTCACTAACTGCCGGGCCCTCAAGGGGGATAATCTGGCAGAATGGGATGTATCCAAGGTCAACGATATGAGCAAGATGTTTATCAACTGTGAGAGGTTTACCGGTGAGTCCATTGCCCGCTGGGACGTGGCGCAGCTTACTGAAGCCTCGCGGGCCTTCTACGGCTGTCACGCACTTAAAAAGGAGGTGCTGCCGCAGAAACTCAGGGAGCTCTCGGGTGTTGACAACACTGAGTGCTCGCAGCAGCCCTGGAACGGGTAATGAGCCCCTGAGCAGGTAAGGCGCATGAGGTCGGGCACGCGGCAGTAAAAAGGACAGCCCGGGGCGTTTTCCATCACTGCCCCGGGGCCGAGTGCCCGCTGATGATTTGAACTATGGTAAATACCAGGCGCAGTTCTGATGGAACTTCGCAGAGCCACTTTGAGGGAGCAGACAAAATGACCAAAAGACGCAGATTCTGTCCTGGCAGCCGGACCGAGCTGGAATGGCTCCTTGACTCACTGTCCTCCGACATGCGAGGTGCCACTTTAGCCGACATTGACATCTCAAAGGTTGACGATCTGTCCAACCTGTACTGTCTCAGCAATTTTTCCGTCGCGCAGCTTTCCGGCCTCGCAGAGTGGGATGTCTCGCACGTAAAGAACATGAGCCACATGTTTGCCCATTGCAAGGATTTAAGCGGGGCGGTCTTAGCCTACTGGGATGTCTCGGCGGTGACCGACATGAGCGGGATGTTTCAAGACTGCGAGAGTCTGAACGACAAGTATCTGACCGCCTGGAATGTCTCCGCGGTAAAAAACATGAGCGGCATGTTCTCAGGCTGCTCAGCCGTGACCGGCAGAGCTCTCTGCGGATGGAAGGTGTCTGCGGCGGAGGATATGAGCAATATGTTCCATGACTGCCGCTCCTTTACCGGTGAGTCCCTGGCCTCCTGGGATGTGTCCGCGGTAAAAAACATGAGCGGCATGTTCTCAGGCTGCAAAATCTTCAACGGCAAAGCGCTGTCAAACTGGGATGTGTCCTCCGTTACCAGCATGGAAAGCATGTTCTACGGCTGCGAACTGTTCGACGGCGAGAGCCTCGGCGCCTGGGATGTCTCCGCGGTGGAGGATATGAGCGGTATGTTCAGCTACTGCAGCTCCTTGACCGGAGGAGCGCTCTCAGGCTGGAATGTCTCCCGGGTAAAGGATATGACCGATATGTTCCGCAACTGCTTCCTCTTTGACGGCAAGTCGCTCTCCGGGTGGGACATGTCAGCCGTCACCGACACCAGATATATGTTTGAGGACTGCAGCTCCCTGATCTCAGAGAGTCTTGCCCGCTGGAAACTCTCCTCCCTGACCGACAGCGAAGGGATGTTCTTCAACTGCCGCGCCTTGAGCGGTGAAGGCCTGGATAACTGGGATGTGTCCGGGGTTACCAATATGAACGCGATGTTTCATCAATGCAGAGCCTTAACCGGCAAATCCCTGGCCTCCTGGGATGTGTCCAAGGTCACCGACATGGGCAGTATGTTCAAAGGCTGCCTGAACTTTACCGGCGAGTCTTTAGCCGACTGGAATGTCTCTGCGGTAGAGGACATGGACGGGATGTTCGAGCACTGCCCGGCCTTCAGCGGTCGGTCCCTGGCTAAGTGGCAGGTGCCGTCCCTGGACAAGATGGGGGGTATGTTCTTAAACTGCCCCTCCTTTACCGGTGAGGGGCTGACACACTGGCAGGTAGCAGAGGATATCAATGCCATCGGGGCGTTTACGGGCTGCCCTTCCTTAAAGTTGGACGCCCTGCCTGAAACGCTTAAAAAGCAGGCAGTGCCTCAGGCTTAGGAGTATTGATGAGCAGCTTTATTTGCAAGAAACCGATTATTAAGGATCATTGAGGATCACAAAGATGAGTAAGCAGCAACGCAGATTCTGTCCTCAGACCAGTGAGGATCTCAGAGAGCTGATAGCTGTCCTGCGCAAGGGCAGGGGCGGTTTTACCTTAGCCGACATTGACATCTCCAATGTCAAAGATCTGTCCTACCTTTTTTATGAGGACAAAGACGATATGCCGTTGAGCGAGGCTGATTTTGAGCTGCTGTCCACCTGGGACGTATCCGAAGTCACCAATATGGCCTGCATGTTCTATCACTGCCGCAATTTTACCGGAGAGTCGCTTGCCTCCTGGGATGTCTCCAAAGTGACCAATATGCGCGCCATGTTTGAGGGCTGTGAGGCCTTCACCGGGGAGGGCCTTAAAGACTGGGATGTCTCCCAGGTAACCGACATGGGCTACATGTTCTGCGGCTGCACGGTCTTCACCGGTTGCTCCTTAGCCCGCTGGAAGGTCTCCGAGGTCACCGACATGGACAGCATGTTCATGAAATGCCCTCTGATTGACGACAAGTATCTCTCTGCCTGGGATGTCTCAAAAGTCACCAACATGTGGGGTCTGTTCTGGGGCAGCGAGGTCCTGGAAGGCAGATCGCTTGCCGCCTGGGACGTCTCCCAGGTCAGGGACATGAGTCATATGTTTAACGACTGCGTTAAGTTCAGCGGCCAGTCCATTGCCCGCTGGGACGTCTCCCGGGTCACTGACATGCACAGCATGTTTGAGGGGTGCGAGTCCTTCACCGGCGAGTGTCTGGGTGACTGGGATGTCTCCAAGGTTGAGGATATGCACAGCATGTTCGAATCCTGTCCTAAGTTTACCGGCAAGTCGCTGGAGAAATGGGATGTGTCGTCTGTAAGGAATATGGATCGCATGTTCAGCAGCTGTACAAGCTTTACCGGGGAGTCCCTGGCTGAATGGGACGTATCGTCAGTTAGAGCTATGACCTCCATGTTCAGCTGGTGCAGCTCTTTTACCGGGGAGGGGGTTAAAAACTGGGATATCTCGTCAGTTAGATTTATGAACTGGATGTTTGCCTGTTGCGACGCCTTCACCGGCGAGACCTTAGGCAGCTGGGATGTCTCCAACGTTGAGTATATGGGCTTTATGTTCCACAACTGCCGCTCCTTTACCGGTAACTCGCTGAGCAGCTGGGATGTATCCTCCGTTGTTGAAATGACTTCGATATTTGAAGACTGCAGCTCTTTTACCGGCGAATCCCTGGCAAGGTGGAAAACCGGTGCCGTGGAGAGTATGAACGAGGCCTTCGCCGGCTGCTATCGGCTGCGCGGGGAGGCATTTGCAGGGTGGGACGTAGGTGCGGTTACCGAAATGAGATGCATGTTCTCAGGCTGTGAGGCTTTGAGAGGGGATACTGAATGGGATTGGGATGTCTCCAAGGTTAAGAACATGACCGACATGTTCAGCGGCTGTGTGAGTTTTACCGGAAAGGCCCTGTCAAAATGGGATGTCCGTGAGGTTACCAGCATGGACCGTATGTTCCGGCACTGCAGCGCTCTGGAGAGCCGCTATTTAGCCTCCTGGCAGTTTGCTGAGCTGAACAGTATGAACTTCATGTTCTTTCAATGTGAAAACCTGACGGGCGAGGGGCTGCAGCACTGGGAGTTGCCGGAGGGCTGTCTGGCTGTTCATGCCTTTACAGGCTGCGGGAGTTTGAACACAGAGCTGCTCTCTGACAGCCTTAAACAGGCGGCCGCGGCCGGAGCGTGATATGACCGATTACCTTTCCTTCGTAAATTCCCGGGACATCCGCGAGCACCTGCGGGAGCTTGATTATCACATGAGTGGAGAGCAGAAACTCTACCTCATCAACAACTGCCTGCACATCAGCCTGGAGGAGAAGATAAAGGCCCTTGAAGGCCTGCTTGAAGAGCCGGATGAGATAGCGTACCTGCGCAACATTGACGACTATTATCACCAGTACGGTCTTGACGAGCAATGCAGCCTGCATTTTTTAACCTCCGGCATCATCGCCAAATACCGCAAGCTGGTTTCGCTGTTGGAGGAAGACACTCCCCACTGCTGCTATGTCGTGAGTATTATCCACGCCTATGATCTTAAGAAACCCCGTCTTGAGGAAGTATGGGCGGAGAATTATGCCCAGGCTCGTGCCTTCGCACAGTCAGAGCTGCAAAAAGCCCAGGCGGAGGCTGAGGAAGATGAAGATTTCAGCGAAGATGAGCGTGTGCTCGCCGTCAAAATCATCAAACGCCGCTTCTACGACCAGACGGCGGAGGAGCGTTATACCAGGAACCCGGGTGTTGAGGCTACTTACGACTCTCAGCTTACTTTGCTGAGAATTGATGATAACGACATCCTGCCCGAGCGGGAGTGGTGTTTTGACACCGACGTGCTGTGCATTTACCTGCCCATGCCCTTCCAAAAAGGCGATCTGCTGATCCGCACCGGTGAGCACAGCAATACCTTAGGACGCAGCCTGGTACCGGCCCGGGCCGGATCAGGAAATTCTCCCGGCTCCACCTTGCTGCTGTTTGAGTCTGCCAGTCCGTCTGAGCAGATCAACCCCTGTTTAGATGCCTCCGACATCACTATAGGCTGCACCTGTCTTGCCGGGCTCCCCGATGAAGCTCCCTATTTTGAGATTGAGACGCACTGTTATGATCTGGAGTATTGCCGCAGGCCCCTGGCGCCTGAGGAAGAGCTGCTGCGGGTGATCGGATTGTACCTCAAGGGTGAGTGCCATTTGGAGGAGGTCATGCAGTTTCAACAGTACCTCTCCCACCTGCTGGTGACGCGGCAAAACACCCGCTACTGCCACTCCTATGCCTTGAGTTATCTGGTCTCAGAGCCTGAGGCGCGCCTAAAAGAAGAGCTTGAGCCTCCTGAATATCTCGGTACCGGAAAACTCTACCACGAGCGAGTCAGGATCTGGCTTGATAAGGGCGACGCCGCCCCTGACGGCTATGTGCACTGCCATAGCGCCGAAGAGGTGATGGCCACCGTTAAAAAGTACGAGCACTACGGCGTGCTCATCGCCGAGCTTAACCTCCCCTGCTGCGAGGACGAACAGATCAGCCAGGCCGCCGGACCGGACCAGGGGATGGGAATGTGGCCGGGAGCAGAGACAGACACAGCTGCGAATTCTGAGGTCAACGCTCAAAGCTCCGGAGCTGCGGAACAAGAGACCTGCGAGATCCTCGCCTGGCTTGAAGAGCGCGAAACCGCTTATCCGGTGGTTTTGCGACGCGAAAATAAGACGGCAGGGTAGCAGCGTGTTGGAGCCGTGAGCCGGATCATTGTTATCTGGGCAGGAACCTGCCCGCATGATGATGGAAAACCTTACGTAGCAACTGCCGTGGTCACGGTGAAACTGTTAGAGCAAAATTGGCTCACCAGGGAAGCACCGCCTCTCCTCTCACCTGAGGTCTTATATCAAATACCGCACCGCCACCGGTATGATATGGTCGGGATCAACGGGGGAGAACACGGCCTTGCGGCAGGTTAAGCGGTTAATCTGTAACGGTATTAGTTAGGGAATACGTCCCATAAGGCGGCCTGCGGGCCGCTTTCTCATTTATATCTGTTATATATCACATTTTTCTTCATTTGACCATCCATATAGGCCCTTGGTGTGCTAAAATTCGATTACCTAAGTTAGGTAATTGGAAATAGGACCCACTGCCATGCCCAGACCATCAGCGCCAGTACCGGATTATGTAGCCAACTTTGAGAAACCGGCCGGTACGGAAATAAAGCACATCAAGGACTATTACTACCTGTATGAGTGCACCAGCAAATACGACAAGGAGTTGGGGCGCTCCCGTAAAGTCTCAGGCAAGTTATTGGGACGCATAACTCCGCAGGGACTGATAAGGAGCAGGGCCCGGAGAGTGGAGTCAGGGGAGATTGCTGCACCGCCTGTCATTGCCCATCTGCCGCGCTCGGTCTTGGAGTGCGGGGCCTCTTTGTTCTTTTTAAAGCGCTCGGAGGGGATGAGACAGATGCTGGAGCACCACTTTCCCGATTTATGGCAATACCTCCACGCCCTGGCCATCCTGCGTACCGTCTATGGCGGCAGGTTCAGACGTTTGCAGCTGCACTTTGAAAACTCCCTGCTGTGCCATGTCTACCGTAATCTGAGCTTTGAGAAGGAGACCACCCGGGAAATCATCAGAGAGTTAGGCGGGAGGCGCAATCACATCAGTGACTTCATGAAGGAGTCAGCCTCAGGGCGGGAGCGCTTTATTCTCTTTGACGGACACCGTGTGCTCTCATCCTCGCGCACCATGGAGGATGCCGAGCTGGGCTATGACTCCAAGCGGCGCTACAAGCCGCAGCTTAACGTGCTGTACGCCTTCTCCCTGGATGAAGAGGGCACCGGTATGCCCTCTTACTACAAGCAGTATGCCGGAGGCACACCTGATGTCAGCGCCTTTAGGGACTTGCTGAACGAATACGGCCTCAACGGCGAGAACATCACCGTCATAGGTGACAAGGGCACCGCCAGTGAGGAAGGTATCGAAGAGTTATTATCCAGCGGGCTCAAATACATTCTGCCGCTCAGAAGAGGCAACCTGGAAACCAAGGACTGTATGCCCCAGAGCCACGCCGACTATGACAACGCCTTCACTTTCAACGGTCGTTCCATCCAGAGCAAGACCTGGCACCATGACGGCTATGACATTCATCTCTTTTTGGACAACTCGCTCTTTGCCGAGGAAATGGCCGATGCCACCAGGCGCAGGGAAAACAGCAACACCTCCATCGAGAGCAGAGCCCGGGCCGAGCGGCAAAGACGCGCCCAGGGAAAAGGCAGGCTTACCGATGAGCAGCTCTCAAAACTGGTGGCCGCGCCCATGAGTGAGCTGATAACAGACTTACCCTACATGGGCACCATCACGGTCAAGAGCAACCGCACAGAGCTGACCGACCGTCAGGTTTACTGCCTGCTCAAGCAGCGTCAGGCCATAGAGCAGTTCTTCAAGACCTATGACGATACCTTGGACTTCGACTCCTCGTATATGCGCAGCCGCTCGGACGAAGAAGCCTGGCTCTTCTTAAATCACCTGTCCGCCATGCTGGGCATAGCCGTCATTGAAGAGCTCATGCAGCTTGAGCTGTCCAAGGACATCTCCCTCAAGGACTTGACAGCCTCGCTGCTCAAAATCAGCGTCAGTACCGACGGCACTTCCTGGTCGGTGTCGCCCATCAAAAAGAAGGTCCGGGGGATCTGCGAGATACTGGGGTACAATGTGAACAACGCCATGGTAGGCGAGGTCGCCGATCCTACGCTAGATGATGATCAGCGAGGCAGCTGATTTGTGTCATCACTTACCGTTTATTCCTGCTGCCCAAAGCTGTGGCACCTGCTGCCCGGATATTTGACGCACCGTGCCCGAAAAAAGGCGGCGTACACACCTGAGTGTGCTCCCGTGGGTCTTGGCAGTGAGTCTTTGGCGGTGTCCATTAAGACCGTCCGGTCCACGCTTGCCTCAACAGTTTTCCCTGAATCTCCCCTGGCACAGTTGCAGTATAAGCAGGGGTCGTTTCAGATCCCGAAACCCTGAGGTAAAAAAGGAAACAATCTTAAAAAAGAGGGCCTTCTGTACTTCACGGCAGTGCCTCTGCTCTCTGCAGAGCCTGTGTGCTCTCTGCAGTGCCTTTGCTCTGGGCAGTACCAATGGTCTCGGCAGTTCTTTGCTCCCGGCTGTACCATCTCATCTGAACCCAAACAGCAAATACCGCACCGCCACCTGAATGATATGGTCGGGATCAACGGGGGAGAACACGGCCCTGTGGCAGGTTGGGCGGTTAATGCCAATGCGCACCATTTTGACGGCCGACAAGGCCTGCAGCACCTGCAGGATCTTGTCCGGGTCCAGCACGATGCGGCAGGATCTGTTCTCATAGACCGATCCTTCAACCTTAAGGCGGGCTTTTTTCTGTGAGGAGTTGGTGTACTCCAAAAACAGACAGCCGCCCGGACTCGCACTTTGAGATTCTGCGCTGCCTTGAGATTCTGCGTTGCCTTGAGACTTGGCGCTGCCTTGAGACTGTGCGTGGCCTTTTGCGGCCTTTTTTGCTTTGCGGTGTCCGCGCAGGATATTTTTGCCCTGCGCCAGTGCCTGTAAACCGGCAAAGGCGCTGTCTTTTGTGAGTGAATAGGTGAGATCGCTGTCGTCGGAGTCCAGATCCTCTGCATTGACAAAGAGCAGCGTGAGGCGCTCCTTGCTGCTCTCGTCCATCTCCTGCACCTGGGCGATGCTGCGCTTTAAAGAGTCAATCTCAACCGTAAGCTCGGCGTTTACGGAAGGGAAAAAGTCGCGCAGCCTAAACAGGCCGCAGACATAAAGCCGGCATTTGAAGGTAAAGTTTTGCACCTTGACCACCATCAGGCCATAAGTAAACTGCATATTCACCAGCTCATCAGACTCCCCGTCCAAAAGTGCAAAGAGCAGCAGTGCCGACTGGGGCGGCACCAGGGCCCTGACATCCTTCTCTCCTTGGCAGGGCTTTGGCAGCTTAGCCTCCAGCGCGGCGGTAAATTTCATATTGGAGGAGGTACACAGCAAGATATCAGGCTCGTTCATGCGCACCTTAAACTGCGGCCCTCTGAGAAAGTAGCGCCAATCACGTGGTGCGGTGCACCATAAGGAGTAGTCCAACAGTGCCTTGAGCTTGCGCTGCGGGATTAAAAGGGACTGTCTCATGGGCAGATCCTGCCTGAGATCGGAGTCAAAAGGATCTGTGCAGTTTAAGGTGCGCGTGAGGCTGTGGCCGGTAATTTGCAGCTGCGAGCGCTTAGTCGGCATGAGGCCTTCTAAGGCTGTGCCATGGTCATGCAAGCGGCCTGAAGCCGGGATCCTGGTGGTCAGCTGCAAGCGCTCGGTGGGGGTAACAGAGCCCAACACCTCCAGCAGCTGTGATGTCTCCACAGTAAGCTCGTTGAGTTCCGTCAGCTCAGCCTGATCCTGATGATCCTGAGGCTGCACCTTAAGGCAGGCTGAGAGCTCAAACTCGCCGCCGTACACTGCCAAGGTGAGCACGTCTTCTCTGAGGCTCAGCAGGAGGCGGCCTGACGCAGCGTGGGGATCCCTGAAGATTACACTCTCCGAGAGCAGGTTTAGTTTGGCCACGGCAGCGGTAAGCTCTTGGGCCATTACGCAGATATTCATCATCACTTCCTTAGGGGCGGTACCTGAGCCGGCACCAGAGCCGGCAGTCTGAACCGGCCGTCTGAGCATGCGGCCGGATGACACCCCCGGGTTTAAGCTGATCTTGGATCTCAAATCCAAAGTTTCAAATCCAAAGTCTCATATCCCAGATCTCGGCCTTGGGTCTCAGCTCCAAAGTCTCAGATCCCAGATCCCGGATCTCGGATCTGGGTCTCAGATCCCGGACCTTGGGTATCAGATCCCAGATCCCTGCCTTGGACTGTTCTCTCAGCAAGAGCCAAGATCTGCTCTCAGCCTTGGGCCATTTTCTCAACAAGATCTCACCCGGGCACCAAGATCTCATTAAGACCAAGATTGAACCCCCGCTTGCTCCCACCCGTTTGCTCCCACCTGCCTGGGATTCAGGCTCTCGTTCATCTCAGGATCTAGGTCTCAGGCCTCAGGCTGCGGCGTACCGGCGATCTGCGCGCTCTCAGGGGCGGCACGCGTTACCTAAGCTGCGCTCAGAGTCCGGGAGCTGCCTTCAGTAACCGTTGCAGGTCAGCGCGTATTTGAGCGTCACCGGCAGGGCACGGTCGGGATCGGCGGGGGTGAAAATCACTGCCCGGGGGTCTTGCCGGTCAAATGCGATGCGTATCTGCGCACAGAAAGAGAGCCCCTGTAGTATATCGTGTACGGCGTAGGGACTGAGCTGCAATCGGCAGGTGCTGCCGCGATAGGCAGAGCCCTCCACCTTAAGGCGGACGATTTGTGCCGCAGCGTCGCGGTATTCCAGGAACAGACAGCCCTCTGGCTGGGCGCTCTGTGCTTGCTGTGCCGCAGACGCTGCGGCAAGGCTCTGCGAGTTGTCTTTGAAGATTGCCTGCAACAAGGACGCGGTCGGCCAGTCCGGAGGGGGTATCCTGAGATAGCCGTTCTTAAGAACACCGTCCTTGAGATCAGCCCCCGCTGCAGTCAAATCCTCCCCGGCTGCACAGAGCAGCTGCAACCTACGGGGGCGGGTGATGTCAAGCTCACGCACCCGCTCCACGCAATGCAGGAGCATTTTGAGATCTACTCTGAGCTCTGAGTTGGTCACAGGTAAGGCCGCGCGCAGGTTAGGACCGCGGCTTGCGGCTAAGTGGGTCTTGAGCAGGCAGCCTGACATCAGGGCGCAGAACATATCCTCCGAGAACTGCAAGGTGACACAGTGAGCGGAGTTTTCGTTCAAAAGCTCCCTGAGCAGCTGTGCCGTCTCGGGGTGGAGTATGGCCTGCAGATCCTCATCGGCAGCGGCGGGGAATAGCAGCTGCCCATCCACAGCGGCCAGCTTCTCCCCGTCGCTGGTGTTGCACATCAAAAGGTGAGGCTGTGCCGTGCTCACCTTAAATTGGGGGCCGCGGTAGAAGCTGCGAAAATCCGTCTCATTGCAGCAAAACAGGGAGTGTTCGAGCAGGAACTTCAACTTGTGCTCGTTTATCAGCAGAGTGTGCTGCACCGGCTCGTCTGCCCAACTCAAAGAGAAAGGTGCGGTGTAATTGAGTCTGACGCTCTGGGCGGTGCCTTTAAGCTGCAGCTGACGGGAGTTTTGGTTGCGCACCGGCAGCAGCGCTTCGTGATCTTGGTTATGACCACGGTCAGTTTCAGCCGTGTTGAGGACCACATACTCAGTTGAGGACAAGGAGCCAAGCCTAGCTTGGAGCATCTCCCTGCTCACCGCGAGCCTCAGGGGGGTGCTGTTATCCAGCAACTCGGCTTTGAGGGTGACGTAAACTTCTGTTTTGCAGTCGCACACTCTCAAGAAAAGCTGATCGTGGCGCACGTAAAGCAAAAGCCGCCCGGGGTTGAATTCCGGGTGATGGCCCTCCATGCACCCGGCTGCGGCAGCTAATTTGGCGAGCGCCGCGCTGAGATCTTGGCAACTTACACGGATCTTCATGCAGACTTGGTACTGAGAAAAAAAGAGAGCGGAAAACCAGCCCCAGGATCTGCTCAGAGAACCTTGGATCACTTAAAGGGCAGGGCGCTTATGTGAGTGAGCACCCATGCCCCCGGTAATTGTGGCAGACTGCCGCCGCCCCAGGGTGTCGGCACACGCCGCTGACTATCTTAGCATGAGCGCTAAAGCATCTGTTTCGTAACAGTCCCCTTACAAGACCCTAAAAATCCCAAGCAGCTCCCGGCATGCCAGCGCCGGGATCGGTGAGCAATGAACGTTCAGGACGTGCGCTGATCCTAAGGAGCAGGCACAACGCCGCGAGCTGTCAGCTCGGGTGCGGCGCCAATTTAGGGATCTTATGAGAGAGCGGATCTGCCTTTTGAAGGGGACAGTGCGGCAGGATCCGGCCCGGTTTGGCTGCCTGTGAGGGTCGGGTCCTGAGATACTGCAGCAACAGCATGGCTCTTTTGCAGGATTTTCCCGAGGAAGGCGTGATCCGCGCCATAAGGCTGATCCATCAACATTTCGGTCAGGGGCTCGGAAATGCGCGAGGTCTGGGGCAAGTAACTGCGCGAAGTTTGGGGGAAGGTGGCCGCCTTTTGCCCGGGGTTGACGGCCTCGGCGCTGTCCATAGAGGGCAGCGGCGGCGGGAAAGTTACTTCCTCTGTCAGCTCATACGCCGGGCCTGCTCGATATCCTCCTCAGGGCTTTTTTGCTCGTTGTGGCGCTCATTGAGCACTTCGCGGCGCCGGTTTAGGTAGTAGCAGAGCATGGCCAGCATGATGAGGGCGTAGCCCAAAGTCTCGGTGCACTCCTCGGCCATGCGTTTGACCCGCACCAGCTCCTCGCGGCTGTCGGTGAAGAATACCCACAGACCGCTCCAGCCAAAGAGCCGGGAGAACACCAGCAGCACCCCCAGACCGCAGAGCATCAGAGGACAGGCACTGGAGCGGATAAAACTTGCCAGTCCGCCTAAGGTACTTTTGGCCCCCAGTTTCCTTACCTGCCAGGCCAGAAGCAGCAGTACGGCGAGCACCAGTATCTCCCAGCCGGG
>JAFUGP010000066.1 GCA_017469335.1 Succinivibrio sp. | reverse complement strand
AGTAATCGGCGAACTGCTGTTGTATCTCACGCAGCCCCCTCTTCTCAGCGTCATGGGTTGTATCATCCTGCTCTGGCATAAATAATCCTCCAAGGAACACCGTCTGGATACCTTGGCATTATATCATGTGCCTGCAGAAATTCCACCTTTTTCTATCCGCACCCGTGTGTTCGTGTGTTCTGTTGATTAGTGCTTATCCTGTAAGTTTGTTTTATCATACGTCTTTTGCTCTAATTCTGCGTGATTTTCTGCAAGATGAGATCGGCCAGTCCGCCTACCGTCTGAGCCTGCGGCGAGGTAAGTTCGGCACCGCTGAACCTGAAAGCAAATTGTTCTTCCAGCGCCAGCACGAAGGAAGCCAGTCCCAACGAGTCGATGTAGCCGGTCTCCAGATAGCGCAGATCCTCCATATTACCCGAGCGGTCCAACTCATATTTCTGCTCTAATTGTTGCAGGATATATTCTATGATGTCGTCTCTTTTCATGTTATATCTCCGGCTTAACTTGAACATAACTTATGAATAACAATAGGTTATCTGATAATGATCTGTCCATTTCTCCATCTTAAAATCATTGCGGCGGCAAGGCGTACAAAACCGTCTCATCCCAACCGTCGGTATAGTGCCGCAGATACAGGCGCAGCGCAGGGTTAATGTCCAAAATAAGCTTGGGGATCTCCCACAGATGTGAGGGGGAGTGGTAGAGGCACACTGCCAGCGGCGAGCCGTTACGGATTAAACGTGTTGCTCCATTAATGGCCTGCTGCTCGGCCCCCTCAATATCCATTTTGATGAAGGCGCGTTCTGCCTCTATGACGTCATCCAGGCGCACGCACTCCACGCTCACTTTGCCCTCAGGGGCAACGCTGGAGGTGGCGGTGCCGTCCCCGGCAAAGGACAGGGTGCAGTTCTGATCCCAAGCTCCTTTGCCTAGGAAATTAATCTGTGGGATCCCGGCAAGATTCTCCCGTGCTTTGACCAGGTTCAAGGGATCGGGCTCCAACAGGTACAGCGGGCTAGAGTCTGGTCGGGGGGGGTATTGGTTATCTGTGACCTCAACTCCAGATATCGTTGAGCGCTGTCCCCGGTGAAGGCTCCGCAATCCACAAAGGGGAGGGTAAATAATTCAGGCAAGGCCAGCAGCTCGGGTAACTCATACTGCCGCTCGGGAGTTCTGAGGCGATGAAAGATTTCATAGTCATGCAGAGGCTTGCTGCGCAGCATGACCATGTCATCGAAGATCCGCTCTGAGACTTCATCGGCAAACTTGCCCTTGAGGGATTCATATTGTGCGCTATGCTCATCATAATCCTGCGCCAGGCCGGCCATGCGGTCATAGCAGTCAAGCTGAGGGAAAGCGCGGGCCATCTCCTGGAGCAGATAAAAACGGGCTCCGGCCTGTTCTAACTGCGGGCCAATTTTGCGCGCACCCTCACTGGCACTGACCAGCACCGGGGTGTTCTCGGTAAACTTCACATCGCTGATCCTAAGCGCACTGGGGGTATAGCTGTCGATGAAGCCTAAGAACCTGATGTTGTTCTCCAGGAGACGTTGGCGCAATTTCAGCCCGGCCAGACCACAGCCGAAAATGTAGGCGGCATCAAAGGGTAGTTGAGAGGTGTTCATGATGGTATTTTCTACGGCAAACTCAAAGCAAATCAAAAGCTCTTTTCATAATTACGGTCGTTGAGGCGGATTACTTAAGGAAGTCACTGACTAAGTGTTTGTTGTCTGCTGTCGAGTATAGCATGAGCCTCCACAGTGCTTGGGTGCTGCACAGTTACACGCGGCTAGGTAAACATGGCAGGTTGCGGTCCATTACTTGAGGAGTTGTCATCTAAAAAGCACTCAAGATTGAGTAACTATTGCCGTTTATCTATGATGCGACCCGTAAGGAAAATAAACGGCAGGCGCGGTGGGTATGGGCATCAATAAGAGAGATTGTCGTGAAAGATCCTAAGTACCTGGCAGAAGGCCAACGCATGATGGCGCGCTGTGAGCGCCTATATCCCCTCTGCCGCAGCATCACGGGTGAGGGGTTAAGGCAGACTTTGCGTTTGATTCAATCAGAGCTCCCCGAGCTTACCTTACATGAAGTACCCAGCGGCACCCAGGTCTTT
>JAFUGP010000004.1 GCA_017469335.1 Succinivibrio sp. | reverse complement strand
GCGTCCCGACCATAGAGGCCCTCTCGCGGTCAACACGTTAATGCGCTTCAAGCAGTACGTCGACAACTCCCAGATAAATGTCTGCCAACCGCGGCCAGGGATGAATTTTGAGGTAACAGGGCTGAATCAGACGTTTGTTGACGTGGTCCAAGCTATGGGCTTTGAGTGGGCACGGTATTACACAGGTCTGACATACGATCATTACCAAGGTCTTTACGGCAGGATCTAAAAATCTGGTTTAAACGCTAGATCGGGTCCTGCAGGGGAGATTATAATTCCGATAATTTACTGCACAATGTCGGCTGTTCCACGATATCAGCCAATTTCTCGATGAAGTTATCCTCATTCATGCCCCGGGCCCTGAGTTCATCCAAAAGTTCCGGTACAGTCTTTTGCCGTCCTTATCCGTAAGGCCGGCGGCCTTGTTGCCGCGATGATATTCGGCCACCACCTCATCTAGGGATCTGACGTAGAAGAAGCGATCTTTGATCTCCTTGCGCAGTGCCAGATGCTCCCCGGACAGGATCACCTCCTGCAGGAACTTCTCCACTGATTTAACCGGCAAAAAGAGTTTGGGGTAGCGCGCATAGGGAGAGTCAGCCTTAAGGTGATCCCGCACATCACCGTCCAATACGCTCAAAACCTTGGTGCCGGCGCCTAAGGTGGCGCTGACATAGAGTTCGTGCTGCAACCTGAGTACATTCAGCCAGCCCCCGGCCGGGAGCACGTTGATGAGCTTGCTGCGCGAGAGCGCATGCTTTTCGATGCAGCGGCGCACCAACAGTCTGGCCAGGTGATCTTCCACCAAGATCACGTAATCAAAGCCATCGTGCATATAGACGTCCCGGATGGCATAGCTGGGATAGCAGGGATTATTGACTGTCAGGTGGGTTGCGCCGTTGCTTACCAGTTCCAGCTGATAGAGATTGGCTGGATTTACCTTGCGGATGATCTCAGGAGAGTGAGAGCTTAGGATCACTATCAGATTGGTGCGCTCAAGCAGTTTTCTAAGCTCGTCCATCAGACGGCTGACGGCGATGGGGTGCAGCGCTACCTCAATTTCGTCGATGAGCATGAAGATGGGTTCGTCTTCAGGCAGGTTCTTTTTGATGATGGCGTTATTGATAAAGTGCAACAGCGAGATCAACAGGCATTCGCCGGAGCTCATTTTGTACTGACTGATAAGCTGACCGTCTGTCACGTTAAAGTAGGGAATGTTTTTGAGGTTTAGTTTGCGCCTGGCCTCACCCTTGAGCCTTTTGAGCGCGCGGTAATGTTCAAAATTGCCGTGCAGGATGAAACTTAGCTGGTCTTTGACATAGTCATCGGCATCCACGATGGCCTCAGCGGGGATCTGATTCTGCCTGAATTTTTTATCAACTATCCGGGAGTCATTGAAACGGGTGCCGTAAAACAGACTGCGTTCGTACATGCCCTCATAATGCAGACGCCGCTCAGGTGGTTCACTGGTGCTCCATTTACCCGCTGTAAAGCGCCAGGTAGCGCTGCGTTCTTCAATTTTTATGCTGACCAGCGCACCTTCCCGCACCTCATCAGCCTGCAGGCCTATACCCCGTTTTTCATCAGCCACGAGCTGCGCCAGGCAGTTGATGATGGTGCTTTTGCCGGTACCGTTGTTGCCGATCAGCGCAAAAATGCCCTTCTGCAACGGCAAGGAGAGCTCAAAATCACTGATGCTTTTTACGTTCTTAATGGTTATGGTCAGGTTTTCATCAGAATTTTGTCCTATGCCCGAGCTTGCAATATGCGCCTCTTGGCGTTGGTTGTGGTGCCTGTACATGATATGGACAAATTCGCTCTCAGTAAGGCATCGCCGGGTCTTTGAGGCGGGCGTTCATAAGGCCAACTGCCGTCTATCAGTGTTTCTCACTTGGCCTTCCTTGCCTTTTTACGACCGTCCCCGGCACCCGACACTAGGTCGCCCTCTGTGACCTTGGTCTCGTAGAGTCTGAAGAGGTGCGTGACGATCTCAGGTTCGGGTATATTGGCTTTAAGACCGTAGGCGGCGAGGACGGCGCGGTCGTTTTGTTCATGCGCCTGACGCAGCTCGAGGGGCATAGTGAGGGGGTCGTAGAGGTCGGCTAGCGTGGTCTCCGGGTACAGCTCTCGGGCATCCAAGATGGCCTGGGCGGTGGCACCTATCTTTTCTTTTTCAAAGTCGCTGGCGTTTGGCCAGACAAAGTTGTTGTAGACCACGTCCTTGGAGTAGCGGTAATCCCTTTTGAGGCGGCCGCAGACGGTGCGCATCCAGGCCATATGCACCGAGCTTTCCAGTATGCCGAAGTGGTACAAGGTTGCGTCTGGAATGATATGCGCTGAATCAGATGTGAGGTCTTCAGGAGACATAAAGCCCATAGGCACATAGGTTCTGCGTTCGGATGAAACGCGAGGCACCAAAATGTAAGTACCTGTGGGGAAGTTCTCCACATGGAATTTGAGCGGGGTAGCGGCGAGCTTGCGTGTGCCTGAGCTGACGCTGGCAAGACGGCAGTTTCTCACCGCCTCTATTCGCTCTAGGCACCTGGGCATGCGTCGCAGCTCGCTCGGAGGGCAGTGCTGCAAAAACAGGCAGTACCGCTTATTCCCATTGATAAACTCTTTTGCCCCATACCAAGGACGGAACCACTGTGCCGCAGCGGGCTCAGCGGCAACAAAAGCGTCCATCTCCTCCTGGGTGAAAAGGTAGAAACCGCCGTCTATGGGTTTGTTGCCTATACCTACTTCCGGCACGTCGCACAGCGGCCTGCTTCTGCTTGCGATCCAGGCATCGTCTGCATCGAGCAAGTAGGCGTTGATGCGGTGGGCCTCGATGCGCCTATCACCATCGAAGATGGCTTTTTTGCGCCCGGGTTTAGACTGTACTGTGGAGAAGCCCACTATGATGCAATAGACGTGAGCCTTGTCCAACGCTTCGTTGTCCCAACGGAAGGTGCGGTGGGCAAAGTCAAAGTGCACCCCCTGCGCAAAGAGGGGGCGCCAGAGGTTGGCGACATTTTCGCCCTGACACACTGAGTTGGTCGACACCAAGGCGGCACGGCAGGACGTACCGGCCATGAAGTCCGCAGCTTTCCAGTACCAACAGGCGACATAGTCCAGATTGCCCACGTTCTTCCAGCCCCTGCCGAAAGTGACTAGGACATCCGCTTTCTGCTCTGCGTTCATAACGCGGGCGCCCTGGAATGGGGGATTGCCCACGATGTAGCCGAGATCCTGGGGCTTCACCAGTTCCGACCAGTCCAGGCGCAGCGCGTTGGCGCAACGGATGTTGGAGTATGACTTCAAAGGCAGAAACTCTATTTCCTGGTTGATGATGGACTCAGTCTGTTTGACCATTTGGTGCTCGGCAATCCACAGCGCGGTGCGGGCCACAGTCACAGCGAAATCGTTTATTTCGATGCCGTAGAACTGCGCGAGGGTGACTTGGACGGGGTCGGCGAAAGAGAACTGCTGGGCGTAGCGAAAGAGGAGTCGCAGGGCCTCGTTCTCCAGACGACGCAGGCAGAGGTAGGTCTCGGTTAAGAAGTTCCCCGAGCCGCAGGCTGGGTCTAAGAAAGTAAGCTTGGAGAGTTTCGCGGTGAAGTCACGGAGCTTGCGGTCTAAGGTGCGGTCGTCCTTGTAGGCCTTGATGGCGTCAAGCTCGCCTCTGAGATTGTCCAAAAAGAGCGGGTCGATGACCTTGTGGATGTTCTCGACCGAGGTGTAGTACATGCCACCCTCACGGCGGGTTACGGGGTTTAAAGTGCTCTCGAACACGGCGCCGAAGATGGTGGGGGAGATCCCCGACCAGTCAAATCCCAGGGAGGCTTGTTCTAGCAGCGTCTCGATGATCTTGTCGTTAAAGGGCGGAATAAGGATCTTCTCGCCGCGGGAGAACAATCCGCCGTCGATGTAAGGGAAAGATGCGAGTTTCTCTTCCATGTAGGGATCGCGCTCTCCGGTCTGTTGGTCTAACACCTCGAATAGGTCAACCAACGCCTTGCGCATGTTCTCGGGCTTAAAGCTCTTCATGTAGTCGTAGAACTGATTGTGCCTGGAGAAGAGCCCGGAGTCCTCGGCGTAGAGGCAGAACACCAGTCTCACACAAAGGACATTCAAAGAGTGCCTGGTCTCTGGAGAGTCAGGGTCCTTGTATTGTGCCATGAGGGCTTCGTAGAGGGCTCCCACTAGGCGACCGGCCTCGACGGAGACCTCCTGCTCTTTTTGCAGGTTGCGGCTCTCCACGTCCACCAAAAACTGCAGGCGGTAGAATTCGTGGGGCAGGTCCTCAAGTCTTATCACCGCCGGATCCTCGCGGGGGTGTTCCATGTCGTGCACATGGAACTCCTCAAAGTTGCAGGTCACTATCCAACGGGGTTTTTGCGAGAGCGGCAGTTCGTCGGCGTAGCGTTTGGCCTGTTCGTAGGGAGTGAGGAAGGTGCCGTCAGACTGCCTGATCTTCTCAGTGAGGGAGCGGTGCAGGCCTTTCTGTTCGATCATCACCCGGGTTTTGGGGATGTAGCCATCGATAAAAGAGGTGTGGTCTAACTTCACCTGCTCCTCGAAGCGAATGAACTGCCCCGGCTGTTCTATGCCGTAGATCTGGGATAACAATTCTAGCCAAAAGGTTTGTGAGTGCCGTCTTTCAGAGCCCATACCCTGCCAGTTTTTGACAAACTCTTTAGCTGCTTTGCGTTGCTGGTCGGCGGTTAACATTGGGACTCCTTAGGCAGTGTGAGAGGGTTGACGGGGGTTGGGAGGCCTCCGTCTGGTTTAGGGCAATATAGCACGGACAGAACCGCAGTAGGGGGACGAATGAAAATGCCGCAAAGCCGGGACCTACGGTCTTAGACGACGCAGGGCTGTAGATCCACTCTGAGTCAAAGCAATTTTGAGCTACGACGAGCTGTTTGAGGATGTCAAAAGACGGGCGCAGTCAACCGAAGGGTCAGGGGACGCGCAATGAGACTTACCCATAGTTGCCGGCGACCGGGATCATTCTGGTAGCAACCTTCACAAGGGCAGCGAGCGATGGAGGCGGAACGCCTTTAGGTGTGAGCATGTATATTGCGTCCTTTCCATAAAGGAGAACGGGCAGGTTGCTATAATGAACCTGCCCCTCGGGGGTGATGGCAGGGATGCCTGTAAACTATAGAATGCGCATGGAGCAACACCGATGAACTCTTTAAAATCTCACCAGAAAACCGCCTCCAATACCTCACGTATACTCAAAGTCCTGCTGGCCGCTGCCGCCCTGGGACTTACCGCTTCCTGTGCGGTGTCGGATGCGGCGGCCGAAAAACTGCCGGAGGTTAAGGCCGACGCTTACCCCATGTCCTTGGTAGAGGCCCTGCAGCAGCGCAGATCGGCCCGCAATTTCAAGAGTCAGGCGCTGACGGATGAACAGGTGGCCGCACTGCTGTGGGCCGCCGCCGGGGAGAACCGGCCTGAGCAGCACCTAAGAACCGTGCCTTCGGCGCGTAACAAGCAGGAAGTGCAGGTCTACGCTCTAAGCGCCGCCGGAGCGAGTCTCTATGAACCGGCCACCCACAGCCTGAAACTCATTACCACCGAGGATCTGCGCCCTCTGGCTGCCGGGCCGCAGGTTAATTTCGCTGCGGCTCCTTTGATCGTGCTTATCGTGGGCGATAATTCCAAACTGGGTAAGCGGGAGATTACCTACGCCGACGCCGGTTTTGTCTCACAGAATATCTGCCTGATGGCCACTGCCTTAGGTTTAAGCTCCCGGCCGCGCATGACCATGGAAAAAGATGAGCTTAAGTCCGCCTTGAAGTTAGGACCACAACTTGAGATCATTCTCAACAACCCGGTGGGTTATGCCGAAGATTAATTTTTTGCAAATCAATAAAAAGATAACCTTGAAGGCTATCTTGAAGATAGCCTTCAAAGCTGCCTGCATCCTTGATGAGGTGTAGGCGGGAGCGCTATTTTTACGCTTGGGAGTTTTGCGTTGCCGGAGATTCCACGGCCGTGCGGTGCCGGTACAGCCGGCACAGGAATAAGGCGTTGCCCAGCCAGAGCAGCGCGAGCACACAGCCTCCCGCCGCCGAGAACACGATGCCTCCGAGGCTGCTTAAGAACTGCGTCACAAAGGCGCTGGCCACATCCCCGCCGCGGTAGAGCACGGTGTCAATGAAGCTCTTGGCCTTGTATTTTTCATCCAGGCTTACGGCTGAGAACAGCATCTCCTTGCCCGGACGCACCAGGGCATATTCGCCTATTCTTCTTACCACCATCGCCGCGATGATCACGGTCAGCACCGGGGCGGCCATCAGCACCACGAAGCACAGTGCCACCAGCGCCGGCACCAACGAGAGCAGGGGCTTGAGACCGAAGCGGTCGGCCAGACGTCCGGTGACAAAAAGCTGCAGGGCGATAGTGCTGGTGTTGACGATGAGGTCAATCACCGAGAAGACCAAGGTCTGCTCTTCCTTGGTCTTAAAGGAGTCCGCCACGATGTGCATCTGCGCGAAGTACAAAAAGGTATTGGCGGTGGAGGCTAGGATCACGAACAGGGCGATCCCCAGCAGATATTTAGAGCGGAAGGTACTTACCAGACCCTCCATGATCCCCGCCTTTAAACGGGCAGGCTTGGCGGCGCTCTGGGGCAGCGGATGGCGGGAGCGCAGGTAAAAGAGCAGCTGCGAGATCACGGCGGCGGCGCACAACAGCAGCACGGAGATGATCATCAGAGCATGCAGGCCGGTGAGTCTGACCAAGGTGGCGGTAAGCAGGGGGCCTGCCATGGCGCCGGCACTGGAGCCGGCCGCGCCGATGGCAAACAGCCGTTTGCTTTCCGCAGCCGACAGCACGTCATTGAGCACACTCCAGCCTAAGGAGATCACCAGGAGGTTGAACACCGACAGCCAGACGTAGAAGATCCGTCCTACCCACACCAGATTGATCTCATGCGCCAGAGCATAGGAGAAGCCCAGGAGATTTAAGGCAAAGAAGCCGAAGACCACCGGCAGGATGATACGCCGCGAGATGCGGCCTAACACATAGAAGTAGGGGATCTGGATGGCAAAGGAGCACAGGAAGGTGGCCGTGAACAGCCACTGCAGGCTGTTAAGTCCCGAGGCAATGCCCATGGTGTCGCGTACCGGGCGCAGCACCGAGTAAGAGCTGAAGATAGTAAAGAACAGCAAAAAGGCAAGCAGGGCAAAGGGCAGCTCTCCTTTTTTAAGGTGCAGCGCGCGGGTAAGGAAAGAGCTGCTTTCCTCTGCTGCTCTGTACTCTGCCTGAGGCTCGGTGGCTGTGCTCATGATCTCATCCTCACTTAAGTTGCCGTCATTGGCTGTCCGCAGCAGCCTGTTTAATCACCCGGACCGCGTTTAAGACACGGGGATAGCCTATAAAACCGACATTGATCAGCAAATTTCACGAATAAATCTCCCCTACCATAGCATGGCTCTTTAAAAAAACAACTACAGTTGCTCGGCCGGTACCATCAGATCCACGTATTGTCGATAATGGGCTGGCGTGTAATATCGGTACCAGGGCTCT
>JAFUGP010000065.1 GCA_017469335.1 Succinivibrio sp. | reverse complement strand
GGGCCATGATTACTCCTCGCTGTGGGATGATCAGGAGGACGCCGAAGCGTTGGCAGATCCTCAGGTGCTGGAGCAGCTGTTGCAGCAGCACCCCGAGTTGCGGGAGGTGATCAATAACTTTCACGGCGACTCGCCCGAGCAGCTGGCGCAGGAGCTTGAAGCGGCGCTTCAGCGCAAGATACGGGAGAAAATGCTGCACCTGCGCGGGCAGTCCGGGCCGGAAGATGAGGCCGGAGGCTCCCGTTTTGATGAGGAGGTTGAGTTTGTCATCGCCGAGGATGAGGATGAGAGTTACTGAAAAACAGCGCTCAACTTACAGCAGGGCCCGGTGTGCTCCGGCTTTGGTCCAAGGCAGCAGATCCCAGTCGGTAGATCCCATAAGGTAGCTCCCGGGAGGCAGGTCCCTGAGGTAGGTCCCTGAGGTAGGTACCGGGAGATAGATCTCCGGAAGATAGCTCCCCGGGACGTTTAAGGACAGCGCGGGCGCTCTTTGTGAGCTTCAAGCGCTGCCTTGGGCCTTGGGGGACTTAATCAAGAGGAGCTTGCCGTAGGTAGCGCAAAGGCAGAGAACTCAGCCTAAAGCCGGCTCCGGTGCGGCCTTCAGGCAGAGCGCCTTAGGGATTTTGAGAGGTGGTGACTTTGAATAATCACACGTTAGGTCCTCTGGATCGGTTGACGATGGTGCCCTTAAAGGAGCTGCAAGATGAGACGCAGCAGCGTAAATTTGCAGAGCTTTTAGCAGACCATCAGGCCCACGCTCTGGCCTTGATGGTGGAGAGGATCGGCGCCTTGTGGGCTTTTACCCACCCGGAGGAGGTTTATGATCGCCGCAAAGAGCGCTGCAATGATAGCGATCTCAAGGTGTTTGCCAACTTTTCTGAGCTTATTTTCCTGTTCCTGCTCGCGTTGCACGGTGAGGTGGGGGAGTACAGTGTCACTGCCGATTACCCTCCCTTGAGAGCACAATTTGCAGGTGCCGTGCAAAGCGGGTTTAAGCGCGGCAGTGAGCTGGAGTATGAGCCCTGGCCTGACGTGCAGACCGTCGCCCTCAGCCGCGCGGGGGTGGTGATCCTGCACACCATGTTGAACATCTGGCAGAGTGGCGACCTTGAAGGTGTCACGGAGGAGCCCGAGGCGGACTACGCTGAGGTCTGCATGGAGATTACCGACCAAGACACTGTCAACACCCAGCTGCTGAGAGTGCTCTTGGCAGCCGCGCTCGCCTCACAGGGGCGCGCTGTCCGCGGCTGTGCCGGGGCCCTGCTCCCCGAAATTGCCCGGCTCTGTTCCACTCCCTCCGCGCTGAAGATTGGGGCTGTAAGTCAAACTCAAAGTCAGTGCGTTGAGGGCAGGAGGAAAGGGCACAGTACCGCCCCCGGGGCTCGCGCCTCAGGCAAGCGCGGGCAGGAGGAGTACCGCTTAAACCCGCAGTTGCTTAAATATATGGAACTTTTGGCAGAGGGCCTGCGCCGCCAGCAAAGCGAAGGGTATGATGATTACGCCGCTGATGATGAGGATGAAGATTAGCCCTAGGGCCGCCGCCGAGTAAGGCTTAAGTTGCAGGATCTGCGCTCAGCGCGGCACCCAGGATAAGGAGGACAAATGGCAGGCAAGAAACCAAAAACACACGACAACGTCATCGCGGTCAACCGCAGGGCGGGGTTTGAGTACTTTGTGGAGGAGCGCATGGAGGCGGGACTCTCCCTGCAGGGCTGGGAGGTCAAGTCGTTGCGCGCGGGCAAGGCCAATATCTCCGAGGCCTATGTCAAGGTCAAGGACAACGAGGTGATCATCTTAGGCTCCATCATCAACCCGCTTAAAACCGCCTGCGCCTTTGTGGTCAGCGATCCCACCCGTACCCGCACGCTGCTTTTAAAGCGAAAGGAGATCTCAAGGCTCATCGGCAAGTCCCAACGCCAGGGCTATACCATCATCCCGCTTAAAATGTACTGGAAAGGAGCCTGGGCCAAACTTGAGATCGGGGTGGCCAAGGGCAAGCAGGAGCATGACAAGCGCGATGCCATCCATGAGCGCGACTGGCAGCGCGATAAGGCGCGCATCATGAAAAAGACTTACCGCTGAAGCGGCGGCAGGAAGCGTGCCCGGGTGGCTGCAACGTCCAGGGCAGCCGGGAGTTCCACGGGGGAGAAAGTGCCGCCGGTGAGAAAGAGCCGCCGGGACGAGAGTACCTGCGGGAGAGAGTACCATCGGGCTGACTGATGCCGGGTTAAACCGGGCGCAGTGCGAGCCTTAAACCGGGGTAAAAAGGCGCCGTGCGAGCCTGATGCCTGGAGAGCCTGACACCGGGAGAGCCTGACACACCGCGGTGGCTGCCGTCAGCAATCTCTTTTGGGGTGAGGGAGTAAGGTTAGGTAGTAAGGTGGGGGAGTATGGAGCGCCCGGGGTTTGAGGCTCTGCGTACCACGGGATCTGACAAGGTCTTAGCTGAGGTTGTACCCGGGTTTGCCCAAGTCCTCTTGGGGTTATCCTGGGCTCTTTAAGGCTCTTGGTGGCTCCCAGGGGTTCTTAAGAGCTCTGGTGATCCTTGCGGCACGTGCCGGGACTTGGAGGGACTTGGAGGGACAGCACTGACCTGCCGGGCACGGCTCATTAGATTGGATCTGCGAAGGTTGCAGGGAGCACCTGCCAAGGCCTGAGGGAACTGCCGGGCCCTGCCCGGGTGCGCAGAAGTTTGCGGGGTTTAAATTGCGACGGCACAGGAGATTGAATGTTACTCGAACTTGAGAATGTGGCCTGCCTTAAGCAAGCAAGTCTTGAGCTTAAGGGCCTCAGCGTGGTGGCAGGGGTGAGCGGCAGCGGCAAGAGCACTTTGTGCCGTGCCCTCTTTCAGCTGCACAATGCCCTGTGTTTTCTGTCCACCGGCGCCAGGGCCGAGAGGCGGCAGCTCATCTATAAGCTCATTAAGCCCGAGCGTTATGACCCGAGGGTCAGAGCGGAGGACAGCCGCTCCTACGCGGCGTTGCAGACGCTGTGTCAGGAGCTGTGCCACTGGCGTTTTGGCCGTTTTGACGATGAGTATGATGAAGAGTACGTAGATCCCGGCTCCGGGATCCGCTCGCGTGCCGCCCACCAAGACGCTGCCGGGACAGCTGGTGACTCAGGCTTGGGCAGCGAGCTCTCAGGTGCACAGGCCACCGTCCCCGGATCGGACCTGCCCCCGGATCCTTACTCCGGTGCAGGCTATGGCTCAAACTATGGCGGCTATGGCAGCTACAGTGGGGAAGAAGCGTCCCTTAAAGAACAGCTGCAGACCTATTTTAAGCGCTTTAGGGAAAAGCTTGCCGGCAAGGAGGCGCGGCGGGCAGTAGATGAGGTGTTGGAGGAGTGCGGTGAAGCGCTCATTCAGGCCCTGACCATGCCACCGCAAAAAAGCCTCGCCGGCGAGACCGCCCGGCGTTTTGGCGAGGAGTTCTGGGATCAGATCCTAAATATCAGAGATCCTCAGCCTGCCTGCCTGCGCTATGTAAGAGAGCGCGAATATCCCGCCGGGGAGGTGGAGTTTTCCTTTAAAAGCGCCACTGACTGCGAGGTGCAGGTAAAGGAGCTGCCGGAGCTCAATGAGAGCGAGGTGGCGCTGTACCTGGAACCTGACATTGAGCTTGATCTCTATGAACTGGGGGATCACAGATTTTACGAGGGCTGCCGCTACCGCAACAGCTTAAGCAGGACCATCGCCCGGGAGCTTTCTCTCTACAACGAAAGTGAGGTAGCAAAACGCTTCAGGCGCCATCCTAATTTGCAGGCGCTCTGCCTGAGCTTAATGGAGCTTGCCGGCGGTTTTATCTCCTTCTCGCAGGACTCAAGCGAGCTGTGGTTCTCTCCCACAGATAAGGAGCTGCCCGAGGCCATTCATCCTACCAACCTCGCCTCGGGAGTTAAACCTTTCGCGATTTTGCACCTTTTGGTCCGCTTGGGCCTTATCCGGGAGAATGCGCTGCTCATTGTTGATGGTTTTGAGCGAGGTCTTACGCCCTGGTTACAGTTGCAGTTAGGCAAGGTGCTGGTGCAGTTACAGCAGGAGCTCGACTTAAGAGTGCTCATCTGCGCTCATACCCGCTACTTTTTGCAGGGCCTTACCATCACGGCTGCCAAAATCCAGCCTCCCTGCCAGCTTGACTACTATTGCGCGGTAAAACGCCCGGGTGGCTGTCAGATCCTGCCCTGTGACAATCCCGAGCCATTGTTCAAGGTGCTGCTGGAACCGGGCCAAGTGCCGGGGGCGGGGACGTTGCAGCCTCCGGGGAGTTACGGGGCGTGACCTGGGCTTATTGCCTAGGCAGTGGCCCGGCAGATACCGGGAAATATTCGGGCAGTAGTCGGGCAGTAAGTAGTCGTAAAGATGCCGGGCAGTATTCGAGCAGCTGCCGGGCAGCAGCACAAGAGAGCATCACAATAGAGCAGTACAAAAGACAGGTTATGGAGATGATAAGGGAGATGGCCGCGCCGGCACATTTTGGCTTCAGCTCGCTTAAAGTGCAGGGCGCGGTGCTCATTGAGCCGCTGCGCCATGAAGATAGTCGCGGGCAGGTAGCAGAGCTCTACCGCCGCTCTGAGTTTGAGGCGCAGGGGCTGTGCTGTGACTTTGCCCAGGCCACCTGCTCGGTATCACGCCTGGGCACGCTCAGAGGGCTGCATCTGCAAAGAGCGCCCTACGCGCAGATAAAGTTACTGCGCTGTGTCAAGGGAGCGGTGCTCGATGTCATCGCCGATGTAAGAAAAGACTCTCCAACCTATCTCAGTCACGAGAAGGTGCTTTTGAGTGCGGAAAATCACCTTGAGCTGTATGTGCCCGCAGGCGTGGCTCACGGCTTTGTGGCCCTGGAGGATAACAGCGAGGTGGCTTACCTTACCTCAGGTGAGTATGTGCCTGAGGCTGCCTGCAGCATACGCTTTGATGATATAAGACTTAACATTGACTGGGAGCTTGAGCAAAGGCTGTCCGGGGTGAGGCTGCTGCTCTCGGACAAAGATGAGCAGGCGCTGAGTCTTGACGAGTTTGAGGCGCTCTCGCGGGGCGTGTAAGGTGTGGACCGGTGATCTGCCACCATGTCCGGCCCATGTCCGGCGACTGTGTTTCACCACTATCTTTACAGCACCTTCAACGGTTCCATTCGCAGCTCCCCTTATAGCTCCAGGCTGTTCTCCTTGAGGAAGAAGTCGTAGATGTTGATGGTGGTGATGCCGTTTAGATCCTGAGTGGGGCTTACCGCGTCAGCTGTGACCACAATCTTCTTAAAGGAATTGCCTGCACAAAGCAGCGGGAGTTTCTCCTGCGCGGTCTTACCCTCGCCTGCTAAGTGATAGGCCGACTGCAGATAATAGCTGTGGCTTCCCCGTCTTGCCACAAAGTCAATTTCCAAGGTCTGGGATTGCCTTGACCCGCCTTGATCTCTTACCCGCCGGTAAACCTGTCCCACGTCCACGGCATAGCCTCTTTTGCGCAGCTCGTTGTAAACTGCGTTCTCCATGAGGTGGGTATACTCGTCACTCTGGGAAAAATTCAAGGCGGCATTGCGCACCCCGGTATCCTCAAAGTAGTATTTGACCGGGCTGCCCACATAGCGTCTGCCTTTGACATCAAATCTTTTGGCCTGACTTACCAAAAATGAATCCTCAAAAAAATCAAGGTACTGTTTGACGGTGTTGAAGCTTAGCTGAGACTTGAGCACCGAGGAGAAGGTCTGCTGTATACGGTTGGGGTTGGTCAGGGAGCCGATGGTCGAGGCGAGTATGCTCAGCAAATGATCAAGTTCCAAAGTTCTTGTTATGCCATGCCGCTCAATGATGTCCTTTAAGTAGGTGCTTTTGAGTTGTGCCTCAAGATAGGCCGTCTTCTGGCTCTCATCCTGCATGGACAAAATCATCGGCAGGCCGCCAAAGACCAGGTAATCGTTAAAAGACTGATAGCGATCCGTTCGGGTAAAAGGCAGGTACTCGGCAAAACTCAACGGATACAGGTGCACCTCATCCCCGCGCCCCCTGAACTCGGTAACCACATCAACCGACAAAAAGCGGGCATTGGAGCCCGTCACGTAGATATCCAGGTTGGGCACATGCATGAGCGAGAGCAGCACCTCGACAAAGCTCTCGAGTAACTGCACCTCGTCGATGAGCAGATAGTGCCAGCCGCGCTCTGCCTGAATCTGGGACTTTACATAAGAGAGCATGGCATAGGGATCAAGCAGGTGGCGGAGGTTCAGATCTTCAAGGGACAGAGCGATGATCTGCGCTGCGGGCACCCCCTCTTTTAAGAGATGATCGCGCCATATATTGAAGATGAGGTATGATTTGCCGCAACGCCTCAGGCCGGTGACTATTTTGACCATGCCGTTGTGCCGGCGCTTTAAGAGTTCCTGCAGATAAAAATCACGCGGTATATGCATAGCTCAGGTTTTACTGAAAATTTACTGGCCAAATCCAGGTTATTCCTGGAGTCAGTATACCACAGAGCTATCTTCATTGATTTGCCAAGAACAAATTTGCCGCAGACCAACCCCTTATCGGCGTTATGAGGTCATCTTCGTACCTCAATGAGGGGCAAAACAACATGCTGTGGCCAGGTATACTGAAAATTAACTGGACATGTCCGGATATTTTAAGCGTGGTGCCTGCCTTGGGGGTCTTAGCTTAAATGCGATGGTGGCGTTGACCTGTTCACGTTTGGAGGTAGATCCGGGGGCACTATTCTCATAGGATGAGATTCTTCCGAGTTTCTTGGGGGAATGTTAACCGCCCCCATGGTAACGATCATGAAAGTTGAGAGTGGCATTGTGTTTCACCTTATTTGGTGGGATGTTGCTGTGGACTTATTGTAGGTATTTCAGCATATTGGTCGGGTTTCAAAGCTAATCGCTACTGTCTTGGGCTGAGATTTGAAGAGCGCCGGGCAGGAGTTGTCAGACAATTTCAAATTTGCCAACTAAAAATGCTAGGGAATTTGAAAAATGCCAAGATAAGATGGCGTAGAATTCAAAATAGCTACTCAAATTTGGCGAAGTGCTTTGAAAAGACAACAAATTATGACTTCTTGGGTATCTCAAAAATGCCAAGATAACATGCTAGAGAATTTCAAAAATGCCAAGATAACCTGTGTAAGGATTTCAAATTTGCCAGGATAGCGCGCATTATGCTGTAGCCTGAAGAAAATTGTTGAAGTCACTATTGTCCGGTATCTTGGCAAAGTAACTTTACTGCCAATAGGTGGATGCTCAGGATAATGGCAGGTGTCCGTTGTTGTCAGCTGATTGCGCTCTTACAAAATAATCAAGGAGATAGCTAGCATTTATGAGATTGCTTGTCACCGGTGGATGCGGTTTTATCGGCAGTCATTTTGTCAGGCTTATTCTGAATGATCACCCCGAGGAAGAGGTGATAAATTTGGATGCACTCACCTATGCCGGTAATCCTGATAATGTAGCAGATGTTGCCTTCAATCCTCGCTACCATTTTGTGAAGGGAAATATTTGTGACCATGACCTGGTGAGGGAACTTGTAAAAGAATGCGACGTGGTGGTCAACTTCGCCGCCGAGTCACATGTAGATCGGTCCATTAATGATCCCTCTCCTTTTATAACCACTAATGTACAGGGGACATGTAATCTGCTGGAAGCTTGCCGTGAGATTGGTATTGAAAGATACCTGCAGATATCAACTGATGAGGTGTACGGCTCTTTAGGTCCTGAAGAAACCTTTACCGAGGAATCACCCCTAGCTCCCAACAGTCCCTATGCTGCATCTAAGGCATCTGCTGATCTATTGGTGCGTGCCTATCACCAGACTTATGGACTGCCAACCCTTATAACCAGGTGCTCTAATAATTACGGACCAAATCAGCATCCAGAGAAACTTATACCTTCATTTATATTGAGGCTTAATCGTGGAGAGCATGTACCTATTTACGGTGACGGCACCAATGTCAGGGATTGGATTTATGTGACAGATCACTGCCGGGCAGTTGACCTGGTACTAAGAAAAGGAAAGATAGGGGAGATCTACAATGTTAGTGCTCACCAAGAGCTGAGCAATCTCGAGATCACTCGAATATTGCTAAACATGCCCCCGTACTTAAGCTTTTCCGGCCTCATGCCGCGACCCCCGCTGCAATTTTAGCGGTAAGTGCGGGGTAGTTCTTGCCCTTGTCTATGTCGCGTTGGGACGCGTGCGATCTCACACAGTATTCTAGAATATCC
>JAFUGP010000064.1 GCA_017469335.1 Succinivibrio sp. | reverse complement strand
TGAGCGACATAATATCTTTGGCAGAGACTTTAACTACTGGAGAAACACGCGACATAGAACACCTCGGAGGCAGTATAGGTACTATGTCAGTTATAATAGCATATTATTAGCGTGTAAGTGGGCAATTACTCAGGCCGCAAAATTTAGGGTGAACCTGACCGGGCAAAGGGCGGCAGTGCGGCCCAGCTGTTTCTGCCGCTTTAAGTCACTTCAGGCTGACCGCATCCGTCTCACAGTCCTGAGACCGCCAAATCGGGCAGCAGCACGGACCCGGAGCGGATCTTATAGCGCTCGTCGATATCGGAGGCTGTCAAGGCGAGTGTGCCCAGCATGTCCTTGAGGTTGCCGGCCACCGTGATCTCCTCCACGGCGTGCTCTCTCTGGCCATTTTTGAAGTAGTAGCCGGCCGCGCCGCGTGAATAAGTGCCACTGGCCAGATCAACGCCCTGCCCCATCAGTTCGGTGATAACAAGTCCCTCGCCCACCTCGGACAACAACTCGTCAAAGCTGCGGGTATGCTCCCGGTCAAAGTTTACGAACCAGTTGTAGATCCCGCCGCAATGACCGTTGGAGCGCAACTTGAGCTTACGCGCCGAATAGGTTGCCAGCAGATACTCAGCAAGCACGCCGTCTTTCACAATATCCAGAGGACGCACCCCTACGCCTTCGCCGTCGTAGTTGGCCGAGCCCCAGTCACCAGGACGCAGGGGATCCTCAAAGATGCCGACATACTCCGGCAGCACTCTCTCACCTAGTTTGCCGCATAAAAAGGAAGTCTTACGATACTGCGCCCCGCCTGAGATGGCCCCGATGAAATTGTGCCACAGCGAGTTGACGGCATTACGCGAGAAAATTACCTGATAGCGCCCGCTTTTGACCGGCCGGGCGTTGAGCTTGCCTAAGGTTCTGTCGACAGCCTCCCGGGCGATTTCCTCAGGAGGCAGCAGCCCCTGCGGACTGCGCGCGAGCGAGAAGCCGTAACCGTGCTGCATCTTCTGCTCGTCCTGGCCCAGAAGTTTTAAGGACGCATGTACCAGTGAGGCGGAACGGGCGGCGCAAAAGCCCTGAGAATTGGCCAGCGCCCCGCTGTAAACCGTGCTTTGCACCTCACTGCCGTCGCTGTCCTTGATCCCCTCAGGTTTGTTCTCCAGCACCAGCCGCTCCAGCGCGACAGCGTAAGAGGCAGCGGCATCGGGATCGTCCAAGGCGTCATCCAGCAGCGCCAACTCTTTGAACTTGGTGCACTGCAGATCGGGATCGCACAGACCTGCGCAAGGGTCTTCATCGGTGAAGGAGGCGATGCTCAGCGCTGCTTTTACGGACTCGGTGAGCGATTCTTCGCTGAGATCCGTTGTGGAGGCCGAGCCGCGGCGCTTGCCTTTAAACACGGTGATGTCCATGGCCTTATCGCGGTTGAACTCGATGTTCTCAAGTTCCCCGCCGCGACTGCTGACATCAAGCCCCCGCGCGCCGCCCACCGAGACCTCGCACTCATCGGCACCGCAGGAGCGGGCGATTTCCACTGTCTTAGCGGCGATATCCTGTAAATGCCGCTCTTCGGTACGGCAGCGTTCTATGAGGGAGGTATTCATGGGCAATCCTTGCAAAATAGGGGCAAATCTGACGCCTCTCCGAGGGAAGCGCCTCTGCAGGCTATTTTAGTCCCGGCGGCCCAAAATACCAATGCCCGGGGGCTTTGAGCTTATTGAAGAGACAGTCTTAGCCAGAAATAAAGCAGCGGGAAGGCGACCGCCACAAACAAAGCGGTGGTCAGAATAAAAGCCGCGGCGGCCAGATTGACATTGAGCTTATAGAGCCTGCACACCAAAACCGAGTTGATACCGGTGGGGGTGAGAGCAAAAACCAGCAGGGCCCCCAGCTGACGGGGATCGCTTATAAGCGGTAACGCCAGGGCCAGGGTAGCTGCCGGCACGATGATGAACTTCAAAGGGAGCAGACTTAAGATCTTCGGGTAATAAAGCCCGGACCTTCTGAGATCTATGAGCGCTCCCACAGGAAAGAGCGCGCTCCAGGCGCCAACGTGCACCAGTGGTGCAAACAGCGTACCCAGGAAATCAGGTCTGGGCAGGGAGAGTGAGTTGAGTACAAGTCCCAGCGCAATGCCTGCCAGCGCCAGTTGATTCCAGCTAAAGAGCATGGTGCGAACGCGTTGCCAGTGCCGTTGCCCGGAGCCAAGGCAGGCATGCTGTCTCTCATAGTAGTACTGAGCCAGGGGGAAGCAGACTAAAATCCACAGGATGTTGCCTGCCCCCGAGACAATCTGCGCGTAGGCATAGCCCTGCTCGCTGTAGAGCAGGTAGGTGCACAGTCCGCCCAACACCCCGATATTGGACTGCATGGTGGACATCACGTATGCACCCTGCTGCAGCGCCCGGCGATAGTGTCTTGACGCGTAAAAGCCTGCCAGTGCTCCGGGAAAGAGCACCAGAAAAAAGCCGAACAGCGGCAGCCACCACAACTGTGCGCTGATGGGCAGCACCCACAAGCTGAGCACCGAGAGCACCGGCAGCAACACCCTCACATTGAGGAGAATAAGCCAGTTGATAAGTTGGGTGCTGACTAAGTGGCGCTGCCTGCACCAGTATCCTGCCAACAGCGGTACTACCAGATCGGCACAGACCAGTGCAAATCTCGTCGCTTCCTCTGACATGCAAACCTCTGTCACACCGCAGGCACCGGTGTTAAACGCCTGACTTTCACCGCCGAGGCCTGTTCTTAAGGACAAAACTGCCGTTCAGGCTCTTTTTGATCTCACCTGCTTAAGCTAGAATGTCGGTAAGTCTACAGGTTAATTTTATGGAAAAGCTCACCCGTTTTCTGCGCAGTTATTTGCTGTTGCTAGCCATAGGTGGCGGCACTCTTACCTTCTTTGCCTTCCATCTGCTGCCCTTTTTGGCCCCGCTTAAGCCGGCAGCCTATTTTGTGGGCGGCGATGTGCTGCCCTGGCTGATCTTCGTGATATTGTTCTTTTCCTTCTGCAAGGTCAATCCCCGCGAGATGACCCCACATTACTGGCAGGCCTATTTGCTACTTATTCAATTGGCAGCCTGCGGTATTTTGGTGTACTTCATCTGTCAGGAAAATGCCTTTAACGCCGTGCTGCTGGAGGGGGCGCTCATCTGCGTGATCAGCCCCACGGCGGCCGCCGCCGCCGTGATCACCGGCAAACTGGGGGGCAACGATTCGGAGGTGGTGGCCTTCACTTTGGCCGACAACCTTTTTTCTGCCATTACCATCCCCCTGTTGTTCCCTCTGTTTCTGACCTCCATCCAGGGTGGGTTCCTCGATCAATTTCTGCTTTTGATGGGCAAGGTGTTTCCGGTGATCGTGTTGCCCATGGTACTGGCCTTTACGGTGCGATATTGCTTTAAGGGCATCCATCATTTCATCGTCACCAGACTCAAGGATGCGGGCTTTTACCTGTGGGGTGTGTCGCTTACGGTGGTATCCTCGCGGGCCGTGGCCGGCATCGTCAACTCCCCCGAGAGCGCACACACCATCTGGCTGTTAGTGCTCATAGGTCTTCTCGCCACCGTGTTGCAGTTCGGTCTGGGCAAGGCCATCGCTCACCCCTTTGGCAAAAGGGTGAGCGGTGGGCAGGCCTTCGGGCAACGCAATGGCGTATTCGCGTTGTGGGTGGCTCTGACCTATTTAAACCCCACCGCCGCCATTGCCCCGGGCAGTTACATACTCTGGCAGAATCTGGTCAACGGCGTGCAGATGTGGCACCGCGGCCGGCTCATTGCCCGCGCCCAGCAAAACCACACCGAGTTGTATCAGGAATAGACGGTGTCAGCAACATCCCGTGCTGACCAAAAGTTAGCCTCCCAAGTTGTCATCTAACCCCCTAGAAGTTAGCCTGTAAGCTGTCATCCGAAGTAGGCAGGTTAGCCGCTGATCCTGTCATCCCCCTCTAAGAAGCCTAGCTGGAGCGGGCTGGGGTACCCGCTCCGCGACAATTATTGTTTTTAAG
>JAFUGP010000063.1 GCA_017469335.1 Succinivibrio sp. | reverse complement strand
CGCTATTTAAGGAGTGGGCCAAGCCCAATGAACTCTTAAAATCGTTGGCAAACTTTAGCTGCTTCAGACCGACGTTAGATACCGTGAGCGCAGTGGGGTGATCTTTGTGCAAGCTCTTAAACTTAACCGCGCTTACTATAGCACCCCAGGCGTCACCCTCAGTAAGGCATTGGGCGGGCAAGCTCACGGATCGGCTCATGTCTGGGTTCTTATCCTGGCTTTTGCCCCCGCAGACGGGCTCTTACTTTGTGATTGTGGCCCGGGCCGGTACCTCATGGTCCTAAGCGTGCGCGAGGTCAAGATTTTTTTTGGGCACAAATGTCATACTAATCCATGTATTTGCTAGCTATTTTAAGAAGTTGACGGCCGGAGGGCGCACAGTGTGCCCGCCCCTGCGGTTGACTGTGACGTTGCCCCTGCCGCTGCCGCTCCCAAAGCGCGCTCATCCGGCGGGGTACGGTAATCATCGGGCAGGGAGTTTTTATGCGGATCGGACGCATCCTCATCTTTGTGGCAGTGCTGCTGTCTGCGGCACTGCTCATCGGCGGTGCCCTGTACCTGACCTCCGAGTACGAGCGCTTAAACGCATACAAGATCCCCCAGCGTCCCGAGGCTTATTCCGTGCCGGCAGGTGCCGGCGTCAGGCGCATCGCCACCGATCTCTTGGGCGATGAGTTTCCCGCGCCGCTGGTGCATCTGTGGGTGTTCAATGCCGATGCCTCCTTAAGCGCCGTGCAAAAGGGTGACTACGCCATCGACGGCAACAAGACTCTCGCCCAGCTCCTCGCCGACATGGTCGCAGGCAATGTGGCGGTCAAGACCTATCCCACGCTGCTCATTGTCGAAGGCAGCAATCTGGCCGCCCTCAAGGAGCGGCTGTCAAAGCTGGAAGGCGGTCAGAAGGCCTTAGACGAGCTGGCCGTGCCGGTAACCTTCATGCACAAGGCTCTCACCCACGGCTCCGATCTTTCCTTGCTCGAGAGTCTGGGAGGACCGCATAATTCCCTGGAGGGGCTGCTTATGCCCGCCACCTACCCGGTGTTTGACAACCGTGCGGTGAGCGCCGCCGTGGGACGGGCCCTGACCGACATGGCGCAGTTCATGTATCAGCAATGGCCGCTGAGGGAGGAGGATCTGCCGCTTAAGACGCCCTATGAGGCTCTCATCATTGCCTCCATCATCGAGCGGGAGACTTTGGTGGATGATGAGCGGCCGAAGGTGGCGGCGGTCTTCTACAACCGCCTGGCCAAGAAAATGCGTCTGCAGACCGATCCCACCGTGATGTACGGGATCTCACCGGATTTTAAGGGGCGCCTGACCAAGGCCATGTTGGGCGCCGATACCCCCTACAATACCTATACGAGAGACGGTCTGCCGCCCACGCCCATCTCCATGCCCAGCCGCTCCTCCATTGTGGCGGCCTTGCATCCTGCGGAGGTCGACTCGCTGTATTTTGTGGCCAAAAGCGTGGATCCGCGTGAAGGTCATGTCTTCAGCGCCACCTTAGGAGAGCATAATAAGGCGGTCAAGGATTATCGCAAAAAAGTAAAGGACTATCAGGCCGCCCGGCAGGCGCAGGCCGAGGCGCAGAACAAAGAGCAGGCCAAGGCCCAGCCGCAACCTACCAAAAGCGGCTCTGCCAAGCAGAAGTAGGCCTGTGTCTGGAGAACATGATGAAAGGAATGTTTATCACCTTAGAGGGGATCGAGGGGGCCGGCAAAAGCTCGCAGCTGCCCAAGATAAAAGCTTTTCTGGAAGAGCAGGGGCATCTCACGCTGTGTCTGCGCGAGCCGGGTGGCACGCCGGTGGCAGAGGAGATCCGCATTCTGCTCAAGACCAAGCGCCAGGACGATGAAATCACTCCCTTATGCGAGCTGCTTTTGATGTACGCCGCCAGGGTGCAGCTGGTGGAGACGGTGATCAAACCGGCTCTGGCCGACGGGGTGGACGTGATCTGCGACCGTCATGATCTGTCCACCGTGGCCTATCAGGGAGCCGGACGCAAACTAAGTCAGGAACTCATCGCCGCGCTCAAAAAACTGGTGCTGGGAGATTTTGCCCCCGATCTTATTTTGCTCTTTGATCTCAGCCCGCAGCTGGGCATGATGCGCATCCAAAACCGCGGCAGCTCCGATCGCTTCGAGAGTGCCTCCCTGGCCTTCTTCAAGCGCGTGCGCGAGTGCTATCTCAAGTGCGCCGCGGAGAACCCCGAACTCATCAAGACCGTGGACGCCTCGCAGAGCGAGGAAGCCCTGGATCGGGATATCCGCCGTATTATCAAGAGGATGCTGTGATAGAGTCCTGGCTTCAAGAGGCCTATCGCAGTTTTGCCGACGCGCTCTTGCAGGGACGACTGCCCGGCTCGGTGATCCTGGCGGCCCGTCCGGGGGTGCGGGGCGGGGCGCTGGCCGCACGCTGTGCCAAGCTGTTTTTATGCCACTCTCCACGCGGCGCTGAGCCCTGCGGAGAGTGCCGCTCCTGCCGTATGTTTGAGGAAAATTCCCATCCTGATTTTGCCGCCATTTTAAGCAGTAACCGCGAGAGCGCTCTGGCGGGGGCTGATTTCGTGCGTGATGTGGAGGCGCTGCTGAACAATGCCGACAACGGTGACCGGCGTCTTGCGGTGCGCATCGAGAATTTAAGACGCCTGAGTACTTTTCTTACGGAATCGGCCGCGGCAGGTCACGGCAAGGCCGCGGTCATCGCCAATGCCCACCTCATGCCTCCCGGGGCGGCCAACGCAGTACTCAAGACCTTTGAGGAGCCGCCCGGGGGTACTCTTATCATCATGCTCGCGCCCAGTTTTGCCTCACTGCTGCCCACCGTGGTCTCGCGGGCCTTTAAGATCCGTATTCCCGAGGCAACCCCGGCGCAGGCTCAGGAATATCTCAACTCCCAGGGCTTAAGCGATCCCGTGCAAAATGCGGTGGCGCTGTGCCTGTGCGGCAATGCGCCGGTTAAGGCGGCACAGCTTGCACAGGAGGGGGCGGTACCGCTGACGCAGGAGTGCGTCTCTTATCTGGCCGCGGCACTTTGCAATCAGGCACCGGTGGATAAAGCGGTGGAGTTCTTGCTCGCCCGTAAGGGCAAGGATCCCGTCATCAGCCTCACGCTGCGTGAGCTTATACTGCGGGAGTTTTTAAACGAGCTTTTGCAGTACAAGGCGCATACCCCGCAGGATAAACTGCCGCTGCTGGGGGGACTTGACCTTAAGCTGCTCTGTCAGGTGCCGGCACAGCGGCTGTTTGAGGCGCAGCGCACGCTGCGCTTTGTCTGCGATCAGCAGCCTTTGATCCCCGCCAGAGCCCCGCATGCACTGCTGCGCACCTGGCTTGACTCCCTGCGGATCGCTGCGGCACCGGGGCGTTTTGAGGTTCACTCAAGTTGATTTTAGACCGCTATCTGTTCAAAGAGATTTTAAAAGTCCAGCTGGTGTCGCTGGTGGTGCTGCTCTCGGTGTTTTTATGCCAGAGCCTCATCAAGTTTTTAGGCCGCGCCGCCGTGGGACGGGTGCCGGTGGATCTCATCTGGTCGATGGTGCTCTATTCCATCCCCGCCATCGCCTATATCATGCTGCCTCTTACCATGTTCATGGGCATATTGCTGGCCGTGGGGCGCATTTCCTCGGATTCGGAGATGGTGGTGATGCGCTCGGTGGGCTATTCCACCTGGAAACTCATGCGCATTGCCCTGCTGCTGGGGGTGTTCACCGCCGTGGCCGCGGGCATCAACAGCCTGTGGTTCATGCCGGAGGCCTACAGGCTCTCGCATGAACTGACCCGCAATGCCGAGAACAACCCTCAGTACCTGCCCATCGAGAGCGGGCGCTTTGTCAATTTCAGCGGCGATACCTCCTACAGCATCTACATTGACAAGGTGGAGGAGCAGGGCGGTGACGACAAGAGCTTGGGCAACGTCTACGTCATTGCCGATCCCTTCTCCCCCGAGCAGGGCTTTTTCTCCACCTCCCAAAGCGCTCTGCTCAATCATGACGAGTACGGCCGGCAGTGGCTGCGCCTGAGCCGGGGCGAGCGGGTGGAAGGTCCGGACAGCAAGGGACGTTTCAGGGTCTTCTCCTTCGGCACTTTGGATATTCCGGTAAGCTTCAGCGAGCAGGAGGGCTCGCGCTATGAAAATGAGTCAGGTCTTGGCACAAGGCAGCTGTGGGAGCAGCGCGGGCAGGTTAAGAGCGCTTTGGAGCTGCAGTGGCGTCTGATGCCGCTGTTCTCCTGTCTGATCCTCTCGATGATCGCCGTGCCGCTCTCTTTGGTAAACCCTAGGCAGGGACGCTTTGCCAAATTGGGCCCGGCGGTGATGATTTACGTGGCCTACCTGCTCATGCAGCTCTCCCTGCGCAATCTCATCAACACCGGCAGTATCGGACCGTGGCCGGGGCTGTTCTTGGTGCCGGTGCTCTTTTTGCTGGCGGTGGCGCTGCCTTTGAACCTACGACGTGACCTCAGGCGGCTTAGGGCGCGCGAGAGCGGCAAAGCCAAAAGGGGGGAGGACGGCCATGCAGAGCACTGAAAACTGCCGCTCTGCCAAGAGCATGTGGCTGCGTCTGAGGGTGGTCCTGCGCTCATTTAGGCAGCGCAATCAGCTATCCTACGGCATACTCGATAAATATGTGGGCAAGAGCATGGTGCTAACCGTGCTGGTGATAGCGCTGTGTCTGACACTGTTCACGGGGCTGGTGACCTTTATCGACAGTATGCGCTACATCGGGCGCGGCAGCATAGGTTTCTGGTTTGTCTGTGAGTATGTGCTGCTGCTCTCGCCCGGGTTTATCGTCACTTTTTTTCCGGTCTCCATTTTAATCGGCGGGGTGATAGCCCTGGGAAATATGGCCCGCAACTCCGAAATCGTGGTGCTGCAGTCGCTGGGACTCTCCCGCACCAACATTGCCGTCAGCGCGTTAAAAAGTCTGCTGCCGCTCATCTTGGTGATCATGGCATTGGGTGAGTATGTGGCACCTCCCATGGAACAGTACGCCGAGTACCGCTACTCGGTGCTGTCAAGCAACGGCGCCATGTCGGTGAGCAAATCCGGAGTCTGGCTCAAGGAAGGGCAGTCCTTTATCGGGATCAGGTTCACCCTCTCCGACGGCACCCTGCGTGAGATAGTGCGCTATGACGTGGATGAGCAAAAGGGCTTGCAGGCCGTGCGCCGCGCCGAGAGCGCCCGCTACGAGAACGGGGAGTGGGTCATGAACAAGGTGGTGGTAAGCGAGTTTTCCCCCGCCCACGTCAATACCTCTCACTATGACACCCAGTACTGGAAGCTTAATTTCACGCCCGATCGCATCGATGTCATGGGCAATTCCGGCAGCTACCTGACCATGGCAGGTCTCAAGGATTACATCAATTATCTCAAGAGCAATGAGCAGGATGCCTCACGCTATCAGCTTGAGCTCTACACCAAGTACATGCAGCCTCTTATCATGGTGGTGATGCTGTTTTTGGCGCTCTCCACCGTGTTCGGCCCGCTGCGCAGCATGACCATGGGCACCAGGATCCTGGCCGGCATTACCTTAGGCTTTGGCTACTATGTGCTCAATCAGATTGTGGCACCGTTCTCCCTGGTGTACGGCATTCCGCCGCTGATAGGTTCCAGCATGGCCACGGTGGTATTTGGCTGCATCGCGTTTTACCTGCTCAGAAGAAGGGCTTAGGTTGTTGAGGGACGACATGTGCCGTCAATGAGGGATTTCATGCTGTCTTCGGGCTAAGACCGGCCCGGGAGCGCCGGTGTTTCTCAGCCTCGACCTGATTTTGACTTAGCACAAGAAAAACCTTCAGCTGTTCTTGAATTGCCGCCTGTCTTTGGTATAATGCGCTCTACTCAGACGGCGGCGGTATCATCTGTTGTCGTTGTCTTAGTTGCCGAAGTGGCGGAATTGGTAGACGCAGCGGACTCAAAATCCGCCGCTAGTGATAGTGTGTGGGTTCGAGTCCCACCTTCGGCACCAAT
>JAFUGP010000062.1 GCA_017469335.1 Succinivibrio sp. | reverse complement strand
AGTGCAAAATGCACTATGTTTTAATTATAGACAATTATCTAATTAATGTCAAGCAAAAATATGGAATAACAGAGGGATATTGGTCACAAAAAGGGGAGAATTAGATAGAAGTTGGTGTCTTAATTAGGGAAGATGACGTTTGTAGAGGCAAAGAGGTCTTGCAACCTGATGCAGCGCAACAGCCCTGAGTAAATTTCAGGAGGTGTCTGACACGGATAAGGCAGACGAGACACTCTCCTATGTGCTCAAAGCTCCCATCAGGCCCCGGGCAGCGGCTGTGCCGAGAACTACCGCCGGGTGCAGGTCTCGGATGTCGCAGGCCACATGGATTTTGCTCCGACACCACGATCAGCAATACGTTGATCCTCAAGGATCTTGACAAGCGCAAGACCCAAGATCTGCTCAACGATGAGCCCGAACGGACTCTGAGCAGGCCGCCCTGGGGGAGAGGCGGTGAAGGTCAGCTATGAGATGAGACTTAAGGACAGTGGGATTGAGCCGTGTCAAGACTATCCCCAGGTGCTGAACCGGGCTGCTGACAATGTGAGCAAAAACTATGAGCTGCATGCCTTTGTGGTGGACTCCGGCAATAAGCTGCAGAGCAGGTTCCTTGATCCGGCTTACCGGCTGACTGTGGGTATCTTCAATTTTAAGCAAACGTCCGCCACCCGCGGCACGACGCTGATAAGCCTCCTCAATCACCAACTCAAAGCGGCTTCGGTCAGGTGGTTTCAGGCAACATGAGATATTAATTTGCACCCGCGGTGCAAGAGGGATAAATGAAAAAACTGCTCTATCTGTTCGGTCTTGCTGCGGCGCTGTCTCTGGCAGGCTGCGATCTGTCAGGCCCGCAACTGCGCATCGGGACCATTGACCGCTTGGAGGTCTGCAGTGACTTTATTGATGATTTTGACCGTGATGACGCAGCGCTTCCTGCGGCGCCTGCGCTGCGGGAGGTGACGGTAAGCAGCGGTGCTGCCGCACTGAGGTTGCTTGACCGGGGACTTATAGATCTGGCTTTGGTCAAGTACGATACTCTGCTTTCTGCCCTCATGGACAAGCGTAAGAGCGAGGATAATGATGTGGTTTACGCTGCGCTGGCGGGGCTGTTTGACCTGAACTGCCATGTGCTGGTGCAGCGGAACTCCGGGATCGAGGATCTTGACGATCTGTTCGGCAAAAAGCTGGTCATGGGCCGCCTGGGCAGCGGTGGAGGCGGTACCGCAGTCAATCTGCTCAAGGCCAGCGGCATTGAGCTGCCGATGGTTACGGTTGACGAGGTTGATCTGGAGACGGGGGCAAGGCTGCTGCAGCAAGGCAAGATAGACGCGTTGTTTATCAACGATCAGGTCCCCTCGGCGGCGGTGGCCGGGCTGTGCAGGAGTACCGAGCTGAGGTTGCTCGGCCTGGACGAGGATGTCAAGCAGAATCTCCTGCGCTATGAGGAAGGATACCGCATCCGCAGCGTGGCGCCCGGAACTTATGAGGGGCAGGAGGAGGCGGTGGAACTGCTGTCCGCCCAGGTGGTGCTGATGGCCAGTCAGGCCGTTTCCAGGCAGGATGCCCACCGCGTGCTGGAACGTCTGTTCGCTCTGGGAGCGGCGCGGCAACATAAAGACGAGCAGCGCCCGGCGCACAGTGAGGGAACTTACCTAGGGAAGGAGCGCCCGGTGCTGGAAAGCCTGAGCGCCGGAGAGCTTAATCTCAGCTTCCATCCGGGAGCGGCGGATTTTTATCATGAACACGGTCTTGAGGTGAAGCTCTTTGAGCAGAATGTCCCTCTGATCAGCATTATCGCCGGACAGGATTGAGGTGGGTATGGAATATACATTGGATCTTTTTCAGACTGCCGCTGCGGCGGTAGTGGTGCTGTTCACGGGCATCACCCTCAAGAGAAGGTTTAAATTCCTGGAGGAATACTGCATCCCCTCACCGGTGGTGGGCGGGCTGATCTTCAGCCTCGTACTGGGTGTCCTGCATTTTTTCGGGTTGGAGGTCATATTCGATGAGGACGTCGAGGACCTGTTCATGCTGGCCTTTTTCACCTCAGTGGGCTTTCAGATCAGCCTAAAGCTCATCTCGGGCAGCCTCAGGATCTTGCTGACTCTGCTCCTGGCCATGACCATCCTGACGCTGTTGCAGAACGCTCTGGCGGTGGCGGGAGCATTGGTAGGCGAGTTGGACCCGCTGCGCTCTTTGAGTGCCGGCTCCATTACCATGATGGGCGGTGAGGGGATGGCTTTGGTGTTCGGCCCGATTTTAGAGGATCTGACGGTGGCTCACGGTCTTGACCTGTGCCTGGGCGCGGCCAGCTTAGGTCTGGTACTCAGTGTGCTGTTGGGCGGTCCCCTGGGCAGATACCTCATTTTGAAGCATCACTTAAGTCCGGCGACAGGCGGCCTTGAAGAGCCGGGCCCTCAGCATACGCACCCTTTGGGAGCTCAGCGCGGGGAGCAGATGAATGCGCTTTACGCTCGCCTGGCCCGCGCCTGCTATCAGCTTATCGTCGCCATGGGGCTGGGGGTACTGCTGTGTAAGGGCATCGAATTGTCGGGTGTGAAGATCCCCCACTATATCGGAGCCATGCTCATGGCCGTGATACTGCGCAACCTCAGCGAGAAAAGCGGCCGTTATCACTTTGAGGTGAACGAAATGAGTTTTTTCGGCGGTTTTGCGCTGTCCTTGTTTTTGGCCATCAACTTCGCCGAGATCCCGCTGTGGCAGGTCGCGGGCTTGGATGGCGGCGATCTTGTGCTCATCGCCGCACAGCTGGTGCTGATCACAATCTTCTGCCTGCTGCTGTTCAGGCTCTTAGGCGGTGACTACGATGCCGCCGTCATCAGCAGCGCGAGCTGCTCGGTGGGGATTGGGGCCACTCCCAGCGGCATTTCCGCCATTTTGGTGCTCGCCGGCAGATTCGGCTACTCCCTCAAGGCCTATCTGCTGGTGCCGGTGGTGTGCACCATGCTGATTGACCCGCTCAACAGCCTTATAATAGCCATGGTCATCAAGATGTTCTGAAAGAGCATACGTTCAACAGTGCAGAAGGTAAGTAGGCACTTGGGGCTCATTCGCGTTGCCTGCCCAAGGCGGCAGACTGCTTTTTGTGTTTGCTGCAGTAACTAAGTCTGAGGCTTAGTCTGCCAAGACAGCCTTGAGCGTGCATACATTAACCCGGGAGATTATGCAAACAGCACCGCTGAATGCCATGGTACGCACCTTCAAAAAGGTACGGCCTGGTGACGGTCTGAAGATGACAGAGGAGATAGGTTATGCGCCCAATACATTGGTTATTGCTGCTGGCAGCAGCACCTCTTGGTGCCGCAGCCGCGGCACAGGCTCAGAGTGATAAGACCGGCGCTCTTGCCTCCCAAAGCGCCAGGGAGCTTAACGCGCAGTGCTCGGCGGGGAGCGCTGCGGCCTGTGTGGAACTTGGGGATCGCTACTACCAGGGACAGGATGTCACGCACGATGCGTCCCAGGCGCTTACACTGTATGAAAAAGGCTGCAGCGAAGGCGATGGCGGGGGTTGTTTTCGCCTGGCCTCGAGCTATTTCAGCGGGGACGGAGTGGAGCAGGACAGTGAGAAGGGCGTTTCCTACCTGAAGCGCTCCTGTGAGCTTGACTTTGGCTATGGCTGCAGCAATCTGGGAGGCCTTTTCATCACCGGTCAGTTTTTTGAGGCAGATCTTGCCGAGGCCCTTAAACTGCTTGAGAAGGCCTGCACCCTCAAGGACGGCTCGGGGTGTCACAATCTGGGGGTGGTCTACGCCGAGGGTCTGGGGGTGAGCGCCGACGTCACTGAGGCCCTCCGCTACTATGAGCAATCCTGCGCACTTGACTACGGCTCGGGATGCAGCAATTTGGGCGCCATGTACGCCACCGCCTTGGGTGTGCCACAAGATGACGTCAAGGCCAAAAGTTACTTTGAAAAAGCCTGCGCGCTGAATGACGGTATTGGCTGCAAAAATTTAGGCGGTCTGTACTATGCAGGACGTGTGGTGGAGCAGGATTATGACAAGGCCCGCGCACTCTTTGAGCGGGCCTGCGCCCTCGAGGAGGGATTAAGTTGTAACTACTTGGGATTAATCTATGAAGAGGGCGAGGGGGTCGAGAAGAACGCTGACACCGCGTTGCAATACTACAAAAAATCCTGCGAGCTGGGCAATGAGGACGGCTGTCAGAATCAGGCTCAGTTGGAACAGACTCTCCACGCTGACAGGTAAAACACCTTGTTATATGATAATTTTTGAGCTGACTGTGCCCTGCGTGGCGCACAATCTGAGCGGAGCATGATACCGCCATGAACCAAGATACAGAGCAGGCCGCGCCCTACACTTATCCCCGCCTGACGCCGGCGCAGGTGAGACTGTACAATGCCGTAAGCGCGGCGCTGCCGCCTGACGGCAGATTGAGCTTAAGCGCTCACCCTCACTTT
>JAFUGP010000061.1 GCA_017469335.1 Succinivibrio sp. | reverse complement strand
TAGAGAAGGTGAGCTGCCTACCGGGGCTTCTGTTAAATGGTGCATGGCGCGAGATCAAAGATAAGGATCGCCAATGGATAGAGGAGTGTTGTAACAAAACTAAACTGACAAGCTCGTAACAAACTCTATTCAACCGCCACACTACATCAAGGATGCCGTAAAACTGCTGACCGCTCTGGCCGAGCACGGACATAACGGTCAGGCTTACTATGTGGGGCACGTAAAGCTACGCCATCTGCGCGACATCATCACCGCCGTGCGTGATATTCTCGCGCCGGATCTGCCCCTTGGGTTCGGTACCATGCCCGATCCTTTCATTACCGATTACTCTCGGATCTCCACGACGACCTTGCTGGCAGATTGCGGCGTACAGGCCGACTATCCCTTTGACCAGGCAATTCTTGAGACAGCTGATTTTATTACCTCCACTGATCCAGACCTAGCAGAGCAGGCCTATAGGGGCATTACCCCCCCCCATTGAGATAATATGTTGTTATTACGCTACTTTATTTTACAAATACTCTGGGGTGGCAGCATGATCCGCGCTGTCATCACCGGAGGCTCGGGGTTTATTGGTCAAGCCCTCACCATTCATTTGCTTTCCTTGGGGTGGGCTGTCACTGCCGTGGTGCGCAAGGCCGAAAAGCTGGCGCACCTGAAACGGCAGGAACTTGAGGTGGTGGAAGCTGATCTGAGCCATTACAACTCGCTTTCCAATCCGATAGCCCATAAAGCTGATTATTTCTTCCATCTGGCCTGGGACGGGCTGACGCCTGAGACTTACTCCGAGCAGGGCCGACAGCTTGAGAATGTCTCAGCCTCACTGCAGGCATTGGAAGCAGCAAACGCGCTCTCCTGTCGCAAATTCATTTTCCTGGGCTCAGCCTACGAATTGCAAGTCCCCTGCGATACCTCAAACGGCGCTCTCCCTTCAGCCCGGGCTCCTTATGCCATTGCCAAACTCTGCGCCGCACAGATGTGCCTTCACAGATCTCAGCAACTGGATCTGCAGTTCAATCACGTGTTGCCCACCGGTGTGTTCGGACCGGGAGACCGTTCTCACAGAGCACCCAATACCGTAATCAGCGCCTTCCTAAGCGGTAAGGCTCCAGCACAACTTATCAGTGCCGACACACCTCAGGACTGGCTTTACATCAAAGATCTCTTGCGCATGCTCACCGCTGTGGCACAACAGGGCAGGCCCTATCGCAGTTACTACTTAGGCCATACCGTGCCCACCACCTTTGGGAACATTATTACGACCATCCGAGATCTGTTGTTGCCGGAGGCACCGTTGCAATTTGGCACCATGCCAGATCCTACAGCGGCCACCCTAAGAGAGATTTCACACACGGCTCTCCTGGAGGATACCGGAGTAAAGGCTGACTACCCCTTTGACCAAGCCATCTTAGAGACTGCATCCTATCTGCGCTCACACCCATTGGAGCTTTCCGCATGAAAGGCATTATTCTGGCAGGCGGCTCGGCCACCCGCCTTTATCCCGTAACCCGGGCCTTATCCAAGCAGGCTTTGCCTATTTATGACAAGCCCATGATCTACTACCCGCTCTCGACCTTGATGCTGGCAGGCATACGAGAGGTACTGATCATCTCCACCCCACGTGATCTACCGGTTTTTAGCGGGCTCCTAGGAGACGGCTCTCATCTGGGCATGTCATTTAGCTACTTGGAACAGCCATCACCCCGTGGTCTGGCTGAGGCCTTTATCCTGGGAGCGTCCTTTATCGGCTCTGAACAGGTGGCGCTTATTCTGGGTGACAATGTCTTTTACGGGGCGCTGCTCTCTCCGCTACTGCATCGCTGTTGTTCTTTTAAGTCAGGAGCCACTATCCTGGCCTACCCCGTGCATGATCCAACTGCTTTTGGGGTGGTTGAGTTCAATGACGCAGGACAGGCGGTCTCTCTGGAGGAGAAACCTGCGCACCCGCGCTCTCACTTTGCCGTACCTGGTCTTTACTTTTACGACCACGAAGTGGTGGACATCGCTAAGAACGTGACACCTTCAAATCGGGGGGAGTTGGAAATCACCTCGGTTAACCTCGCCTACCTGCGCCGTAACAAACTCCATGTCGAGCGTTGCGGGCGCGGTATGACCTGGCTTGATACCGGTACTCCAGATGGTCTTACCGAGGCGACCAACTTCGTACGCATCATTCAAAAGCGTCAGGGACTGTATGTGGCCTGCATAGAGGAAATTGCATGGCGCCAAGGGTGGATAACTCAAAGTGAGCTAGCCAGCCTGGCTGAACCAATGTCAAAAACAGAATACGGACAATATCTGTTGGAATTGTCAGTTGGGAGTATTCGCGCATGAAGTCTGTGGACGCTGTCTCGGACAGTATTCGCAACCATGGTCTGACTGATCATGTACTGCCAACTTACTCTGCCTTAATCGCAGCTTAACCTACGGAGCGCATATGACTGAGAGCAAACAAAATGAAATAGCCGAACTCTACCGCCAAAGAGACAGTTTCATCTTAATTGGCCTTACCGGGCGCACCGGCTCGGGCTGTTCCACCGTGGCCAAGATACTCTCACGCAAAGAGCTCACCGAGCTCGATCTTAGGTCCTACAAAACCTGCGACTATACAGATTCAGAAGAACGCAAATACAGCCTCATTTACCGTTTCATGCGTCAAGGTAAACACTGGCGTCCTTTCACTGTCATTGAGGCCAGCGCTGTCATTTTCTCTTTCGTGCTCGATCATTCGTTCAAGCAACTGTTCGAGTTCATCGATTATCTGAATGATCGCGAAGGGCGCATAGACGATATTGACGAGCTCAAGGTTGACCTGATCAGGGCCATCTCAGACAGTGCTACCAGACAAAACATCGAGCACAGGCTCAATCCCGGCGCCGAGGACAGTCAGGCGTCTAAAAATAATGACAACAATAATGAAAAACAGGGCCAGTCAGACCAACAAGACCTCAGGGCAGAGCGCAGAAAGATAATCGCAGAATATGGAGGATCCGATGATCCGATAAGCACTCGCCTGACCGGCAAATGCCGCGAAAAGCCAGGCGACGTTGAGCACCTGCTCTATCACCTCTACTACAAAGATTACGAGTCGAACAAGGACGACATCGAAGATATCATTAAATATTTTACCTGGAAGTCCGGCAATGGCAATCAAGTTCCCGCTAATGTCCTGGACTTAAAGACAGCCGTTGCGGACAAACTCATAAAATATTCCATCAGACATTACAAGCGTGACGAGGGAAAAGACCAAACTAAAACACCATCAGCTGAGAGAGGCAAGGCAGAAATCGAATACTCAGGTACCTCCAGCTTTTACAGTTTCTTCATGCAGACTATCGGCAATAATCTGAGGGCGCACGGCCGTTACGATTATCACTACCTTGATGAAGAATCATCTGACACTCAGCAAGGAATTTCACCTCAGACCAACCTGCCCATCATGCGCATAATCTCCCTCATCAGGTTGATTAAGTGTGCCGAATTCAACGGCTTTGATTCCTATCAGGGCAATAAACAAAAGAACAATGCCATGGAAATACGGTCAGCATCTAAAAGCAAAACGCAGCAGGACAAGCCCGGCCAACAGCGCACCCGTATCTGCATCGACGCACTGCGCAATGCGTTGGAAATAGAATACCTGCGCGACCGCTATCCTAATTTCTACGCTCTGGCCATCAATGCCGAGGATGATGAACGGCAAAGGCGCCTGTCCAAGAAACTCAACGAAGATCAGATAAAGTCCCTGGATAAGATTGAATATCCACACGAAAATACCGATTTCTATCACCAGAACATCCAGGCCTGCCAACAGATTGCCGATATTCACGTTCACAACCCCGACGCGCAGGACTTGCACTATTTTGAACTGACCAAACAGCTCATCAAGTACATCGCCCTTATCCTGCAACCAGGGCTGGTCACCCCCAGCCATTTAGAGCGCTGCATGCAGCTGGCCTACAACGCCAAATTCAACTCCGGCTGTCTGTCCCGCCAGGTCGGCGCGGTAGTCACCGGCGTGGATTTCTCGGTACGCTCAGTAGGATGGAATGACGTGCCCAAAGGTCAGACTCCCTGCAACCTGCGCTGTGTTGAAGATTACTGCCGCAACAAAGATCCCCAGAGCTTCAGCGAATTTGAGCTTACCGATCCAAGATTTGATAAGGCACTGCAACATATCTGCAGCTACATCAACAGCGACCGAGATTACAAGAATAAGATGAACGGCAAGTGCTTTGCCTACTGCTTCAAGGACATCTACAATACCATCACAAAAGAAAAGAACCAGGTCTATACCCGCTCACTGCATGCCGAGGAAAATGCCTTTTTGCAAATAGCCAAATACGGCGGTGCTCCCCTGGAGGGCGGCAAACTATTCACCACGGCCTCCCCCTGTGAGTTGTGCGCCAAGAAAGCCTACCAGTTGGGCATACGCGAAATTTACTACATTGATCCTTACCCGGGGATCTCCAAAAGTCACATCCTCACTTTTGGACTTACCGGCAATAAACTTAATCCCAAGATGATCTTCTTTCGCGGTGCTATTGGCAACGCCTATCTGAAGCTGTATTCTCCGCGGCTACCTCTCAAGGATGAAATCGCGCTCGCCTCAGGTCTGTCCGCCAAAGAGCTGACCAAAGAGGCTTTGGCCGAGCCTAAAAGTCAGGATGGCAACCATGGCAGTTTAGCCTCGTCCGGCAGTTCCGAAGATACAACAGCCCAAAGAGTTGACCGCGCTCAGCCTCAAAGGGCCAGCTCAATAAAGTTGAGCTGTCTACTTTTTCCTCAGCGCTTGAAGGCACTTTTCAACCAAAGGCCCGCGCATGCTTAAACATCACCACGAGCGGGCGGCTACGTCTCCTAACTTTGTACCTTAAGGTGAAGGGGCTAAGTACCTAAACCAGTGCCATAATCAACAATTTTTCACAACCTCATAACTGACCAGGACACTCCCACCATGAAATCCATACTTATAACCGGCGCCGTCGGCTTTATCGGCTCAAACTTCGTCCATTACCTGCTGCAAAATGACCACCGCTCAGATCTGCAGGTTGTTGCCTTAGATGCCCTGAGCTACGCCGGTCGTCTTGACAACCTCAAGGGGTTGGAAGGCGAGGGGCGCTTTACTTTTATCAAGGGCGATATTCTCGATGCTGCGCTGCTTTCCAAACTCTTGGTGAGGCACTCCATCGACTGCGTGGTTAACTTCGCAGCTCATACTCATGTGGACCGATCCATCTCCAATCCCACGCCTTTTACCCTTAACAATGTACTGGGCACCCAGACTCTGCTTGAGGCCGCGCGCCGGTACTGGGAAGAGCCAAACTATGTGGTGGGAACTGAGCCGTGCCGCTTTATTCAAATCTCAACCGATGAGGTTTACGGAGCACTGGGGCCTGAAGATCCGCCTTTTACCGAAAGCACCCCGCTCTATCCCAGCAGTCCCTACTCGGCCTCCAAGGCCGCAGCCGATCTCACGGCTCTGGCCTATCACAAAACTTTCGGCATGCCGGTCATCATCACCCGTTGCTCTAACAACTACGGGCCGCGCCAGTACCCGGAAAAGCTAATTCCGCTCATGATCTCCAAGGCATTGCGCGATGAGCCCCTGCCTGTTTACGGGGATGGGCTGCAGGTACGCGACTGGTTGCAGGTGGAGGATCACTGCGCGGCCATCATCGCGGCCATCAACCGTGGACGCCTGGGTGAGGTCTACAACATAGGCGGGCATAACGAGCACAGCAACCTGTACATCGTCAACCTTATCTTGAATGCCCTGCACAAATCACCGGATCTGATAGACCATGTCACTGACAGACCTGCGCATGACCGGCGTTACGCCATCAATCCCGACAAGACCCGCTCTGAACTTAGTTGGGAACCAAAGCATGACTTTGAGAGCGGACTGCGTTCTACCATTTACTGGTATTTGAATAACCCTAGCTGGTTGGTGCCAGGCGCGGATCACCACTATTAGGCTTTA
>JAFUGP010000060.1 GCA_017469335.1 Succinivibrio sp. | reverse complement strand
TTGGTTTCCTCCTGCGGAATTGAGATTGACAAAGGGCTCAAGTGCCCTGTAATTCAATTAACGGCGCACAAAGAAAATCCTTTAGAAGTTTTGCTCAACTTAATTTGCTTTATTCTCAATATGTTCTGAGTGAGTCAAGCGATATTCGGTCAAAGTTTGTTAAGACTGTCCAGCATTTGAGACGGCAATGGTAGTGGCTATATAGACCATCAGGGGTCAAGTATAAGCTGGACTGATGCGTTTCTCCCCCATCGAAGGCTGCTGCCACAAGGCTTGAGGCCCCGGCAACAAACCCGGATGCCTTGGGTTTTCGTGATGATGGCGCGCGGCTCTTAACGCCCGGTCATCAGGGCTCCATTATTCGGAGTTCATCGCCCAAGACGGGACGAGTGTAGCGTCCCATTCATTTTTACAGTTAAAACCGTAAAAAAATATATTTAGCACAGGGCGCCGGTTGGCGCCCTTGTCCTGAGCCTTAGGCAGCAGCATTGCTGTTCTCCGTACCACCTGTATTGGCGTTACTGCCAGAGTCATTCTCTTTGCTGCTCCCCTCGGCATTTTCCTTCAGTTTCTCCAGGCGCCGAGCCTCACGAGCCTCATGCCATTTGTCGATGTCCGGGTAGATCCTCTTGAGCTTAATTCTGGAATCTTCCTTGGAGTACTGCCAGTTTATCGGCTTGGCGGTCTCGTTGTGGGCCTCGTTCCAGGCCTTGAGCTCTTCCCGCAGCTTTTCAATGCCGCCTATACGGCGGTTAAGGCACTCGCGGGTCATGATGTTAATGCCGATCTCAGCTATATCGAGCCAACTGCCATGTTTAGGGGTGTAGTGGATCTCAAGCCTGCGGGCCAATCTCCTGGCTTCCTCAGGCTTAAAGGCCTTGTACAGCGAGGCGATCGTATGAGTATTCAAATTGTCGCAGACCAGGATGACCTTCTCGCAGTCAGGATTGACCACATCGAGCAGGTATTTAATCTGCTCTGCCCAGTCCAACGCAGTGCGGGTTTCCTGGACTGAGTGAATTATATTGCCGGTATGGGGCTGGATAAAGCAGAAGACGCTGACCGTACCGTTCCTGACGTACTCGGAGTCGAATTTGGTAATGTCACCGGGGGTCATAGGGATGGGGTTGCGGGCATGGTCAAGCAGTTGATAGGGCTTCTCATCCATACACCAGACCGGAAACCTGGGATTGTATGGCAGATGGTAAATATCGAGTACGTCTTCCATGGCCGCCACAAACTCAGCGCAATTCTCGGGAGGAATGCACCAGTACTCGCTCAGATGGGGCCTCAGCTCATTCTGGTTCAATACCCTGCCGATGGTAGAGCGGCTTAATTGACAATCAAGCACGATACCTAACTCTTCTGCGAGCAAATTCAAGGTCCAGCGCACGCGTCCTTCCGGTGCGGGGCTGCAGGCCTTGGCAATCACTCTGGCCTGCACCTCGCCTGTTGCCTTGAGAGTGGCAGTGTCGGAGTTAGGTGAGCGCTTGGGTGTAAGCGCCGCATTCAGTCCACCACTGCAGAACTTGCGCAGGGTGTCGATGACCGTACGCTCCGTGCAGCCCGACTTACCGGCAATCTCTGCATAAGTCTGGGCACCGTTCACGGACTCGTCGGCTTTCAGCAGAATGACGCAACGGGTTCTTTTATTCGATGAACTGGTGTTGCGCATGAGTTGCTTGATAATTTTCCGCTCCTTGGGGTCAAGCGAGATTACGTACTTTCTGTCTCTGCACATATGGGGCTCCTGGGCTCTGATAAAACGGCTGTTTCAGTCTGGTGTGGCGGACACAGTTCAGGTGCCGCTCTGCCAGATTTTTCGCATACCCTCTTTGAGCTCAACCAGAGCCGTGGTGCAGACTGCTATACCTCGCTCAAACTCCTCACATTTACTGGACAAGAGCTCAAAGCTTTGTCTGGCCTTGTCTTCAACCACACCGGTATCGGCCTTCACCTCAGCAGGCGCGGTACTCTTAGCTGGTACTCTTGTCCCCTGTGGGCGACCTCGCCCGGCGTTGGCCACCACCTCACCCGTGTTGGGGTCAATCTTGCCTATGCACTTCTTCTTTTGAACCTTACGCTGCAGTTTTTCATCCCAGACATAGCTAAGCTCATAAGCGTAGGTCGTGTCCGTGTACTTGTTGTACGATGTCGATACGGTCATGGCATACTCCTCTCTATGCTAAATGCTAATTTTATATTTTAGCATACAGAGGAGAAATTGCAAGATTTATTTTAGCACAGTAGCATATTTAGCATTAAAAATGACTGAGACGTTACACGAGGAGGATACTCCCTCAAGGTTAACCCGTTCCCAACTGAGGCTCTACAGGGCATGCAGACAAAAGCCCGCCTATGCAAATGGCTCCCCCCGTTCACGGCACTTTTCGGGGGCAACGGTGCGCTTAAAAGGCCGGGTGTAAAATCAGATTTGGCCGGGCAGAGCGCAGCAGCTCTCTGCGTACTTCGGTACCCAACAGCTGCACCTGCCCCTCTGACCGAACAGGCCCAACTGACCGGACAGAAGAGACTCCCCGGTCTCAGACGACAAACAGACGACAAACAGAAGATTGACAGAGCAGAAGATGAAAAAGCACGCCCCCAAGCCCCAGAGCGCAGATAAGCAGGTGTTTTTGCTCTACACCCAGTTCAGGTGGCTGCCGTGCTGGAATGCTGCTGCCCCCGGGAGCGCTCCCGCCCCCGCTGCGATCTCCCCGCAGACCACAGGACAGGACAGCCCAAAGACGCAGCCTTTCGTGCAGCCCACCGCCGCCCCGGTCCCGGCCACAGCCCTGCCAGCGTCTGCAGATCAACTGCGGTCTCCGCACCAAGACCCATCCCACCAACCCCACCAACCCCAACGATCCCGCCCGGCCACCCTGCACGCAGCCATAGATCTGCTCTCAGGTGAGGTGACGGGAGAGGTCAGCTACGAGCGGCAGGGCGATGGCACTGCAAACTTCACAGCCTTCCTCGATAGGCTCGATGCCGGGTACCCTCAGGATCTTGAAATCCGCCTGGCGGTGAACAAGCGTCTGGTACGCCCCTCCCGGGCGCTCCTTGATTATCTTAGCGCCAGGCCCGGGCGCATTAGGCTTACCTTTGAGCCTGCGCAGGGCGCCTGGCTAAATCTGGTGGAGGGCTTTTTTCAAAGACTCGCCGCGCAGAGCCTAACCAGGCTTCAGGCCACCTGTGAGAGCGAGCTTGGCGCTCTTGTAGAAAAGCAGCTGGACGATTTCAATCAAGAGGCTCTGGAGTGCAGCAGAGCCTGGGATAAAGACGACATCGCCTGCGCCTTCTCAGGCGCTATAAAGCGGTGACATCTCACAGCCTGCCCGGCTTGTCTGGACTGCCGGTCGATATAGCTCGATGATGCAGGCACCAAAGAGGCCAAAGATGCCAAAGAGGTACACAGGCGCGCCCCCGTGTGCCCGTGCGGTGAAACAGGTGCCGCCGGCCTGTGGCAAGGGCTTGTCTAAGCCTGAAGCGGGGCAGAGGCGAGAGGGCCTTACAGAGGTGAAAACGGCGCGCGGTGCCTGTGCTGAGGTTTTTCTTAACTGGCCATAACCAGGGCAGAGGACTGGCAGAATGGATATCCGCGCAAGCCGTCGCGCAAGCAGCCATAGCCGGTTGACCCGGCCTGGTTGAGAGCCTGCCGGGGCCTTATAGTTGCTGCCCGGCGCCGCTGATTATCCCGTAACCTGAGAAAATACCTGGGCAGCGCCCGGGAGGTGCCAGGCTTTAGGCTGCTCTTTTGGTCATCATATATGGGTGAGCACTGCGCGTGGCCAGTCTGTGCAGCTCTCGCAGCTCATGACGAGGTGTACCGGATGCGCCCCGTGCCGGTGCCGCAGTCACGCTCCGCTATCTCCAGATCTCTCCGGACCCCTCCTCTGAGGCGGCTGTGACGCTGTGTCTTAGGCAGTTTCGCTTTACTTGCCGATCAGGGAGGTCCCGTAGGTCTTACGTGCCAGGACAGATCAGCAGTTCACGCGGGCGCTCTGCGCAGTAAGGATGGCCCTCGGTCTTAGAGAGTGGAGCTTGAGATAGACGAGGTTGCGCAGGTCAGGTAAAATCAATCTTATGGTCGCAGGCAAGGCACTTGCACCGCCGGTTTGACCGGTTCAGGATCCTGCAACCTGCGGAGGGCGGGGAGCTTGAGGGCGTGCCGGTGCGGTAGCCGGCCCAAATGGGGCAGGCGCTGGTTCAAGACGGCTTGGTTAAGGCAGTTAAGACTATGCAAGGACTTAAAATCAAAGAACTTGAGGTTGAAGAGATAGGCTGTTTTAAACACCTGCTCATTGAACCTGCCCCGGGTGTCAACCTCATCTGCGGCGGTAACGGTACCGGCAAAAGCACCCTGCTTAAGTGCATTGCCAGCGGTTTTATCAACAGCGCGCAGTACCTGACCTTGAAAAAACGCCAAGGCAGCAGGCAAGGCCTGGTCAGACTCAAGTGTGACGCCGGACGTGACACAGCTGCCCCTGGCGGGGCGCAACCTGAGGCGGTGGAGGTGAAGTATCAGGTCAATAATTTTTCCCCTGTCGAGCGTGAACAAATCAGCACCGGCCTGGCGCGCTGGGCCCGTTATGTTATGCAGCTTGGAGTGAACAGGCTGCCCTCGTACATCCAGATAGATTCCTTAAAGAAAGATTCGGAAGTCTCCGATTACGATGCAGCACAGGAAATGTTAGCCGGTCTGGATTTGCAAGGAGGGAAAGAGTGGTTTATTCGGCGCTTTTTGTTCGCCGACAAAGAGGGCAGCTTAAGCAGCACTCAACTGCACAATTTTGCCCTCGCCCGGGAAGTGTTTGGCCTGTTGGATGAGCACATCTCATTTGAGCGGGTTGCAGGTGACAGTTACGACATCATCCTGAAAACCCAAGATGGCAGTGTCTACCTTGAGTACCTCTCAGACGGCTATAAAGCAGCGGTGTTTATGCTGCTTGGTCTTATCATGACCATAGACTACCGCTTCAAAGAACAAGGTGGGATCAAGGCTGAGGATTTTGCCGGGATTATTTTGATTGATGAGCTGGAACTGCATTTGCATCCTAAGTGGCAGGGCAAGATCCTGGGCGTGTTAAGACGACTCCTGCCCCAGGCACAGATCTTTGCCACTACCCACAGCGCAGGAGTACTGCAGGGGGCCGGACCGGGTGAAGTGATAAGTCTCACGCGTAGTGAGGATGGCCTGATTGAGGTCAGGCGTCTGCCGCAGGACTCCCACGGTTTTTGGGGGTGGTCGCAAGAGGAGATCCTAACTGAGATCATGGGACTGGACTCGCTGAATTCACCTGTGGTGGACGTGCTGCTGCAGAGGTTTGAGCAGGAACTCTGTGCCGGTGACAGGGCAGGGGCGCTTAAAGTGCGCGATGAGCTGCAAGAACTGCTAAATCCCGGTAACCCGCTTTCGCAGGTACTGGAGATTGAGGCGGTGGGGGCAGGGCACAGCGAGATCTGCAGCCTGCGTGAGCAAAAGTCAGGATAAGGAGGGTTCAGTGATCAAGCTGCAACGCGGCGAGCCTCCACAGGAACTGGCCAAAGAGCACCGGAGTTTAACTCAGGATTACCTTCATAATCATAATACCAAGGTATGGCAGCAAGACTATATTATCCGGGCGCTCAGGGCCATGAGCGCCAACAAATGTTGCTATTGCGAGCTGAAATTCAAAGCACCGGAGCAATTGCCTCAACTCCCGGAGGCAAGATCCTCCCGCAGTGACCAATTTACCGTTGAGCACTTTCATCCGCGCAAAATCTGCCCTGAGGAGGTGGTGGCGTGGCATAATCTGTTGCCCTGTTGCGGGCGCTGTAACTCGCAAAAAGGTGATTTTGACACCCGTCAGTTGAGTTTATCAACCCGGCAGATGACGAACCGCGGGAACATTTGTCTTTAGACAGTGATACCATGCGAATGCGGGGGATTAGCAGAGCAGGCGAGCATACCGTTAGGCAGCTTAAGTTAAATGAGAGCAAGCTTGCAGACAGTCCCCTGAGACTGAGGGTGCGGTTAAAAAGGCAACTTACTGAGAGGATCACACTGCTTATTAGGTGGGCACATGGCTGCAGAGGGCAACGAGAGGCGCTGTTGGGGGTGGCCGAATCCTGCTGCGATTTACTCAGACTGGCCCAAAGGGATCACGGATACAGCGCGGTGTATGCCACCTGCCTTCAAAACAGTGCTGAGTATGGAGAGCTGAAAGCGGTGTTGGAGCAGGCGGGATTGTGGCAGCAGAAGGGACTTGATCAGCTTGAACAAGCTGCCTGGCAGTTGGCTCTGTAAAGCGCTTTGCAGTTACTTGGCGGCGAGGTATTCGGGCACGACAAGATCGCATTTGCGGATGACACCGGGCAGTTTAGTCATTGACGGTCCTGTGCAGAGGAACGGCCCTAAAACAGTTTTCGATTTTTATCAGCCCCGCTCGCAGGTTGGAAAATTTCGGCACTTTCAAGATCCCCTCTGCCCAGAAAGTGCTCTTTTTCGTCATAAACCTCATAATGTTCGCCGCTTTGTAATTTGTGCTCAAGATCGATGGTGAGGTAAATCTTTTGGGTGCGGCCGTAAAAGACAGCTGCTTTTTTGCGGCGTGATCTGGCTGTGCCATGCTCAAACTCCAGAGCATCAAAGTGAGCAAACCATTGCCAGTCCCGAACCCGGCTCCTACCAACGCCGATCACTTCACTGATGCTCTGGCACCAGGGGAAAGAGTGCAACTGCGGATGGGATAACCTGATATCCAGCTCTTTACCGCATACGCTCAGTAAAATCAGTCCTGAAGCGTGGGTCTCTCCTGACAGTGACAGGATCGCAAAATCGCGACCATCTTGGAGCTTCCAACCCAGCAGGGCGCGTTGCCTGGGCTCGGCGCGGATAAGGTCAGCGGCAGGTCCGTCCCACCTAAAACACTTCCCGCCGAGCTGCGGTGCCCGGGCCTCCAGGATACAAAAGGCATGCTTTTCGCCGGTCCTGTTGAAGCTCTGCGCCCTGCCCATGGTTCCTGCCCTGCGCAAGAATGTGCAGCAAAATATGATCTGAGGCACGTCCCCCAGCTCTTCGGGCGCTTATCCCCATCTTTGCCTTCCCTCACCTACTCATAACGTTTGACAAACACCTTGTGGGGATCGTCAAAAGGCTGTGGGTAGAGCGCCTCAATAGGCTGCACCGGCGGGGCCTTGGAATCGGGGTAATCGGCGCCGATAAAGCCGTGCAGCTGCCTGACGTGCTCATGGCTGACATAGTAGGGCAGCGAGCGGTACAGCGTGAGCGCATCCTGCAGAAAGTGATCGTACAAGGAGATGAGCCGCGCGCCAAGCTCAAGGCACAGTGCCTCGTCGGCGCTGCGACATAATGCGCTTTGCAGCACGATAAAGAGACTGTTGACGGTGCCCTGCAAGGCCAAGGATGCGGCCTCGCGCTCGGTACCTTCGGCGCTGAAGAGCAGCGCGGCGTTTTTGACCATGCGCAGCAGATAGCCCGCGCGGCTGTGCGGCAGCGGGTGCCAGAGGGCGCGGCACTCCTCCACCAGACTCTCAAAGAGCTCGGCGTGGCACAGCTTGCGGCACTGCTCCTCATCTGGGGCAAAACTGATGCTCTGCGCCCGCAACGCCTGCTTGAAGGCCTGCTTGTCCACCGCCGGGGCCTCTTGCATAGCCATCTCGAGAGCGGCGCTGCGCAGTGGCACGGCGCCCTGAATTAAGGCCCCGTCCGAGCAGTTGTAGTACTGACGCTGCGGGTCGACCTTTTGGATGGCGGCGATATCCTGCGCGAGATAATCGCGGCTTAGGATGAAGATGTAGGTGCTCTCACAGCTGCCTCCGAAGTTGGCCGGCACCGTGGTGTCGGTCTTGTAGAGATCGCCTTTGACGGTGACGCCGGCTTTGGTATAGGCCGCGTTGTAGGAGGAGTGCATCTCCCCGTCCTTGAGCCTGGTGCCGTTGTCGATGCCGAAAAAGTAGGTGTGCTTAAAGCCCAGCATGATGGACGTGGCCAACCCCAGGTTGCCCACCAGGGGATTGACCCCCACGGTGGGGGAGATGAGACAGCCGTCGTCCAAAAAGCGGCTGGCCAGGCTGTAGAAGGCCTCCCCGTACTTGCCAAAGAGCAGGCAGTCATTAAAACACTCCAAGGTCCAGGGATGCACCACCTCGGTACCCAGCAGCATCAGGGAGGCGATGAAGTTTTGGTCGGGAATGGCGCGGATGGTCTCCTTGATATGGGGGGCGCGCTCGGTGCAGCCGTAGAAATCCGGCTGAATGCCGGCATGGTAGAGGGTGTCCAGGGCGGTGCCGCAGGCGATGATGAGGGCCTGATCCTGGTGCTTGCGCAAAAAGGGAATGTCCTTATCCAGCGAGGGACCGTTGCCCACCACAAAATAGGGAACATCGCGCAGCTCCTCGGGCAGTTTGAGCCCCAAACGGGCAAAGGGCCGGCGGTGCAGCAGCGCCTGACAGCCGTGGGAGATGTTAAAGAGATTGTCGTCAAAAAGACCCATGGAGGCGTGATAGAGGTGAAAACTGCGATTGATGGCGGCTACCAGCGCAGCCATCTGCGCGGTTTGGTCATGCACGATGCTTAAGGTATGAGCCGAGAGAAAGCGCCCGTTTATCTCATAAAAATCGCGCAGCGCGCTCTCAAAGTGCTCCGCTCCCACCCCGACGTAAAAGGAGATAAGCCGCCCCTCCTGATGGAAAAACTCCAACAGCCCTGCCCAGTCAAAACAATACAGCGAGGCCAAAAAGAGATTGGGATCGGGCTCGATGACCACCAGCGCGGCCATCTCCAGCTGCGCGCACAGCGCCCCGGCGATATACCCCAGTCCCGTACCCAGCAGATAGCAGCAGGGTACCGCGCCTAAGGCCGCGGCGCAGGGCGCAGGCTCCGGTGGCGCCTCCTCCAGCAAGGTCAGGGACTCGTTCAGGTAGCGAAAGTGAATTTGGTTGAGGTAATCAGGCTCGCGGCGAAAGCGCATGGTGCGCAGGGTGGTCCGCTCAAGCTGCCCTCTGACCAATTCTTGGCAGTAGCCTTCAGGATCGGCCCCGTAAAGGGTGCGGCCGTCGGGCAGACGCAGGTTAGGCACGCCGTCTGCGTTACAGAAAAACTGGTAGCCCGCAGGCAGCTTGCGATGGGCAAAAATAAGATGCAGATCCGGATCGTAGCGCTCTAATGCCTCAAGATTGGCCGCAAATCGTGCCTCCAGATAGTTCGGCAGCGCGGCTAAGGCTTCCCTTAAGGCTGCCAACTGCTCTAATTTGCCGTCGGCCGTGCGCAACAGCGTCTCCAAGGCCGCCGGGTCAGTGCCGCACTCCGGTGCCGGTGGTGGTGCGCTCTGATCGGGTAAAGGGGCTTCCTCGGTTAAAGAGGGAATGGGGGTGTCATCCATAGCGGACTCCTTGGGTGCGGCGCTCTGGGCAGACTGCGCTGTATTCTGATGAGATCTCAACACGCAGCCTCGCCTGCGACTGCTCAGGAGACAGAAACCGTCGTGTCCTTTAGCTGACTGTTCCTGATAATCTCCTCAATTCTGGCGCGATCGTATCCGGTGATCTCTGAAATGTCATCTTTGCTTATCTGTGCCTCATACATCTTCAGGATGCTCTCTTTACGGTACTCCTCCAGTCCCTTTTTTCTGCCTATCTCAAGACCTTCCTGAAAACTCTGCAGAAAACTCTGCTGAAAAGTTTTCTGAAAACCTTCCTGAAAACCTTCCTGCCAACAGGCCTGCATATCAGTGCGGTAGGTACGCTCCGCTTCCTCGGCCAGCATCTGGGCAAGTTGCCGGGCGTCGTCCTCGGGCGATTCTACTTCGTCGGGTAAAAATTCTTCAGGTCTCATCGGTACCGTGGTCCTGTGGTAGCGTTGCAGCTGGCACCGCAGCATTCGCCCCCTTGCTGTTCTTGCGCTGCTCGGCGGCAATGATCTCCTCTATCTTTTTAGCACTGTAACCGGTGATCGCGGAGATGACTTGGGTACTGAATTTCTTTTTGTGCATGTTCAGAATGTCATCGCTTTTTCCCAGTTCAATGCCTTTTTCCTGACCAATTTCAATGCCCTGTTTCTGACCAATTTCAATGCCCTCTTCTCGGCTGGTCGCCATATCAGTACGGTAGGTACGTTCCGCTTCTTCGGCCAGCATCTGTGCAAGTTGCCGGGCGCTGTCTTTTGCCTGATCGGCAGCGTCGGGTAAGAATTCTTCAGGTCTCATAAGCACCGTGATCCTGCGGTGGTGTTGCAGCTGGCACCGCATCATCCGCCCCCTTGCTGTTCTTGTGCTGCTCGGCGGCGATGATCTCCTCTATCTTTTCGATGCTGTAGCCGGATATTTTAGAAATTATTGTTTTACTGATATTCTCGCGGTGCATTTTTATAACGTTTTCATCTCTTTCTTCCACCCGTCCTTGTTTCTGACCAATTTCAATGCCCTCTTCCAGGCTGGCCGCCATATCAGTACGGTAGGTACGCTCCGCTTCTTCGGCTAACAAATAGGAGAGGTAGTGATCCTCGTCCTGCAAAAACGCTCTGGCTTCGCTCATCATCTCATCTATGGCCTCTCTGCTTTGCGCGATGCGTTTTTTCTGCTCCATGCTGAGTTTACGGGAAAAAACCGCCAGCCATTTCTCCTCGGGAGTCATCTGGCTGATGGGTTTTTCTACCTCCACTTTTTTGATCTCCAGAAAATGCAGGCAGAACACATCGGTCAGCTTATGCTGCTCCTGAGGATTGTACACAAAATAGCGGGAATGGTAGTTTTGGTTGGGTAGCAGTTTTTCAGCCAGGATGGTAATGATCAGCGTACGTTTGACCTTTTTGTAGGAATCGCCCCGGTGAATTTCCCGCAAAAAGAGCTTGGACCAGTAGGTCAGAATGCGTTCGGCAAAGTAGTGGTGCGGCAGCACCTGCACCTCGATGTCTATCTGCTCGCCGCGATCGGTGGTGCAGACGATATCCACGATGATAACTTTGCGATCGGCATGATCCGGCTCCACCACAGTGTTCTGGAACTCGATGCTGGTGATGGTGCCAAAACCGTCGCCATCCAGCACGGAGTTCAGAAAGTCGATGGTGATGTGACTGCGCTCCCGGGACCCGAAGTTGTGTTTGAACATGGGATCGTTGAGGAAGTTGATGGCGTCCTCATCCAGCTCTCTTTTGGTCGGTGTCTCGGTACGGTTCTTGGGATCAATTCGATTATCGTTTGCCATGAGCAGTGGTCCTAATTTTAAATGAATAAAGGTTATCGGTAAGTAATTATAGCAAACCTGAGTTAAAAGTCCAGCCGAAGTTTATGAAAATTCAGAGAGGTATGCCCACAGGTGCGGCAAGCTGCACTGCATATTCCCCTATAAGTCAGCAGGCAGGATGAGGATTAAGATTCCGTCAGATCCCAAATTTAGCTCTGTGGTCTTCGACCACCTCTCCACCTAGCTGTAGCGTTTGACAAACACTCTTTGGGGATCGCGGTAACCCTCCGCGTAGGCCTTGGGAATGGGTTTGACTTCAGGGGCCCTGGAGTCGGGGTAATCGCCGCCCACCTTGCCGTGCAGCTGCTTTAGGTGTTCTAAGATGGCGTAGTGCGGCAGGGTGTCATAGAGTTTTTGCGCGTCGCACAAAAAGTGCCGGAACAAGGAGGCAATTCTCGCTGAGAGCCTGAGGCACTCACCCTCGTCGGCGCTGCGGCACAGCGCGTTCTGCAATACCATAAACAGGCTGTTGACACTGCCGCGCAACGCAAAACCGGCAAAATCGCGCTCGGTGTCGGCGGTGGCGTGCAAAAGCTCGCCGGTGCGGAGCATGCGCAGCAAATAGTCATAGCGGCTTTGCGGGGTACTGTCCCACAACTTAAGCAGCTGAGCGCACAAGGCACTGAAGAGTTCGCGGCGGCACAGTTCCCGGCACTGCGCCTCACTTACCTCAAAACTGATGCTGTGCTCAAACAGCTCCTTTTTGAAGGCGCGCTTGTCGAGGACCGGCCGCCCCTTAAAATCAAGCGCGGCGCTGCGCTTGGGCTCTGCGCCCTCAATGAGCGCTCCGTCAGAGCAGTTGTAGTAGTGCCGGGTGGGATCATAGGCACGGATGGAGGCGATTTCCTGTGCCAGCAGATCCCGGCTTAGGACATAGAGGAAGGTGCTGTGACATACCCCGCCGAAATTGCCCGGCACCAGATCCTCCATTTCATACAGCCCCTCCCTGAGATCCACGCCGCCCTGGTGATAGGCCGCGTTGTAGGCAGAGTGCAGATCCGAGTTCTTGTCCTTGAGGCCGTTGTCAATGCCAAAGAGGTAAGTCTCCTTAAAGCCCAGCATGATGGCGGTGGCCAGGCCCAGGTTGCTTACCAGAGGATTGATGCCCACGCAGGGGGAGATTCGGCGCCCCTGCTTAAGGCCGCGGGTGGCCAGCGAGTAGAAGGCCTCGCCGTACTTGCCAAAGAGCAGGCAGTTAGGGAAGCACTCCAAAGTCAAGGGGTGCACCACTTCGGTGCCGAGCAGCGTGATGGCGTTGAGAAAGTTTTGATCGGGCAGAGCCCGGATGGTTTCGCTGATCTGCGGGGTGCGTTCGGTGCAGCCGTAGAAATCAGGCTGAATGCCGGCATGATAGAGGGTATCGAGCGCGGTGCCGCAGGCGATGATGAGAGCCTGATCCTGATGGGCGCGCAAAAAGGGGATGTCCCGATCAAGGGAGGGACCGTTGCCCACGATGAAATAGGGGAAGGCGGTGAATTTGTCAGGCAACTTAAGCCCCAGACGCACGAAAGGCCTGCGGTGCAGCAGCGCCTGACAGCCGTGGGAGATGTTGAACAGATTGTCGTCAAAAAAGCCCAGCGCCGAATAATGCAGGTGAAAACTGCGGTTGATGGCCTCAACTAACTGCGCGGTCTCCTCGTTTTGGTCATGTACCACCGTCAGGGTGTGAGCGCAGAGGAAGCGGCCGTGGGCCTCGTAGAACTGGCCAAGCTGATCCTCCAGCACCCCGGGACGGGCAGAGGCACCGACCATAAACTCCAACGCGCGGCCTTCCTGCTTGAAAAAGCCGATGAGCGAGGCCCAGTCAAAACAGTACAGCGAGCATAAAAAGAGATCGGGATCAGGCTCGATGATGAGCAGCGCGGAGAGCTCCAGCGTGGCGCACAGCTCACCTGCCAGATACCCCAACCCCGCTCCCAGCAGATAACAGCAGGGCACGGCGCCTAAGTCCAAAGCCAGGGGTGACGCGGCGGGCGGGGCGGCGTTGAGCAGGGAGAGCGACTCGTTGAGGTAGCGGTAGTGGATCTGGTTTAGGGGATCGTCGTCGTGGCGGAAATTGACACTGCGCAGGGGCTGCTCCTGCAGCTGCCTGAGCAGCAGTTCACGACAATAGCTTTGAGGATCCTCGGGGTAGAGAGCATCCTGAGTGGGGCGCCTTAGATTGGCGATGCCGTTGGCGGTGCAGAAAAACTCCCAGCCGGGGGGCAGGGGGCGGGAGGCAAACTCGCGCTGCAGCTGTGGGTAATATATTTGCAGCGCCGCAAGATTGTCCGCAAAGCGCTGCTCCAAAAAGGCGGGCAGACCCTCCTGCGCAGTGCGCAGCGCCTCTAACTGCGCCAGATCGGCGCCGGCCTTGCGCAGCGCCTCCTCCACACTGTTTAACAGGTCGTCGGCGCCGGCTATGGGCGCCGGAGAATTGCCTTGGTGAGCGTCGCTCATGGTGATCTCCAAAAGTTAGGTGGGGCGCGCTGTGGCAGCAGCGGTACTTTTCACTGTGTTGCGCGGAAAATTATGGCTGTTCTGTATAGACGGCTCTGTACCGGCACGTCTGCCTGCGGGACAGGGAATTTACGCCGGGTAGGGCAAGCCTCCATAATGCAGCTGACAAAACGATCGCGGGCAGGGTGCAAGTGTCGCGTCTTTCCCCTCCCTCCTTCATCACCTGAAGGCCCAATTGAGGCGGCGCGAAGGGTGGCTCAGCTTGCGGGAACTTGAGTAAGGCCACCAGGCTCTGCCGCTCCTGCCGGATCGGACGTGTACATAGGCTCAGGTTACTCAAGGGGACTCGGCTCAACCCCGTACTGACGGCAGAGGGCATTGAGTTTTTCTAAATCCTTCTGCTCTAGCGCCAGGTCAAAGTCCTGAGTATCTTTTCCTGCTTGGCGTATTTTTTTCAGGAGCTGAGACAAGGCGTGCATTAACTGGGTTTTACCTTGGGTTTTTGCCCGGTCCAGATCTTGCTGCCAGATGTCACACATGGTAAGTTCAGGCTCCGCTGAGCACGCTCATGTCAACATTGTACTGACGGCAGAGCGCCTTGAGTTTGTTTTCATCCTCTTGCTCTAGCGCCTCGTCCAGTTCCTG
>JAFUGP010000059.1 GCA_017469335.1 Succinivibrio sp. | reverse complement strand
TGCTCATGTTCAGATTCATCAGCGAGGATTTCTTAAAGACCCACCCGGCCAAAGAGGCTGTCGCACAGTACTCTGCCGAAAATCTCGTGCACTTTTTCAACAAAATGCTCGCCGCCGTGGCCTATGACCGCTATCCCCTTAAAGAAGAGTCTATGGTCCGCGCCCTGTTGCAGGTCTTTTTGCAGGGCAGCGGTCTTAAGGTGGAAGTTGAAAAACACAACAGCAAGGGCCGTTGCGATCTCATGGCCCATACCAAAGAGCGTCATGTCATACTGGAGCTTAAGTACTCGAAGGACGGCACTGACGAACGCTCTCTCCTGGATGATGCCGTAAACCAGATAAAAAGCCGCGATTACGGAGCTGAGTTTGATGACGGCAAGGCATTATTAAGGCTTGCTTTGGTCTTCAACGGCAGTGAGGATAAGCGTAAATTTACGCTGTGGCAGGAAGTGCCGGAGGCTTAGCTCAGGCGCACCCCAAGGCCGCTTAAGTTTAAAAAGCGCCTCTGAACCTTTATGGTGTTGGGACCTTCCGTTGCCCGGCCCTAAGCTGCACTTGGCCGTGAGCTCTCACCTAAGGGAGGCACAGCTCTTAAGAGAGCCGTAACCACGCCCGCCCTCACCCTAAGCGGTGAGGCCTGATGCGGTCGGTATAACCTGGCGCCCGCCCGGGCACCTGAGGATTGGTGATGCAATTTACCGTCAGAGCAACAGAGCTTAACGCCGTTCTTGAGCGCATCGATCAGGTGACAGAGAGCTTTGATGATGACAGTACCTACAGCGATACCGCGCTCATCACGCTGAGCGTGCGGCGAGGGGAGCTTACCTTGAAGGTGGGCGACTTATACAGCGATCTGTACGCCACACTTACCATAGAGCAAAAGCAGGATGGCACCACCCGCGCTCTGACGCTGCAGCGCTCTGAGCTTAAAGAGGCCCTGGGGGGCTTTGCGCCGGAGGAGAGTTTGCTCTTTACCACGGACGGTCCCCTCCATCACAGCGATCATGAGGCTGACTTTCTCAGGGATCTGACCTCAGGCGATCCGCAGCTGTACGTAATGAGTGAGAATGGCCGCTGCCATCTGAGCTACTCTCACCCGCAGTTTAACCCGTATGAGAGCAAGCATGAGCAGATCACCCATCGCCTTGACATCCCACAGCGCGCCTTAAGGGCGCTTTTGGCCTACTGCGTGTGCTGTACCGCCCCGCAGGATCCTCGGGAGTACCTCCAGGGTCCTCAGCTTAAGCTGAGTATGAAACAGCCGCGGAATTTGGTGTGCAACGCCACCGACGGGAACAAACTTGCCATCTTGACGGCCCTGCTGCCTGAGAGCGTAAAGGCCGAGCTTGATCTGGAAACCATCTTAAGGCCCCAGACGGTACGGCAGCTGCTGGAGCTGTTGGACGCCGAGTCTGAGGAGGAGGCGCACCTGGAGTTTTCCACTTATACCTGCAGCAGCAAAGTGGGGAACTTTACCCTCGAAAGCTCGCTTATTTACCGCCCAACCCGCAGTCTGCGCTTCCTTGTGCCCAACCAAAGTGCCGGGCTTACGGTAAGTCTCCCCCAATTTACCGCCTGCCTGCATCAGGTGCATCAGCACAGCCAAACTCCGGTATTCCTGAAGCTGCTCTTCGTTGACGCCGCCGACTTAAACGAGGACGGCTCGGTGCCCGAGCAGATCCTCAAAGGCAGCTCGCGACGCACGGGCAAGACGCCCTCTAAGGCCGCCGCGCCCAAAAGCAGCGTACAGGGAGCCGCGGCTTGGCCCGGGCGGGCCAAGCCAAAATTCGGTGCGCTTTTTTTGGAGTACACCGACTCGGCCAAAAGAAAGAGCGCACTTTTGGTAGAGAGCACGCAGTACCGCGGCAAAACCTGCCGGATCACGCTCTCCCACCCTGAGGTGCAGGCAGTGTTAAAAGGGCTCAGCGGCCTTGACAGGCTGCTCATCGCCTTTGACCAGGACGACTTCAGGTCCATCATTTTCTCCCCGCTCAATACCAAGAATACCCTGCCCATTGACATCACTTACCTCTTACCTGCCATCTAGCGGCAGAGCGCGGCAGCGCCGAGCCACAAGCAAAGTTCAGGCCGCCCGCCGCCCCTGTACCGCTCAGGCGGCGCCTTTGAGGCGGCAAAGGGGCCGGATCTGTCTGCTGAGATGTGCCGCTCACTTTAGGGTGCTGCTGCTTTTGCCTGGCAGATGCCCCGCGCTGAAGCCGGCGGGAGCACTCTTGGGCGGTCATTTTCCGCTCTGAGTGTTGGTGGGATACTCAAGATGCTGCTCTGCACAGGTCGTGATGCCTGTGAGGGCCAAGGTCCCGGAAAAGTTCCGGCACGAGGATCGGCACTGCCGGGGACTGCCTTAAGCTTGCCCGTGATGATTTAAGTATTATGAGTACCGTCACCTGCAGGGCACCTTGCAGGAAGGTACCCAGGAGCACAGATGGGAGAGTGCGTCTTGGGCACCCTCATCCCTTGCTCATCACTTGCTC
>JAFUGP010000058.1 GCA_017469335.1 Succinivibrio sp. | reverse complement strand
TAGTGCAAAATGCACTATGTTTTAATTATAGACAATTATCTAATTAATGTCAAGCAAAAATATGGAATAACAGAGGGATATTGGTCACAAAAAGGGGAGAATTAGATAGAAGTTGGTGTCTTAATTAGGGAAGATGACGTACCTATATGGGTGCTACCGATCTCAAGGCCATTGTGCAGCTCTCCTGTCTGCGGCAGACCGAAATCTACATCTCTTACGAGGAACGTGCCACCCGCCACCACGCCAAGGCCTATATCTTCAGACGTCGCAGCGGCTTTGGCACCGCCTATATTGGCTCTTCCAACATCTCCAGCCCTGCCTTAGGCACCGGTCTGGAGTGGAACCTCAAAGTCACCGAGCAGGAACTGCCCGATGTGTTCAAGATAGTCACCGCCACCTTCGAGTCCTATCAAAACGATCAGGCCTTTGAGCGCTTTGACCATTCCGAGCAGGCCACAGCGCGCTTGCGCGAGGCCTTGCGACAGCGCGAAACAGGCGGCTCTCGCAGGTACCAGGCCTTTTTTGATCTGCGCCCCTACTGGTATCAGCAGGAGATCCTAGACAGACTGGAGGCCGAACGTGAGCTGCACCGACACTTTAAAAACCTGGTGGTGGCGGCCACCGGCACCGGCAAAACCCTAATTGCCGCCTTTGATTATCGGCGCTGCGCCCAAAAGCTGGGGCATCTGCCCACACTGCTGTTCGTGGCCCACCGCAAGGAGATCCTGGAACAGGCGCAGGCCACCTTTCAGATGGTGCTCAAAGATCCCAATTTCGGTGAGCTGTGCGTGGGAGATCAGGGCTCACGCGCCGCCGCGCAGCTGTTTATCACGGTACAGTCCGCCGGCTCCAGAGTAAGACCGCTGACCGGCACAGTTGCCGCAGACTTTTTTGAGTATATGGTGGTCGATGAGTCCCACCATGCCAGCGCCGAGAGCTTTCGCACGCTCATTGAGTATTTCCAGCCCAAAATCCTGCTGGGACTGACTGCCACCCCCGAACGCCTGGACGGGCAGTCCATCACACGCTTTTTCGATGAGCATATTTCCGCCGAAATCCGACTGCCCGAGGCCATTGAGAAAAAGCTGCTCTGTCCATTTGCCTATTTTGGCGTATCCGACAATGCCGATCTGCAAAAACTAAGGTGGAGCCATGGCAACTATGATCTGCAGGAGTTGGAGAACATCTATACCCTCGATCAGCTGGTGGCCAATCAGCGTGTGGATCTGGTAATAAACTCGTTGGAACGCTATGTGGCCGATCCCTCGCAGGTACACTGCCTGGGCTTTTGCTGCACTCAAAAACATGCCTCCTTTATGGCCGGCAAATTCCAACAGGCCGGCTTTAGGGCCGACTACCTGACCGGTGAACTTAGCAGCAACAAGCGCGCGAGCCTCCTGGAGCGCTTTAGATCCGGCGCGCTCAACTATCTGTTCGTGGTGGATATCGTCAACGAAGGTGTGGACATTCCGAGCATCGACACGGTGCTCTTTCTGCGTCCCACGCAGTCGCTGACCGTCTTCATCCAGCAGTTAGGCCGCGGCCTGAGACTGTGTGAAGGCAAGGAATGCCTGACGGTCCTGGATTTCGTGGGACAGGCCAACCGTGAGTACCGCTTCGCCCCCAAGTTCGAGGCCTTGCTCTACGAGCGCAAAGGATCACTTGCCGACGAGATTAAAAAAGAATTCCCGCATCTGCCCAACGGCTGTTTCGTGCAGTTAGAGAAAAAGGCCCGCGAGGTGATTTTAGAAAATATCCGCGCCCAGATCTTAAAGAACAAAGCCCAGTGGTTAGAGCAGTTGCGTCTGTACAGTCGAAGCAGTCCGGATACCATCTCACTGCGGGGCTTCCTGGACTTTACCGGACGCAGCCTAGAGGAGCTCTGCGCCAAGAAAATCAGTTTCAAAAGACTGTGCGCGCAGGCAGATCTCAGTAAGGATTTTACGGAGCCTCTTGAGGAGCAGTATGTCAAAGCCCTGCCGAGGCTCTGCCAGATTAACTCGCCTGCCTTTATCCACGAGCTGCTCAGTCTGCTGCCCACACTCAGTTCCCTTAGCACTGAGGAGTTACTGAGCCAGCAACACCGGTACTTTGGCATGTTCTACGTGACCTTGTACGGCAGCACCATGCGCGAGGATGTTGACCAAGGAATGTTGGAAGAGCGCCTCAAGGCACTTAAGCACAGCCCGGTGCTCACCGGGGACTTAGCTGAGCTGCTTCAGCTTAAGCTGGACGCGCTGGTACTGGTACCGCCCGCGCTTGAAGGCTACGACTGCCCGCTGCAGTTGCACTGCTCTTACAGCCGCGATCAGCTGTTGGTGGGGCTGGGGCTTGATCACCCCTCAAACATGCGTGAAGGCGTCAAGTACCTTAAGGAGCGTAGGACCGATGTACTGCTGGTGACGCTCAACAAGTCAGAAAAAGAGTACTCGCCCAGCACCATGTACGATGATTTCAGCATCAACGAAAGGCAGTTTCACTGGCAAAGCCAGAGCACGGTTTCGGAGCAATCGGACACGGCCAGGCGTTATATCGGCAGTCCCCACAACGGCAATACCGTGCTGCTGTTTGTCAGGGAATTCAAGCAAAACTCCCTGGGCTCGGCGCCCTACACCTTCTTGGGCAAGGTCAGTTACCGCTGTCATGAGGGCAGCCGACCGGTCACCATCATCTGGGATCTGGAGACGGCGATACCGGCTTTCCTGCTCAAAAAGACCAACAAACTGTTGGTGGGTTAGCTTACCTCAGAAATGACAACGCCGGTTTATGTTTAGATAAACCGACACATAGATAAACTGAATCTAATTTGGCGGAACGGACGGGGCTCGAACCCGTGACCTCCTGCGTGACAGGCAGGCATTCTAACCAGCTGAACTACCGCTCCGCGAAGATGTAAGCCTGGCGGTGACCTGCTCTCGCGCAATCGTACGTTGCACTACCATCGGCGC
>JAFUGP010000057.1 GCA_017469335.1 Succinivibrio sp. | reverse complement strand
GTGTCTCCCCTCAAAGTATCCCCATACCTGTACTTACCATACACGTACCGGTCACCCTAAGTTTCACACGAAACTCTTTTAGGTCCTCTCAAGGACCCGCACAGATTGTCCGTTTATCCTGTTAAAGAGCTATGCGGCGCTCTGGCCGCACACTGTCTTGCGACAGCGGATATGCATTATAGAGAAAATTTGCGGGGTGTCAACAAATATTTTAGATTTGTTGACAGTTCGTTGTTTTATAAATATTTTTGCTTTTTAAAGAAACACAGAGGGAGCCTCAGGCTCCCTCATCATGCAGATTGGAGCGTATCTTAAGCGGCCAACTGCTTTAACTGCAGCCTGCCGTCGGCATCCATACTCAGTTCGGTAGGCTTTTCCGGAGCAATCTTGCCCTGCAGTACCAGCGCCGCCAGCGGATCGGCAACCTGATTTTGAATCACCCGTCTGAGCGGACGCGCGCCGTAGACCGGGTCGAAGCCTGCTTTGGCCACATGCTCGCAGACCTGATCGTTCAAGCGGATGTCGTAACCGCTGATCTTTAAGCGCTTGACCAGTTTCTCCAGCTGGATCTGTGCGATGGCCTTGATGTTCTCGTGCGTCAACGGATGGAATACCACACTCTCGTCCACACGGTTTAAGAACTCCGGCTTGAAGTTGTGCTCCAGGATCTCCATGAGCTTGTCCTTGATCTGTTCATAGTCAAGTCTCCCGGTTTCCTCCTGAATCATCTGCGAGCCCAAATTCGAGGTCATGATGATCACGGTGTTCTTAAAGTCCACCGTACGTCCCTGACCGTCGGTTAACCTACCGTCATCGAGCACCTGCAGCAGAATGTTGAACACATCCGGGTGGGCCTTTTCTATTTCATCGAGGAGGATCACCGAATACGGACGTCTTCTCACGGCCTCGGTCAGATATCCGCCCTGCTCGTAACCCACATACCCCGGAGGCGCGCCGACCAGACGCGACACGGCGTGCTTTTCCATAAACTCCGACATGTCAATGCGCACCATGGCCTTGTCGGTGTCAAACAAAAACTCCGCCACGGCCTTACACAGCTCGGTCTTGCCCACACCGGTCGGTCCCAAGAACAGGAAGGAGCCAATTGGCCGATTTGGGTCGGACAGTCCGGCACGGCTGCGCCTGATGGCATTGGCGATGGCATTGACAGCTTCATCCTGACCTATGACCCGCCGGTGCAGGCTCTCCTCCATGTGCAGCAGCTTGGACCGCTCTCCCTCCAGCATCTTGGCTACCGGAATACCGGTGGCCCTGGAGATCACCTCGGCAATTTCCGCATCGGTGACCTTGTTCTTCAACAGCTGTGGTCCGCTGCCGCCGTCCTGAGCCTTGCTGCTGTCCTGGATCTGTTTGACCAGGGCCGGGATGACCCCATACTGCAGTTCGCTCATCCTGGCCAGATCGCCGGCCCGCTTGGCCACGTCAAACTCGTGGCGGGCGTTATCGAGCTTCACCTTGATGTCACGGGTACCTTCCAGCTGATCCTTGTCACGCTGCCAGATATCTGAAAGACGCCGGTACTCGCTCTCGCACTGATTGATCTCCGCCTCAATGGCTGCCAGGCGTTTGCGCGAGACCTCATCGGTCTCCTTGGAGACCGCCTGCCGCTCCATCTTAAGCTGGATCAGACGCCGGTCCAGCCTGTCCAAAGGCTCAGGCTTGGAGTCCATCTGCAGTCTGATGCTCGCGGCAGCCTCGTCAATGAGGTCAATGGCCTTATCCGGCAGCTGCCGGTCCGTGATATAGCGGTTAGACAGCGTTGCCGCCGCCACGATGGCCGGATCGGTGATCTGCACGTGATGATGGATCTCATAGCGCTCCTTGATGCCGCGCAAAATCGCGATGGTACTCTCCACTGAAGGCTCGGCCACGAACACTTTCTGGAAACGCCGCTCCAACGCGGCATCCTTTTCGATGTACTGCCGGTACTCGTTCAACGTTGTGGCACCCACACAGTGCAGCTCGCCGCGAGCCAAGGCAGGCTTTAACATATTGCCCGCATCCATGGAGCCCTCGCTCTTGCCGGCGCCCACCACCGTGTGCAGCTCGTCAATGAACAAGATGACCTTGCCCTCTTCTTTGGCCAGATCATTGAGCACGGCCTTCAGGCGCTCCTCAAACTCGCCGCGGTATTTGGCCCCGGCTATCAGGGCACCCAAATCCAGTGACAGCACCCGCTTGTTGCGCAGTCCCTCCGGCACCTCGCCCTTGACGATGCGCTGTGCCAGACCTTCCACGATGGCGGTCTTGCCCACGCCGGGCTCGCCGATCAGCACCGGGTTGTTCTTGGTGCGGCGCTGCAGCACCTGAATGGTACGGCGGATCTCCTCGTCACGGCCGATGACCGGATCGAGTTTGCCTTTTTCGGCCCGGCCGGTGAGATCGATGCAGTATTTCTTCAGCGCCCCGCGCTCATTCTCCTCGTTCTCATCGGTGATCTTCTTGTCCCCGCGCAGCTCTTTTAAGGCGGCGTTGAGTTTCTCCAAGGTCAGATTGAAGCGCGCCAAGATGGGCTTGATGGTGCTGTCACCCTCAGCCGCGGCCAGTACGAACATCTCCGAGGAGATATATTTGTCGCCGTTTTCCTGCGCGAGCTTGTCGCACACATTAAGCAGCCGCCCGGTCTGCGGGGAGAGTTGCAGATCGCCGCCTACCCCCCTCACCTTGGGCAGTTTGTCAACTTCTTTGTCGATCAGCACCTGCAGAGCCTTGGGTTCGGAGCCTGCCAGCGTGATGAGCGACTTGACCGTACCGTCTTCCTGCGAAAGCAGGGATGACATGATGTGCACCGGCTCAATGAACTGATTCTCATGTCCCACAGCAAGTGACTGGGCATCGGCCAGAGCCTCTTGAAACTTGCTGGTAAATCTATCCAAACGCATGTCGCTAACCCCCTAATTTTAAAGGTCTCAATATGTTTCTCTGCCTGATTAAATGGGGATGGTCGGGAAATTTTTAAAGGGTAAGGCCGCCGCTGCGCTCACTACGAGCACGCAGGCGGCGGTTGACGCGCTGCGGTAGCCACCCCGAGAGGTCAAGCTCTACAGCGTGCCGAAGATGCGATCCCCGGCATCACCCAGACCGGGGAGAATATACTTGTGCTCGTTGAGCTCGCGATCCAGTGCGCCGATATAGATCTCCACATCCGGATGAGCCTCTTGAAGTTTGCGCACCCCCTCGGGCGCGGCCACGATGCACAAAAAGCGGATATCCCGCCCTCCCAAATCCTTGACCTCGGTGATGGTATCAGCCGCCGAGCCGCCCGTAGCCAGCATGGGATCGGTGACAATGATGGTGCGCTCACTGATGCGCGGGGGCAGTTTGCAGTAATAGCGCTGCGGCAGATGGGTTATGGGGTCGCGGTACATACCGATATGTCCCACCACCGCCTCGGGCAGCAGCCTCCTTACTCCCTCGGCCATGGCCAGCCCCGCGCGCAGAATGGCCACCACGGCCGGGCTCTCGCCTTTGAGCAGCGGCTGCGCGCTGCGCTCCAGGGGAGTCTGGATTTCCACCAGCTCGGTGTGCAGATCGCGCAGTGCCTCATAAGCCTCAATCATGGCTATTTCGCCCACGCGTGCATTGAACTGACCAAAATCAGTGTTGATGTCGCGCAGTTTGGTAATTTTATGCGCCAACAACGGGTGCTCGATAAGATGTACGCGAGATGAAAACTCTGCGCTGAGATCTGCCATATATCCTCCCTGTGCGGTACTGCCAACATGCTGGGTTGTCAGGATTATTTTGCTGATTTACAAGACGTTAATCTCAAATTGACGCCTGAAACAGGCCAGCTTTCAGTCTAGGATATTCAGCTTGGTCATGCCTTGCGGCAGGTCACAGCCTCAGGCACTCGAAAACTGCCCGGGCCGCAGGAGGTGTTTCAGCGCAGCGCGATCACACCGGCCAGGCGGCCGGTCACGCCCTCGCGACGGTAGGAGTAGTACAGGTTCGGCTCGGAGAAGGTGTCGGCCTCACTCTGAATGATGTCACTCACCCCGCCCCGCTCTAACTGATAACGGCAGATCCCTCTGAGATCGCAAAGCAGCCGATCTCCCCGTCCCGCCTGGAAAAAGCGCGTCAAGGCACTGTCCTGTGCGGCAAAGGCCTCGCGTATCTCAGGGCCCACCACAAAAGACTGAGGTCCGATGCAGGGACCTAAGCAGGCCTTGATGGGAGCGGCGCTTAACGCCCTGAGCACGGCCAGTGCGTTGTTCACGATCCCACCTCTTAAGCTGCGCCAGCCGCAATGCACTGCCGCCACGGCCTGATTGCCGCTGCACATGAGCAAAGGCAGACAGTCGGCGGTCAATACGGCCAGCGCCAGATCAGGGCAGGTCGTGATCTGAGCGTCAGCCTGCGGCACCCCCTCATCGTGTGCTCCGACCGTTACCACCGTCGAGCCGTGCACCTGTCGCATATACCGCACCTTGCAGCCTAAGCTCTGTTCAAGCAGCGCACGGTTGTCTGATACGGCCTGCGGCGCGTCCCCCACGTGATCTCCCAGGTTAAAGGAGGCATAGGGAGCCTCACTCACTCCGCCCTCGCGGGTGGTAAAACCGCTGAGCACGCCCGGGGCGAAGTTCTCCATGAGTTCAAGCATGTAGCTCACCTCTCCTGGGCTTCGACGCTCTTATCCTGCGGGGCTCCCTCGTCGTGCAGGCTGATTTCCTCAATGCCGCGACCTGCTGCATGTTGGGTGCGCTGTGCCCACCACAGCATCAGGATGGCCATGATGGTGCAGCCGAACATGCACACTCCCAAAGGCACCATGGAGTTCTCGCCCATCACCCCCATAAAAGGCGAGGTCAGGGAGCCGAACACAAAGCTCATCACGCCGAAGATGCCGGTGGCGGCCCCGGCCCCGCCCGTGCGGGCATTCATCACCAGGGAGAAGCCTGCCGTCTGCGAGGAGGACATGGTGGCGCAGAAAAACATCAGACAGAGCAAGACCCACCAGGAATGGGCAGGCACGATAAAAGCGCAGATGAGCACCGCCAGCGTGGCGCTGATCATCACGCTGTAGGCCAGCTTGACCACCCAGGCATCCCCGGCCCGCACGGCCAGGCGACCGGCAATGATGGCCGCCACCGACATCACCACTGAATTGGCGCCGAACACCAGGGAGAACTGCAGCGGAGTGTAACCGTAGATGACCTGAAAGACAAAGGGGGAGGCGGAGAGATAGGCAAAAAAGGCCCCGGAGACAAAGGACAGTGACAGGGTGTAGAGCAAAAAGGTGCGGTTTTTAAGCTCTTTGAACATACCGCCCACCGCCGCGGCGATATGACGCTCTTCTTTTTTGGGGAAATGACTCTCCGGCACCCCGCCTGTGGACAGTATGAGCAGCAGCACCCCCCATCCGCACAGAAAGAAGAACACCACCTGCCAGCTGAAGTAGGTGATGATGAAAGATCCCAGCAGCGGACCTAAGATGGGAGCTACGGAGTTGATGGTCATGAGCACCGACATAAAAGAGGTCAGTGCCGGGCCCCGGAAGCGGTCACAGGCTATGGAGCGCGACAGCACCAGCCCGCCGGCCCCGGCCATGCCCTGAAACACGCGCCACAAAACCAACAGGTGAATATTGGGGGCCACCGCGCACATAAAGGAGGTCAGGGCAAAAACCAGCAGCGAAACCAGCAGCGGGATCTTGCGCCCGTAGGCATCGGAGATGGGGCCGATGAAAATCTGCCCCAACGCCAGCCCGGCAAAGGAGGCGGTCAGCGATAACTGCACCGCGCTGGGATCGGCGCCGTAGTGCCTGGTGATATCCGGCAGTGCCGGCAGATAAATATCGGTGCACATGGGCCCGAAGGCACACAGCATGCCCAGGATAAACAGGTACAGGATGTGCCGCAGACCGTGTTCGGGCGCTGCGCCCCGATCCTTGATAGTGCTTTGCTCCGCCATAATATCCCCTTGTTTGGTAAACCGCAGCTTAGGACTGCTTGGTGCCGTGAGCGCGCAGATCGGCACGCAGAAGTTTAATGAGTGCCACAAAATCCTCCGGCAGCGGGGCCTCAAAACTCAGAGCCTGCCCGCTGACCGGGTGGGTCAGTTCCAGATGCAGCGCGTGCAGCGCCTGGTGCCTGAAACAGCGCAGCGCCTCGTTTAATTCCTCACTGGCTCCGCCCAAAAAACGCCGCCTGCCGGCCCCGTAGACCTGATCGCCCAACAAGGGATGATCAAGGTGAGCCATGTGCACCCTGATCTGGTGGGTGCGGCCGGTCTCCAGGCGCAGCCTCAGGAGCGTATGCGCCCGAAAGCGCTCCTCCACCCGGTAGTGGGTGACGGCCGGCCGCCCCATGCCCGGCGGTACCACCGACATGCGGATGCGGCTGACCGGATCGCGGCCTATCTCGCAGTCCACCGTGCCCCCCGAGGCGATCACGCCCTCGGCGATGGCCGCATACTCGCGCACCACCTTATGCTCACTGATGTCATCGCTTAACTGCAAAAAAGCTCTCTCGCTGCGCGCCACCACCAAAAGTCCGGTGGTGTCCTTGTCGATGCGGTGCACGATACCGGCCCGAGGCAGCGTGGCGCTGCCCGGGTAGCGGTAGAGCAGCGCGTTGAGCAGCGTGCCCTCGGCCACCCCGGCCCCCGGGTGAATGATAAGTCCCAGAGGCTTGTTGACCACCGCGATGTCCTCATCCTCGTAGACAATCTCCAGCGGTATGTCCTGCGGGGTGTTCTCCAAGGGCACCAGAGGAGGGGCATACACATCGAGGAGCATCCCCGAAGTTACGGAATAACTGGGTTTGCGGATCACCCGCCCGTCCACCTGCACCAGCCCGTCCACGATGAAATTGCGCACGGTATTGCGCGAGTGCGAGGTCAGAGCGGCCGCAATGACCACATCCAGCCGCTCGCCGTGACTCTCGTCCGTCACGTTTACCCGGTAATGCTCGCGCGGTGCCTGTTCCTGAGGATCGGCCGGCGGATCGGCCGGCATCTTGAGGTGTTCTTCTGTCTGCTGTTCTGTCACAACCTAAGGTTCCCAAGAGTGAATCTGAAATCAGCTTTAGGGCCGCTCAGCTCGCAGGGCCGGCTGAGGATGGTTCACGGCTGACCAAAAAAAGATTAGAATAGCTCACTAGTTTATTGCATCAAAGCCCACTTGGGAAATAAGTCTCAATGCAAAATTATTCATGAGGAGCCCTGAGTATGCTCAAATCAACCCTGCCGCTGCTTGTAGCCTGCGTTCTTGCCCTGTCGGCCTGTTCCTCGGGCGGTACCGACAAGGATGACATTCCGGATCTGTCGCAGGAGGCGCTGTATGACGCCGCCAAGGCGCTGATGTCCAACGGCGAGTTTGACAGAGCCAAGCGCTACCTGGAGGCCCTGGACACCCGCTATCCCTTCGGCGAGCTCAGCGATCAGATCCAGCTGGACCTCATCTACGTTTACTACAAAGAGCGCGATCCCGATATGACCTCGGCGGCCATCAACCGCTACTTAAGGCTCAATCCCACCTCGCAGTACATCGATTACGTCAAGTACATGCACGGTCTGTGCGAGATGCAAAAGCGCGGCGATCTCATTCAGGACTTTCTGCGCATGAACCGCTCCCAGAAAGATCCCGAGCACTACTACACGGCCATCGCCATCTTCAAGGATCTCATCGAGACCCACCCCTACAGCACCTACGTCAATGACGCCCGGCAGCGCATCATCTACATGAAAGAGCAGTTAGCCGAGCGCGAGCTGGCCATCGCCAGGTACTACTTCAAGCGCGGTGCCTATCTCTCCTCGGTGCGCCACTGTCAGAGCATTCTGTACTCCTACCGTGACACCTCCTATATTGAAGCGGCCATGCGCCTGATGCAGGAGGGGTATGAGAAATTAGGGCTCAAGGAGCCCGCCGAGAACATGCGCCGCATCAACGAGCTCTCCTTTGGCTGAGAGCGTTGAGCAGCTCGGGGCAGATCAGAGGGCACCGTGTGCTCTCTGCTGCCTGCGGCACCTGCTCCGGCGCCGCCTGCCGCGCTGCACAGTGAGCCGCAACATAAAGTAAGCGGCGGGCTGAGAGCTTGTCGCTCACTGCAAAGTACCTTGGGCCCCAAAAGGTCTCAGCCGCCTAACAGGCTGTCAACCGGCTCCTGAACTGTTTCAGGCACCCCATATTCCGCACCTCTGAGGCTAAGTGCGGGCTTTTTTGATGAGATCAAAGGCCGCCTGAATGTCCTTGGCCTTATCGCTGTACATCTTCACCATCTCAGGCGGCAGACCCTGACTGGCCAGCCGATCGGGGTGATATTTGAGCATCAGGCGCTTGTGCGCCTTGGAGACTTCCTCAAAAGTGGCGCTCTCCTTCAGGCCCAACAGGGCATAAGCCTGCGCGAGCTGCTGCGGCTGCGCTTCCTCGTAGGCACTGTCGCTGTAGTCCTCATCCTGAGAGTAATCGCGCTCGTAACTGCCGGAGCCCGAACCCGTGTAGGAGCCGGAGGCGCCGCCCCCGAAGCCGCGTCTGAACCTGGCCTCGGCGTAACGCAGATTGATGAGCCGGTCCATTTCGGCTGCGCTCACGCCAAAACCCGCGGCCACATTATGCAGGCGCCTGCTCTCCTCATCGGTGAGCACTCCGTCTGCCAGGGCGATCTGTACCTGGATCTCCAACAGGTAAGAGATAAGTTCCAGGGGGATGCTCATCTGCGCGCGCAGGGCGGCAATCTCCTCGCGGGGATCAAAGTCCGCGCCCTTGCCGCGGTTGAAGGCGGCCTGCGCCGACTGTCTGGTCACGCTGTCGAGGTTCATGATCTGCATGATGCGCTCGGCGCGTTCAATCTGCTCGCGCTGAATGGCCCCGGCACCGCGGGCCACATAGCCCATCAGCGCAAAGGTGCTCATCACCAGTGCGCGGTTGTCCGTCTGAGTATGGGTTTGGAAGTTCTGACTCAATTGCAGATTGCGCGGGCGGTCAAAGAGCAGCCAGCCCAAGAAAAAACCGATGAACAGGCCCATCGGGATCGGCAGAAACAAACCGATGATGGCACCGTAAATGCGTCCGGACCAACTTTTCATGAGTACTCCGCAATTCAGTCTGAAAATGAGGCAGGGAAGAGAGCCGACCTAGGCCTCTCCCGCTGCTTCCCGAGGCATCATAGCACTAATAAGTCGCAAGTCCCATGCGCTCCACATACGCCTCTGTCTGCGCCAGGCGCTCCGCCGTACCCACGTCAAACCAGCGTCCTTTGAGAATGTCTCCTGCCAAAGTGCCCTGCTCTATCATCCGGTCAAACAAAGGCCGCAGCGGCCGGCGGGCAGCGTCAAAGCCGGCAAAGGCCCCGGGGTGGTACAGCGCGATACCGCTGAAGGTATAAGCGCCGCCTTTGATCACCGCCGAAGGTAAAAGCGCCGGATTTTGCAGGGCAAAATCGCCCTGGGGATGATGCGGGGGATTGTCCGTCAAAAACAACACTCCCAAAGGCGCTGTTCCGTTCTCCTGAGGGGAGAGCGCGGCAGCGGCCCTCACAAAATCACCGTAGTCCGCGTCGGTGTAGATATCGGAGTTGACCACCAAAAAGGGTTCATCTCCCAAAAAAGGCAGTGCCTTGACGATGCCGCCTAAGGTCTCCAGGCCCCCCGGCGGCTCTTGGGAATGGGAGATCTTAAGTCCGAAACGGCTGCCGTCGCCGGCAAATTCCACAATCTGCTCGCCTAAGTGAGCGCTGTTGATGACGACCTCCCTTACCCCCGCAGCGTACAGGCGCTCTAGGTGCCACTGCAAAAGCGGCTTGCCGCCTACCTTGATCAGCGGTTTGGGGGTGACATCGGTTAAGGGGCGCAGCCTCTCGCCGCGCCCGGCGGCTAAGAGCATGGCGCGCATGGCAGATGGCCCTCCGCGTAGGTAAGCAAAAAGTCCTCAAGTGCGGCAAATTCAGGCAACGCGGCGCACTCACGCAGCACATACCCCAGCACCAGGGGCAGATCCCCAAGATACCCCGCCTTGCCGTCCCGCAGGTACAGGCGGCAGAAAATCCCCAGTACCTTTAAGTGGCGCTGCAGCGAGACCAGGGTAAGCTCTCTTATGAACTCCTCAAAGTCCTGCGGGGCCAGCCCCAGTTCACGGTAGAGGGCATGAGCTTTGACCTGCAGTTTTTTTATGAGCTTTGAGGGGAGCTCCACATAGCAGTCATACAGCAAGGAGGCCGCGTCATAGCAGTAGGGTCCGCGCACCATATCCTGGAAATCCAAGATCGCCAGCTCTCCTTTGGGCAGTACCATGAGATTGCGGCAGTGAAAATCCCGGTGCATGGCGCAGACAGGGAGTTTGGGGATTGCCGTGGCCAGCAGGGTGATGGCCTTATCTATGAGCGCCTGCTCGGCCGCATTCAGAGTAAGGCCCAGCGCCTTATCCAAAAACCACTGCCTGAAAATCTCCAGCTCCTGTCTGACAAAAGCCTCATCAAAAGGCGGCAGCCCACCTTCAGGCTGCACGGCGCTGAGCTTGGGCAGCAGCGCGAGAGCCTTGAGGTACCAGTACTCCTGCTTGGTACCTGCCGCCACCTGCGAGAACAGGGTGTCACCTAGGTCCTCCAAGATCAAAAAGCCCCACTTGAGATCGTAGTACAGGATCTGCGGTGCCTTAAGCCCGGCCTTGAACAGCGCCTTATCGATGGCAATAAACTCACGGTTTTTCTGGGTCTGCGGGGGTGAGTCCACGGCAATGATGCCGCCGCCGCGAAAATAGCGACGAAAACTGGCATCGCCGTTTAGAGGGGAGAGCGCAAGGCTCTGATCGCCTGTAAAGGCACGGGCGTAGGCCTGCAGATCCTGCGCTCTGGTATCGTCAGCTTTTAACATGGCATCAACCGATTAGTGAAAATATGAGGCAGCACTGGCTCGCCTGAACCGACTGCCGCAAGCAAGCTCACCCTAAATTTTGGACTACACCTGGGTCAATCTTCCTGGGGAGAGCAGCCTTTGGTGCTGACTGAACGGGGGCTTTTAAGCTCCGGCAGCCGGAATTTTGGTAAAGACCAGATCCCAGACCCCGTGTCCCAAGCGTTCACCGCGCAGCTCAAACTTGGTAAGCGGCCGCCACTTGGGCCTGGGCACGAAGGTGCCGTCGGGTGCACTGTTGCGCAGCAGCGGGCAGCGACAGAGCACCTCCAGCATCTGCTGGGCATATTCCTCCCAATCGGTGGCCAGCCTAAACTCACCCCCCTCTTCCAGCAGCGGGGCGACCATGCCCACGAACTCATCGTTGATGAGCCGGCGTTTGTGATGACGCTTTTTGGGCCAGGGATCGGGGAAGAACACCTGCAGCACGGCCACACTCTCAGGCGGCAGGGCATCGCGCAGCACCAAAAAGGCATCCTCGCTGATGATGCGCACGTTCTCAAGGCCTTGCTGCTCGATAAGCAGCAAGGCCGCCCCCACCCCGGGCTGATGCACCTCGATGCCCAGGTAATTGCGCTCTTGATCGTTTTTGGCCATCTCAATGAAGGAGCGGGCCATACCAAAGCCCACTTCCACCACCAGGGGGGCCTGACGCCCGAATACCGCCGCCGCGCCCTGCTCCTTTAAGGTCTGAGAGCTTATGACATAACGCGCAGAGAGGCGCTCTATGGCCGCGCCCTGCGCCGTGGTCAGCCGGCCCTGACGCAGCACGTAGGAGCGGATGCGAAACTCGCCGTGAGCGGCCGCAGCGTCCTGCCCCTCACTGTGCTGCCCCAGAACTTCACTCCTATCTGACACTTAGATGAGCTCCAACTCGTGCAGGCACTTTTGAATACGCTCGCGCAAAGACGCGCTGATGGCCAGAATGGGCAGTCTTACCTCTTCGCTGCACAGTCCCAGCAGCGAGGCGGCGTATTTGGCCGGGCCCGGGGAGGGCTCGACGAACATGAGCTTGTGCAGCGTGGTGAGCTTATCCTGCAGCGCCGCGGCCTCGGCCCACTTGCCCTCGGCGCAGAGATCCTGCACCTTACGCAGCAGCGCCGGCGCCACGTTCGCGGACACCGAAATGCAGCCCACGCCGCCGGAGAGGTTGTAGGAGACCTGGGTGGAGTCATTGCCCGACAGCCAGGTAAAGCCCTCCTTTTTGACGAGCTGACGCTCTAAAAGCGGGCGCTCCAGATCGCCCGTGGCATCCTTGATGCCGGCAATGCGCGGCAGTTCCGAGAGTTTGGCCAAAGTCTCGGGCTTGACGTCCACGATCACGCGTCCGGGCACGTTATAGACAATGATGGGCAGCGAGCTTTCGTCATGCACCATCTTGAAGTGGGCATAGAGCCCGTCCTGATTGGGACGGTTGTAGTAGCCTGCCACATGCAGCAGGCCGTTGGCACCGGCGCGCTCGGCCGCCTGCGAGAGGTAGACCGCCTCCACCGGATTGTTGGAGCCGGCCCCGGCCAGCACCGGGATACGGCCTTTGGCGGTGGCCGCCACGATCTCCACGACCTTGATGTGCTCCTCATGCGAGAGCGTGGGGCACTCGCCGGTGGTACCGGCCGGCACGATGGCGTTGGTGCCGTTTTTGATGTGCCACTCGGTCATGTCGGCGATGGCCTGCTCATCTAACTTGCCGTTCTTAAACGGGGTTACCATGGCCACAATCGAGCCGTGAAATAAATGTTGCATAGCGTCCTCTTACATGTTTGCTCTCCCCTGCCTTAAGGTGCAGGGTGTCATAAGTTCAGTTCCTCACCAAAGCTCGGGCTCAGTGCTCCTTAGGCCGCAGCGTCGGGAACAAAATCACATCCCGGATGCTCTGGGCGTTGGTAAAGAGCATCACCATACGGTCGATACCGATACCCTCGCCGGCGGTGGGAGGCAGACCGTGCTGCAGCGCGGTGATATAGTCCTCATCATAATACATGGCCTCGTCATCGCCATGCTTTTTCGCCTCTGCCTGCAGCTTAAAGCGCTCGGCCTGATCGTCGGGATCGTTGAGCTCGGAGAAGCCGTTGCCCATCTCGCGTCCGCCGATGAAAAACTCAAAGCGGTCGGTAAAGGCCGGATCCTGATCATTGCGCCGTGCCAGCGGCGAGATCTCGGCGGGGTAGCCGGTGATGAAGGTGGGGCTTATCAGGTGCTCCTCAACCAGCTCCTCAAACAGGGCCGCGATGTAGTGACCCAGCACCCAGCCCTCTTTTAGCTCCACGTGCAGTTTCTTACACCAGGAAAGAGCAGCCTCCTCACTCTCCAGATCAGTCATGGTAATACCGGGGCCGTACTTGACGATGGCCTCCTTCATGGTCAGACGCTCAAAGGGCCTGGACAAATCAATGTCAAAGCCCGCCTCATCGGCACTGCCATAGTGCAGCCTGGTGCTGCCCAACACCTCCTGCGCGCACTCGCGGTACAGCGCCTCGGTGAGGTCAATGAGATCACGGTAGTCATGATAGGCCATGTAGAACTCCATCATGGTGAACTCGGGATTGTGGCGGATGTCGATGCCCTCGTTGCGGAAATTGCGGTTTATTTCATAGACCTTCTCAAAGCCGCCCACCACCAGGCGCTTTAAATACAGCTCCGGGGCGATGCGCAAATACATATCAAGATCCAGCGCGTTGTGATGCGTGATGAAGGGCTTGGCGTTGGCCCCGCCGGGGATGACATGCATCATGGGAGTCTCCACTTCCATAAAGCCGTGCGCGTTCATGAAGGAGCGGATGAAAGCCACGATTTTGGTGCGCAGCACAAAGGTACGCCGCGACTCCTCATTGGCGATGAGGTCTAAATAACGCTGCCTGGAGCAGGCCTCGCGATCGGTTAAGCCCTTGAATTTCTCAGGCAAAGGCCGCAGGGATTTGACCAAAAGTCTCAGGGCTTTGACATGCAGCGTCAGCTCGCCGGTCTTGGTGCGGAAGGCCTGCCCCGTCACCCCGATGATGTCGCCCAAATCGAGCTTTTTGAACACCTCCTGGTACACGCCCTCGGGCAGATCGGCGGCCGTCACGTAGATCTGCAAGCGCCCGCCCATATCCTGCAAGGTGGCAAAGGAGGCCTTGCCCATGATGCGGCGGGTCATCACCCGCCCGGCCATGGTGTAATCGTGCGCTTCAGCTTGCAACTGCTCGGCGCTCAACTCCCCGCACTGCGCGCGGATATCCGCCGACAGGGCATCGCGGTGAAAATCGTTGGGATAGGCCTGACCTGCGCTGCGCAACGCCTCTAACTTGCTGCGGCGCTCCTGCATGACACTGTTGAGGTTCTCGGTGGCATCCTCGCTGCTCATTTATGTATCCTCTGCTGGTAATTGATAACTCTTGATATTCTGTCGGCACTTTGTAAGGTGACCGCTCTGCGGTGCCTAGCCCAGGCCCGATTTGAGGCTGGCCTCAATGAACATGTCCAGATCGCCGTTTAAGACCTTCTGGGTGTCGCGGTTCTCCACCCCGGTGCGCAGATCCTTGATGCGGGCATCATCGAGCACGTAGGAGCGGATCTGACTGCCCCAGCCGATATCCGCCTTGCTGTCCTCCTCGGCCTGCTGCTCGGCACGGCGTTTGGACATCTCCAGATCGTAGAGCTTGGCCCGCAGCTGTTTCATGGCCTGATCGCGGTTCTGGAACTGCGAGCGCTCGTTCTGGCAGGTCACCACGATGCCGGTGGGCAGATGGGTGATGCGTACGGCCGACTCGGTCTTGTTGACATGCTGTCCGCCGGCACCGGAGGAGCGGTAGACGTCCACCTTGAGATCGGCGGGGTTAATCTCAATCTCGATATTGTCCTCGATCTCGGGATAGACATAAGCCGAGCAGAAGGAGGTGTGACGGCGATTGTTGGAGTCAAAGGGGGACTTGCGCACCAGCCGGTGCACCCCGGTCTCGGTCTTGAGCCAGCCAAAGGCATGCTCGCCTTCAAATCGCACGGTCGCGGACTTGATGCCGGCCACGTCGCCTTCGCTGTACTCAGTCACGGTAGGATTTAAGGCATGGCGCTCACCGAACTTCAGGTACATGCGCAGCACCATCTCCGCCCAGTCCTGCGCCTCGGTGCCGCCCGAGCCTGACTGAATGTCCATGTAGCAGGGACCGTTGTCGTAGGGACCGGAGAACATGCGCTCCAGCTCCAGGCTCTCCAAGGTGGCCGTAAGCTCGGCAAGCTCACGCAGGGCCTCGCCTGAGGCCTCCTCATCGTGCTCCTCGCGGGCCATCTCGTCTAAAGCCAGGACATCCTCAAAGCCCTGCTCTAACTTTTTAAAGCGCCCGACCACCGCCTCCAGGGCAGTGCGCTCACGGCCTAAGTCCTGCGCTTTTTCGGGATCTTCCCAGAGCTTGGGGTCCTCCAGCAGGCCGTTGACCTCCTCTAAGCGTTCGGTCTTGACCTGCAGGTCAAAGATACCCCCGAAGTTCTGCGCTGCGCTCTTTAAGCGCGGCGACCTGATCGGGGATGGAAACTGTCTCCTGCATGATAGTCCTCTTAAAAGGCTGTGAAGGCCGCAAAACCAAGCCGCGGCCAAAAGTGCGCCTATTATAGCAGAGGATCACAAAAACACAGCCTAAGTCAGAAGACGGCCGGCAGGTGGGAAAATACCGTGCCCCAGATCAGCGCTCAGCGCCTCCCCAAGGCTCTCCTGGAGGCTGCCTTGGCAACCTCCCCCGGGAAAATTTCCCGTCACGGATCCTTGAAACCCGGAGGGGATAACAAAAAGCTACCCTTGATGATACCGACCGGCCGCAGGAGAGCAAAGTTTCTGCTGTTCCCTGCTGCGGCATTAAGGGGGACGGGCGGGATCAGTCCGCCTTAAGTTCCTGCCACAAGGTGATTTTGCGCTCGTCAGCGGCGGCATTGAACACGGCGGCGATACGCACAAGTCTCCTGCCGCGTAGCGTTTCCTCGCGGCCGTAGTCACGCTCTTTGATCTGCGCTATGGCGTCATCAAGCAGAGTGCGGGCATCCGAGCCGTCTTTTGAGAACTTAAGCTCCAGCACCACACAGCGCTCTTTAAAGAGCACCATAAGATCACTGCGGCCTTTGGAGTTGTGCCGCTCTACCCTCACATCATGTTTCTTGCCGATGAGGTAGGCCAGCACATAAGCTCTCACCATGGCCTCTTCTTTGAAGGGATAATGGTCGTAGGGCACAGCGCAGAGCACGCTGTTTAGAAGTTCGATGATCTCACCTGCCGGGCTTTTTTCAAGTACGTAGTCCTTGCTGCCCGGCACATAAGGGGAGATATTGGCGGTGAAGAGATTGAGACTGGCCAGAGCGCACAGGGCGGTGCTCACCTCGCGGTTGGCAAAGCCCAAGGCTACATCCAGGTTGCTGTCAAGTGCGGACTTTAAGGTCAGATACCCCGTCTGGCACATCAAAACACTTTGGTTGATGGAGGTCAAAGAAGTGGGGTTCTGGAAGTCCTCATAGGATATTTTGATGGCATCCTGCTGCAGCAGCGACACGTCCAACGTGTGGGTCTTAAGATAATTGGCCAGAATGGAGGGTACCCCGCCTGCATCGTACCAGTAATCGCCAAACTCCACTTCCTTGTCATTGCTGATGGCCCGCAGAAAATGGTTGACGGACCAGGTGGAGAAGACCTTGTCACGGTGCTTTTTGTCAAAACAGTAGCCGTCATAATGATAGGCCATGCGATCTAAGAATTCTTCCACCTGCTGTTCGGTGACATCTTCCGGGTTAATCTGCTTATTCATCTCATAGCAGACACCCAGTTTGAGATAGTCTATGTAGAAGCGCTTAATCTCCTCGCGGGTAAAGCCTATCATCTGGCTGAAGGCACTGTCGTAGCTCAAATCTTCAATGTCCGAGCCTGCCGAGAAGATGGAGACGTCCTTTAAACGGGTCACGCCGGTGACGGCCAGGAACTTGATTTGTTTGTTGCTTTTGAGGTTGGAGTAAAAATTCCTGATACAGACTCTGAACTCCTCATAGAGCTCACGGTTATTGATGTTGGCCGTCATCTGATAGTCATACTCGTCAATTAGGATGACTATCCTCTGCTTCTTGCGTTTTAAGGCATTGAGCAGTTCAAGGATGGCCACGTCAGGCTCGGTGCTTGTGACCTTTCCTGTCAGCTCTGTCTCATCGGCAAATTCCGCTATGGCCTTGGAGCAGAGCTCCTTGAACTCCAAAACGCTCTGGGCGCGGTAATTCTGAAAGTTAAGCCTCAGTACCGGGAACTGCCCGAAATTCCACTTATCGTAGATCCAGGTGTCCTTGAAGTAGGGCTCCACCCCTTCCCCGTACAGAGTGCCGATGATGTTTAAGGTCAACGTCTTGCCGAAGCGGCGGGGCCGGGAGAAAAAT
>JAFUGP010000056.1 GCA_017469335.1 Succinivibrio sp. | reverse complement strand
GACCGAGAAATTGTTGATGCCGGTGAAGATGCTCTCCCGGCTTATCCTCAGACAGCCGGTGACTATGCCCTTGAACAGGTATTCATTGGTCTTGAAGACCTTGCCCAGCATGCCTCTGATGACATCCAGCATCTCCCGGTAATAGCCCTTGGCCTTGGCTTTCTGCAGAGGGACATCGTACTCATCCACCAGAACCATGACCTTGCGGCCGGTGGCTTTACAGAGCATGGAGGACAAGTCAAAAAGACAATCCTCAATCATCTGACAGGCACCGTCGGTGTTATCTGCAAACCAGGGATTAAACATGGGTATTTTGGCCGTATCCAGAATTTTCTGGAACTTAATCTTATCGGTAGCGCTCAGAGCCGGGTTTTCGAGCAGGAAGGAAAAGCTGTCATACAGGTTCAGTACCAAAGAGAAAAAATCGGACATGGCTTTGGTAAAACTGTGGCCATCCACTTCCTTTAGGGAAATACTGATAACCGGATATTGGCCTAAATATTCTCGGCAGAAAGCCTCGTCTTTCATAATGTCCAGACCGGCAAAGAGGCTCTGCGGCAGGGTCTTGTCCTCGGGGTTTTGGCAGTTGAGCGCGAAAAACTCCTTAATCATGCTCATGGTAAAGGTCTTGCCAAAACGCCTGGGACGGGTAAAGAGCATGACCAAGTCTTCACCGGGAGGGCCGTCCTCATGTGCTACCTCGGCAAAGAACTCTTTTAAGCAGGTCGTCTTGTCCACATACAGGTAGCCGTCCTGTCTTATTTTTTTGAAGCTTTCACAGCCGGGATAAAGAGGCAGTGCCATGTTCAGGACTCCTTGGACACACTTAAGCTTTAACGATCATAACGCAGAAATGCCATATCCTGAGAGTAAGCATCACCAAAAATACCGTTTTTGCAGGGCAGAGCCACAGCACTTGGGATTGTTGCGCTCTCTTGAGAGTATGGGGGGTCAGTCCTGTACAGACTAGCTCTACCTGGCAAGCGCTGCCTGCCCCAAATCTGTACCCGGCTCTCTCAGCTAGGCAGCGGCAGGCGACTGGATATTTTGTTGCGCCAAAAAGGCAGCGTGAGCGCCACTGAGAGCAAGGCGGCGACGGCACAGGTCACGGCATGGGTGGACCATACCCCGTCTAAGCCATAGCAGTGTTTTAGCAGCAAGAGCAGCGGCAACGGCAACAGCAGCGCCCGGCACAACGAGAGCACAAAGGCTCGGCTTGGACTGTCTAAGGCAGTAAGAAAACCGTGCAGACAGATCTCCACCCAACCGGTGAGATAGGTAAAGGCGAAGATCACGATGCAGCGCCGCCCCATGATGATGAATTCCTCATCCCCGTCGGCGGCGTAATAGGGAATGATGAGGGGGCCTGCGGTCAGCAAAAAGAGCAGCGCGCACAGGGAGAGCAGCCATTTTTCGACGGCGGCCACCCGCGCGTAAAGAGCGGCTCCATAGCAGTAGCTCAGAGCCGGCTGCAGGGAGTTGACCGTGCCCATCAGCACCCTGATGGCCACCGAGTCGATGTACAGCACCGCCGCGTGGGCCGCCACCGCCACGGTGCCGCCTAAGGAGAGCATCATGGTGTTGGCCACCAGCATGAACACCGAGCCGGAGACGCTCTGCAAAAGCTCGGTCACCCCGTTGTAGCACAAGCGGGTAAACTGCTTGAACCGGATGCGTCCGCGCACGAACTCCACGTCCATGCGGCGCCTTAAAAAGGGGTAAAAGGCGATCAGGGTTCCCAAGGAGAGCGTCACGCAGGTGGTGAAGGAGGCCGACCAGATCCCCTGACGCAACAGCACGATGAAGATATAGTCCAAGAGCAGGTTGAACAGCGAGGTGAACACTCTCAGCCACATGCTGAATTTCTGCCGCCCGCACACCCTCAGGTAGCTGTCGGTGGCAAAAAAGAGCATCACCAGCGGAGCGCTCACGCAGTAGGAGATGATGTACTCCTTGCCCAGGCGCGCCGTATCCTCCCCGGCTCCCACCAGCATGAGAAAAGGCTCGGTGAGAAAATAGCCCAAAAGTCCGGCCACTGCGGAGAAACCAAACAGCACCCACACGCAGAAGGAGAAGGTGCGCGAGGCGCTCAGACGGCTGCGGCGGCCCAAAAACATGGAGATCTGCACCGAAGATCCGTAGGCTATCATGTCGGCGATGGCAAAGAGTATGCCCAAAAGAGGCCACATCAGATTGGCCGCGGCCAGCGAGTCATGGCCCATGTAGTGCCCCACGAACATGCCGTCGACCACGATGTACAGCGAGGAGGCCACCATGGAGACCGTGCCGGGCAGGACACAGTGCGCCATCAGTTTGGGTATGGAGAGTCGCTCAAAAAGCTCGGATCGCATGAGGCCACCGCCTGAGGAACATTTGCCTGGGACACAGTAGGTGAATGCGGCATTATACACCCCCCAGGGCCGCCTTATGGTGCCGCGGCTGCGCCAGGTTTTCACGCTGCGCCGGACACACAGGGCGGCATTAATTGAAGCTAGGTTGTATTTTTGGGATCTCACTGCTGCGGTGGCAGGAGAGCTATTTTCAGGTGTGCTAGCATAGGCAGGTGGATCTGCTGTTCTCCCTGTCCAGATATGCTCTCTGGCGCCCAGATCCTCCGTTTTTGGACACACAAGGAAAAAATCATGCAAAAAAATCTGCTCTCCCTTACGGTAGGTACCCTGCTCTCTTTAGGTGCCGCCACGGCGCTGGCCATTCCGCCGGGTGATGACGTCACCACCATGCCGGATCGTTACTTCCTGCACAACGCCGACGTCGCCGACTCTCAGGCTCTGCTGCCCCCGCCGCCCAAAGAGGACAGCGTGCAGTTTAAAAACGACATCGCCCAGTATGAGTGGGGTTTGGAGCAGCGCAAGACCGAGCGCGGCGCGCAGGCCTCCCGCGATGCCGATGTCTCGGCCGCCGGAGTGCCGGCCGCCTTCTCCGAGGCTTTTGGCTACGAGATTAATGCCAAGAACACCCCGCAGATTTTGAATCTGCTGGTGAAAATGCGTGAGGATGCCGGTGATCTGGCCACCCGTGACGCCAAAGAGCACTACATGAGAACCAGGCCCTTTGCCTACTTCAAGACCGATACCTGCAACACCAAGGACCAGAAGAAGCTCTCCACCAACGGCTCCTACCCCTCGGGGCACACCGCCATCGGCTGGGCCTCGGCGTTGGTGCTCGCGGAGGTCAACCCCGCGCGCCAAAACGAGATCTTAAAGCGCGGCTATGAGATGGGACAGAGCCGGGTGATCTGCGGCTATCACTGGCAGAGCGACGTGGACGCCGCCCGCGTGGTGGCCTCCGCCGTGGTGGCGCGTCTGCACACCGATCCCATCTTCCAGTGGCATCTATATTTGGCCAAGGAAGAGCTGGCCAAACTGCAGGCAGGCAAAAAATAATCATCAGGTGGCTTGACCCCCCCCTGTTAAACCTGAGGGCCTGTCACGCAAGTGCAGGCCCTTTTTAGCGCCGCGCCAAGGCTCTGTGAGGCGTCGGCATAAAAGGCAGGCAAATGCAGATGAAGCAGAGAATTTACCTTAAAAACCAGGACCTCACCCTGGGCAGCTTTGTAGTAAGCCCAGCAGAGGACACGCCTTTTGCCTCTCTGCCCTTGCACGCTTACCGCGTAAGTGAGCTCGGCTTCAACACAGAGCTGCCGCCCGGGGCCTTCCCGCCTGAACTGCGCGTGGTGCTGCACGGGGAAGAAGAGCCAAAGTCCCGGGCCCTGCGTTTGCTGTTAAGCGAGCGTCTCTATGCCAACCGCTGGCATATGAGAGAGATGCTGCAGCATTTGGCCACCTCAGGCCAACAGGCCACCTTGCCGGATCTGGTGGCGGCTACGCACCTGGTATCTTTAAACGATACCTATTGGTTTGACACGGCAGAGCTGCGCTGGGAGAAGATCTCTCCTTACCGTAACCTCTGGCGGGAGGACTTAAGCGCGCTGGCCTGGAACGCGGAGGAACTGGACTTTCACAGCGGATGCCGCATCAGCCCCGAACTTGCCACCAACGGCGTGCTCAAAAAGTGCTGGCAGCAGCGTGAGGACGGCATCGTGCTGTCAAAAGGCGATCAGTTCAGCACCGCGCCCGGCTCTCTTAATCAGGTGAGCATGGAGTTTGTGGCCTCTGAGGTGGCCAAAGCCATGCAGCTGCCCTCCTATGTGCCCTATATCCTTAAATGGCAGGAGACATGCGCTGTTGAGGACCGCACAGCAGCCGGTGGAGCACCAGGGCGCGATCCCTTAGCGGAGGAGGTGTGCAGCCTGGGCGGGGAAATTGCCTGTGAGTGCCCCTTATTTTGCGATGAGCGGCGCGGCTATCTGCCGGCCTGGCGTTATCTGCGCTCCGATCCTATGCTTGAGGAGCGGGCATCGCCCTTTGACGAGGATGGACAGCGTGCCATCGCGGCGACCTTAGGGGAGGAGGCCTACGCCGATCTCATGATCTTTGACAGCGTCATCGCCAACGGCGATCGCCACTTGGGCAATTTCGGGGCCCTGGTGGATAATCTGACCGGAGAGCTCCTCGCGTTGGCGCCTATCTTTGACAACGGTTACAGCGCCCTGCTGCAAAACTGGTACCGCGAGGACTGGCTCTGCGCCGATCCCGAACTTTTCGCCGATCTCCCCGGACGATTTTTAAGCTGCAACGATGCCGTGGCGTGCTTTGGGCAGCCTAGGCATCGCCCTTACCTGGAGCGTGTAGTGGATTTTGAGCTGGATCAAAGCACCCTGCCGGAGCAATGCCGCCTGACAGATAAGGTCGTCACCGCGCTCAATACTCTCATCAGGGTGCGGGCCCGCACCGCGCTGGAGCTTATCAAGGACTCGCATCTAAGCCTTAACCTGCCTTAATGTGCGTCTGACCCTGAGATCAGATCCTGCTCACCTTTGGGAAGTAAAACTCCACGGCCTCAGCGAAACCAAGCGGCGGCGGCGGTCTGAGGCAGAGCTGTGCAGTTTATTTTGTGTCATGCTTCATAAAATCCTCAGAATACTACGGGCAAATTTGAGGCTTGATCCCCTCCGGCATACAGAGTATATTTATGCAATAATATGTCACAGAGGCATCATAAATGAGCTTAACTTCTTGTTTCTTAAGGCTTTTTAGGCAAGGGGGGGGGTACAACGAAAAGTGTGAAGTGAATCACATTTTTGGTATAGTTCCTCAACTCTCCTGCCGTCGTCTCCGCGCCTCTTTCTCTGCCTGGTTTAGCTCCCGCGCGCAGCATTTTCCTGCGCTCAATTTCCTGTGCGCGCATCTTTTAAACGAGTTTTTATACGGCGCGCCCTTTACTGCGCTCACCTCATTTAAGTTGACCCGGGCCTGCGCCTTATCTCGCTTGCGTCGGACAGCGGGACACGGCGCGTTTTCTTTTGCCGTGTCACTGCCCTGCCGCAATACCTCAGAGGATAAACACGGACACTGCAGGCGGTATGCCGGACTGTCCCTTAATCCCGGCGCCTTAAATCCGGACGACTTTACCCCTGCTGTTGCGGTATTCCCCGCCGTGCCCTCAGTCTTAAGAGGCCTGATGTTCGCTCTGCGTGTGCTGTTGAAGGCGCAAGTCAGGCACTCCCAGATCCCGATTGTCTTCTTGTTACCCAAGGTAACTAAGGATCCAAGTTGACTGCTGCCGCCACTGTCTGCCATAGCTTCGGCGCCCGTTTCGGCTGTCGCCAGCCTGTGACAATGGCAGTTTTTTAGCCTCTGATTTTGACCGCAGTTAGCCGCTCATTTTGTCCTTGATCTAGCCTGCGATTTTGTCACCACCCTGGTTGACCTTGCGGACATAAAAAATGAGGCCCTCTGTACCTGAGCCTCATTGAATAGCACTCATTGAGTTGAGCCTATCTTCACCACGTTAAAACGGCAAATTATCATCCTTCACATTTTGAACGCCCAATGCTATCTGATTGGTACCTCCTTTTTCGTAAAGCGGCTCATCTTCATATAAGTCGTCCACATCCGTGTCTTTTACGAAATTAGGCAGCATGGAATCCAACTCATTCAAGCAGGAGTCCAACTCGCCAGCATCATCGATGAGGTCACCCACCGAGCCTTTGAGGTTTTGGATAATTTCCTTTACCTCGCCTAAATTTGTCAGAGTTCGATAATAGTGATGGTAAAAACCACTGGTGCATGAATAAGATGCCGCATTCATGGTGAGTTTGAGACGGTCAAGCAGAAAAAAGACTTTGTTCAGATTTCCGTTGACACAACAGCCGACGCTATTCAGGGAATCCAGGCTGAGTTTGAGCGGATCATTCGGGTTGAGCCTGTCGTACTGGAGTTTATAGCAGGACATACTATTTCACCCCCTTGATGGCGGCTAACTGCCCTATGTAAAGTGTCGGATCGCTACAGATGAAACCGCCGGTAGGAGAGACACTGCTGATGTACCAACCGTTACGGGTACCTCCGCGCTCCAGTGGCCAATCGTTGTAATTCATGCGGACAAGACGCATACGACCGTATAACTTCAGGTAAAACTCAGCACCGTTGCCGAGATAGTCGCAATAACCTACTCTGAAATACCCGCAATCAGGGTCGTAACTCAGAGTGTTGTTGATGTGTTTAAAATCACTCATGATTAAGCTCCTTGTTGACCGAGCATGCTTTGGGGCAACTCGGTTTCAATCACCTTGTTGACAATGTCGCCGGTAATGATTGACGCGTTGCTGCCGGCGGCATACAGCAGCGCGTGGGTACAGATTTTGTTGATG
>JAFUGP010000055.1 GCA_017469335.1 Succinivibrio sp. | reverse complement strand
CCCCATTTACGTACACGATGTGCGAGCCGTCATTGAAGGGCTGCTTGAGCTCCATCATCATGCGCTCTATGCAGTAGAGGGGCTTGTTTCCCTTCAGGACGTCAGTTTCGGTGATAAATATCACGTAGCTGTCGGGCAGCACCTTGAAATCCTGACCGGGCTCTAAAAGATGGGCATCCATGATGCTTGAATGGTAGCGTGCCCGTCTGCTGTCAGCTCCGCTCTCCAAGCGCTGCACCTCGATATCAAACTCGGCATTGGTGCTGTCCTTGGCATGAATATCCAGCCAGATATCACGGCCTGAGAGGTTTTTCAGGACCTTTTGGGTTCTCACGCTGGTAACGATCAAAGCGGGTTTGTTGAGAATAATGCGCAGCATGAGCTGCGTACCCTCGATGTAGTCGTCAAAGCACACGTTCATGAATTCATCGTCGATAAACCTTAAAGCGCGTATTCTCTCAAGATTGGCCTTAAGCTGCGCCTCCTGGTCATTTTCTGTGTTTGGGTCAGTATTCATATTCATATTCATCGTTAAATCATCCTGTGCTCTTAATCATGATACTAAAACCATCTTGAATTTCAATGTAGATAAAGAGAGTTTAGGACGGGACAAATGAGGAAGTGAGTTGCGAAGGTGAGCCCACTAAAAAACCCGGAACTCAATTGGGTTCCGGGTTTTTAAGATCAGTTACGCCTTACAGGCGCATAAGCAGTACTGTTTACCAGTACAGAGCGTAAGCCAGGGCCACGAACAGAATGATGCAGTAAGAGGCGATGGCAAAGCCGCCGGAGGTCTTGAACTCGCTGGCTTTGAGGCTGATGCCCTTGGGATCGTCATCTTCCTCATTGGTGGCGATGGACACGAACACGATGATGGCCATGGTCAGCACGATGGTGTACATCATCTGATTCATGAACGGCATCTGCAGCGGCAGGAACTTCAGCAGCAGCGCGATTGGGATGGAGCACAGCACGCCGATGATGGCGGCTTTGGAGGTGGTGTGCTTCCAGAACAGACCGCACAGGAACACGCCCAAGATGCCGGGGGAGACCAGGCCGGTGTACTCCTGAATGTACTGGAAGGCCTGACCTAAGGTGCTCAGCATCGGGGCAATGAAGATGGCGATGACCAGAGCCACCACGGCGCTCAGACGGCCCACGTTGACCAGCTTGAGGTCAGAGGCGTTCTTGTCCACGTACTCTTTGTAGAGGTCCATGGTGAAGATGGTGGCGGTGGAGTTCATCATCGAGGCCAGGGAGGACACGATGGCGGCAGCCAGAGCTGCGACTACCAGACCGCGGGCACCGACCGGCAGGAACTGCGCAATCCACGGATAAGCCTTGTCGGCACGACCCATGGACGGGATGGACTCGGGATCGGTCACCATCTCGCCGAACTGCTCGATGAGGCCCTGCTCCAAGACGCTGTCATTGATGAGCACGTAGGCGGCAATGCCCGGGATCACCACGATGAGCGGGGTGAGCAGCTTGAGGAAGCCGGCGAAGGCCAGACCTTTCTGCGCCTCGTCCAGGGACTTGGCGGCGAAGGTACGCTGAATGATGTACTGATTGAAGCCCCAGTAGTACAAATTGGCCACCCACATACCGCCGATCAGCACCGCGATGCCTGGCAGGTTCATGTAGTTGGCTTTGTCCTCGGGCTCGATGATCATCTTGAAGTGCTCAGGAGCGAAATCCATCATGTGGCTCAAGCCGGCGGAAAAGCCGCTGCCGGCGCCTACCATGCTCACCGAGATGAAGGTGATGGCGATGCCGCCGATGATCAGGATGGCAACCTGGATCACGTCAGTCCACACCACGGAGCTCAGACCGCCGTACAGGGAGTAGACCAGCGCGAAGGCCGCCAGACCTAAAATGGCATAGGTGAAGTTCACATGCAGGATGGTCTCCAGAGCCGTACCGCCTAAGTAGAGCACGGAGGAGAGGTTGACGAAGATGTACAGGCAGATCCAGAACACGGCCAGAATGGTCTTCAGGGTTTTGTTGAAACGCTTCTCGACGAATTCAGGAATGGTGTAAATGCCCTTGCTGATGAAGATCGGCATGAAGAACTTGGCGACCAGGATCAACGTGACGGCGGCCATCCACTCGTAAGCGGAAATGGCCATGCCGATGGCAAAGCCCGAGCCGGACATACCGATAACCTGCTCGGCGGAAATGTTTGCCGCGATCAGGGAAGCACCGATTGCCCACCAGGGGATGGATTTACCTGCCAGGAAGTAGCCTTCGGTGCTGTGGCGGTTCTTGTGGGACGCAATCAGACCTACGGATACAATCGTAATGGCGTAAATGGCAAAAATGGCCCAGTCCAGACCACTCAAGCCCACTTGTAAATTTTCTGGCATAGAAACAACGATAGCAACACACGCAGTAAACTGCCTGTGATGCTGTCCTCCTCTAAGATTAAGTTGACATCAAACAGCCCGCACCTTACGGCTTGAGCCGGTGCCGGCCTTAGAGCCTGCACCTCACAAGATCAAGCCGTCCAGACACCAACGCCTGCAGACTGCCTCGTCTTGTTACCAAAAAGGAATTATATGCAAATTTAGGGTGAAGGTAAAATCAAGGCGCAACTGCAAGCTCTGCTGATTTGGCTGCTGCAAGGGGAACATGGTGCGGCCGCAAAGAGAACCTATCTAAAATTTACCCTTTGAAAAATCGACAGGAAATTGCACCTTGAGGGTGAGTTGGTTTAGACAGCTCGCGCACAGGCCAATCAGCTGTCTTGATCCCGGGAGAGCGCGTTGTAGGTCTATAGGTTTAAATCCTTAATAATCAATTAGATAATAACTTTAATTTTGTAAACGCAAATTGTGATAGATATCACAGAATTAAGATATGCTCGGCCAGAAGGGGAGCAAAAAGAGCGTACGTGGGTGATTTTCACGTCAAAAATTGACACCGCACGGAGAATCGGCGCCGCTTAAGTTTTAAGATTAATATTGGAAGTTTGTCTTAGCCCGTCTCCTGAGGAGTTCTCCATGAGCACCATCCCTGACAAGATCCTGGTTTTGAAAGTACCCTACAACTGGTATCAGGTGATTAAGGCCCACTACATAGTTTCAGGCTCGGACAGCCTCAATATGTGGTGTGTCGACAAGACCGCCAAGGCTATCTTAAAAGACAAGCCCGAGCCCGGCATGATGGTGATGTTCCTGGTACAGGACGAGAAAACCCGGGGCGATGAGGTCATCGTGGGCGGCGGTTTCTACATCAATCATGAGGTGCTGGCCACCGAAACGGCCTGGGCCATGTACGGTGTGCGCAACGGCGCTTTGGACTACGAGGATTTTCTGGACCGCGTCAAGGCCACCTTCGGGCGTCAGGCCAAACAGCTAAACTCCTTTATTCTGCAGAGCACCTTCATTTTCTCGCGCTCCGAGCAAAAGAAACTGCCCTCCGATTTCAACATCGACTTTCAGGGCGCTAGTTATGTCTACTTAGACCAGAACGAGCCCCTGGGCCGCTACCTGGTCAAGATAGTGCTGCAGGCGCGCAACCCCCAGCTCAACCCCGGCTCCTCGAACAGTGACTGGAAGGGGATCTATCTGATGGCCACCCAGAGCCATTCCATCGATTATGCGGGTACCTTTTATGCCAAGATGCTCCATGCCTACAACTACCGTTGCGGCATCACCGGCACTACCGCCCGACCCGTCATTGACGTGGCCCATATCCGCACCTTCTACGATGAAAGGTTCCAGCGCCCGGACAACGGCATCGTCATGAGATGCGATCTGCACCGCCTCTTCTCCAAAGGCCTGATGACCGCCGGATACGACGGTCCCGACACGGTGCGCCTGAAGGTTTCCACCACCCTCAAGGCCTTAGGGGCCGAGTCCTACATGAAGTATGACGGCACCTCCATCATGCTGCCTGAGGATAAAGCCTACTGGCCCAATCCCGACTATCTCACCTGGCATGAAAGACACCGCTTTGAGAATTGGATCAAGTTCGGCGTGATTAAGCCCGTGGATGTCACCAAGGCCTGAGTTTTTCCTCAGGTGAACGGTCAGGCGCAGTCATGAGGATCGCGGTTTTAGGTGCCAACGCTCCCTTAGGCGGACTCATCGTGGAGCAGGCCGAGGCGGTGGGCATCGGTGTGCTCAGCGTGGTGGAGAATGCCGCTTCACTGACGGGTGACGGCCCGCTGCTCATCAAGTCCTACCAGGATTTAAGCGCGGAGGATCTGCAGGATCTGCACTACGTGGTGGACGCCACTTCCTTTCCCCAGGTCAAACGCTACTCCAGTGAGCTGCTGCCGCTGTGGCATCTGTGCGAGCTGTTAAAAGATCAGGCGCTGCCGCTGCTGGTTATCGGTTCCTGCTCGTGCCTGTATACCGACAAAAGCCGTTCCACCTATGTGCTCGACAGTCAGCTGTTATGCCATGACGACAAGAGCGTGTACTTAAGGCTCTGCCTCAATGCCTTCAAGCGTCTAAAGGAAAACCGCGACGTGAACTGGACCATGCTCTGCCCGCCTTTGCTGTTGGATCTGCAGGGCCCTGGAGGCAAGGAGCTGGAGTTTACCGAGGAAGTGCTGCCGATGGGCCTGGACGGCGGCTCCTGTATCAGCGTGCGGGATTTTGCCAAGGCCGCGGTGGAAACTTTGCTGCGCGGTCTAAAGAGCCGGCAGGTGCTGGCCGTGCGCGGCTGCTGAAATCCGCCTCAGACTTTTCTTATCTCCATTCTCATCAAGAAAAAAGCCGCCCTAAGGCGGCCTTAGACTGTCAAAGTCAGGTTACGCTCGGGCTTTGGCCCGCTCCGTCAGGCGCTGACGGCTGTTTAAGATGAACACCGCCGCCGCCAGCAGCACGGCCGCCGTGCCCAGGCTTAAGGGCAGACTGTAGGTAAAGCCGGCCACCAGGTAGCCTATGAAGGCGCAAACCGCCACGGTGCAGGCATAAGGCAGCTGGGTGTAGACGTGCTCGATGTGCACGCAGCCGGCACCGGCCGAGGAGAGGATGGTGGTGTCGGAGATGGGCGAGCAGTGATCGCCGAACACGGAGCCGGCCAGCGTGGCCGAGAGGGTGATCACCACCAGCTGCTGTGAGCCGGGATCAATGGCCTCCGCCACCGTAACCACGATGGGGATGAGGATGCCGAAGGTGCCCCAGGCCGTGCCGGTGGAGAAGGACAGGAAACTGGCGATGGCAAAAATCACCGCCGGCAGTACCATGCCCAGAAAACCGGTATCGTTCTGCACCAGCTCGGCGATGAAGACCTGGGTTTGCAGCAGATCGCGGCACACGCCCGAGATGGTCCAGGCGAACACCAAGATCATGTTGGCCGGCACCATGGCCTGAACTCCGCGCAGCACACCTTCCATAAAGGTTTTCACGTTGAGCAGACGGCGTGAGACAAACATGATGAAGGCTACCACGAGAGCGGCGAAAGAGCCCATTACCAGCGCCGGACCGGCATCGGTGTTGCCGAAGGCCGCTCCGATGCTGTGGTAGGCCTCATCATCCCCGAAATAGCCGCCCACGTACAGCAAGGCCAAGGTGGCGAACACGATCAGGGCCAGAATGGGCACCACCATGTCGGCGATGGTTCCCCGGGCCTTGACATCAATGGGACCGTCATGTTCTTCCATCTCCTGCTGTGAATTGTCCTGACCCTGCAGGCACTCCAGCTCGGCTTTGCGCATGGGCCCGAAATCAAGCCGCATCAGGCTCAACCCCACTACCAGAGCCAGGCAGAGCAGGGCATAGAAGTTCCAGGGGATGGTGGCGACGAAAGCCTCCATCTCGCTGTTGAAGGCCTGAGTGTCCTTGAGATTGGAGCCTACGGCCGCCGCCCAGGAGGAGACCGGCGCGATGATGCACACGGGAGCTGCGGTGGCGTCGATGATGTAGGCCAGTTTGGCGCGCGAGATCTTGTAGGCGTCGGTAATGGGGCGCATCACGGTGCCGACGGTCAGGCAGTTGAAGTAGTCGTCGATGAAGATGAAGGCGCCTAGGACCGAGGTGGAGAGCATGGCGCTGCGGCGGCCCTTGATCCGGGTGGTGGCCCACTTGCCGTAGGCCTTGGTGCCGCCTGCCATGGACATTACATAGACCAAGGAGCCTAACATCGAGCAGAAAAGCACAATGCTCAGGTCAAAGCGGCTGCCCATAATTTTGAAGGTGGTTTCGACGGTACCTACCACCACATTGAGATCGGTGCTGACGGCGTAGATGCAGCAGCCGGTGAGAATACCGACGATAAGTGAGGAGAACACCTCTTTGGTGTACAAGGCCAGACCCACTGCGATGACAGGAGGCAGCAGCGAGAGCCAGCCGGCGTTGATGGGATCCATATACAACTCCAAAGACGCCCCCATGGGGCAAAACTGTGTGCATTATAGGCCAGAGCGCCGCAACTGGCTATCTCAAGCTCAGCTTTTGGAGTGCTGCACTAAAAAGGGACAGTGATGAGGGCTGTGCGTGGGTATGCTTTGCCGTTGCCCAAAGCTCAAAGCGTCCTAAAAAAGAACGGCCAAAAAAAACAGCGCCCTCAGGCGCTGTCTGGCAGGACACAGGCTCAAAGACTACTCGCTTAGGCTGTCTGAGGTTGAGGCCGAGCCCGGATTGGGGGTGACGTCCTGTTTATCCTGATCATTGCTGCCGGATACTCCGTTGCTGTGCACATCGCCGGTATCCGTGCCTTCACGGCGCTGCTCGGCCAGTTCGGCGCGGGCCGCGTTCTCCTTTTGCTGCGCTTCGGCCGCCACCTTGCGATCCTGCGAGGAGGGCTCCTGCGGCGCTAAGGCCGCGGCCTTGACGGTCTGCATCTTGGTGATGGTCTTCTGCGGATCGTCCTCTTCGGAGATATCGATGTTGACGTGACCGCCTACGGCGTAGTTCTTGCCGTCGGGGCCTTTTTCGTATTCATAGGAGGGCGAGGAGGCCAGGGCCCCGCCGCGGGACTGGTGGGCCTGCTCATGCACGCGCACCTCTTCATCGCGATCCTGCAGTTCCTCAAGTTTCTGCTTTTCCTCGTCAGTAAGTTCCTGACCGTCGGCACCCTTGACGGATTTCTCGCCTAATTTAGGCTTGTCTTCGTCCTCTTCTGAGGCTGCCTTAAGCGGGTTGTCCGCCTCTTCCTCATCCTCGTCGTCGCCCAGAGGATTGAACACCGCCTCATCCTCTTCCTGCGAGGCAAAAGGCAGCTGCGGCTCGCTCTGAGCCTTGGTGGTGCTGCCCGTGCCGTGGTCCTGACCGTTGTAGTTGATATAGGCCTGGAAAGCCACCTGACGGTTTGAGGAGAACACGTCGTTGTCGTGGTTGGTCTCGGTGTGCTCCAGTTCACCCACCGCGCGCACCGACTCCAAGCCGCGCTTGTCGGACTGTTCGTTGACCGCGCCTTGCTGCTGGCTGTGCTGAACGTTGTGCAGCTCCTGATCACGGCTAACGCCGAAACCGCTGCCTAAGGAATTGAGTGCTGTCATGGTCATGGAAATCTCCTCCTATCTGCCCTTATCGGCAGCTTTTTAAGCGAACTTTAGGACGGGGGGCATAAAAACACCGGCAGGGGCACTAAGCCTCTGCCGGTGTACGCTCCTGCGGCCGGCGCAGGATCTGAGTTCAAAACAATACTGCTCAGGCCTTGAGACGCTCGCGCTCGCGACGGGCTTCCTCGGCGGCCTTGGCGGCATCCGCCTCCATGCGCTTTTGCTTGCGTACCAAGGAGAGCCAGCCGATGAAGGTACCGATTGACGCCACCGCAATGATGATGGAGGCCAGCGCGTTGATTTCCGGGGAGAGACCGCGTCTGACCGAGCTGAAAATCTGCATGGGCAGCGTGGTGGAATCGGGGCCGGCGACGAAGCTGGTGATCACCAGATCATCCATGGACATGGTAAAGGAGAGCAAGAAGGCGGCCACTTCGGCGGGCATGAGCGCCGGCAGCATGATGAGAAAGAACACCTTCACCGGACCTGCTCCCAGATCCTGCGCTGCCTCCTCAATGGAGACGTCCAGCTCGATGAAGCGCGAGCGGATCACCACCGTGGCGTAAGCCGAGCAGAAGGTGACATGGGCGATCCAGATGGCGATGATGCCGCGCTCCTGAAATACCGGAACGAGATCGCCTAAGGTCACGAAGAGCAGCAACAGCGCCAGTCCGGTGATGACCTCCGGCAGCACCATGGGGGCGGTCATGAAGAGCATGAAGGCCGACTCGCCCGTAAAATGGTGCACGCGCGTCATCACGAAGGCGGCCAGGGTACCGATCACCACCGAGGCGGCGGCCGAGAGCAGACCGATGGTCAGTGAAATGCCCAGCGCCCTGATCATGGCGTCATCATGGATGAGCACCCCGTACCACTTCAGCGAGAATTCCGTCCACACCGTCACCATCTTGGAGGCGTTGAAGGAGTAGACGATGAGCATGGTGATGGGCAGATACAAAAAGATCAGGGCCAACGTCAGGATCCCGATGCGCGCCGCCTTGGAGCGGCGCCTGCTGATGAACTCGTTCATACACGCTCCCGCGCCTTGCGCTGTGACTTGAGGAAGTACACGATGGGTATGGCCAGAATGGTCAGCATCACGATGGCCACCGCCGAGGCCAAAGGCCAGTCGCGGTTGTTGAAGAATTCCTGCCAGAGAATGCGGCCGATGAGGATGGAGCCCTTGCCGCCCAACAGTTCGGGGATCACGTATTCGCCCAGCGCCGGGATGAACACCAGCATGGAGCCTGCCATAATGCCGCTTCTGGTTTGCGGCACCAGCACCGAGAAGAAGGTGCGCACCGGCCGGCAGCCTAAGTCATAAGCGGCCTCGATGAGGGTGTAATCGACCTTCATGAGCGCGGTGAACAGCGGCAGCACCATATAGGGCAGATAACAGTAGACTATGCCCACATACACGGCAAAATCCGTCTGCAGCATGTGCAGCGGCTCGTCGATGATGCCCAGTACCATCAGGATGTCATTGATGAGGCCGTCCCGCTTGAGCAAGGTCATCCAGGCGTAGATCCTGACTACGAAGGAGGTCCAGCTGGGCATGATGATAAGCATGAACAGGACGTTGCGCGTGGCGGTCTTGCAGTTGGCCAGCGCCCAGGCGATGGGATAGCCGATGAGCAGACACAGCAGGGTGGAGAAAAAGGCCACCTGCAGCGACTTCAGATAGGACTTCAGGTAGGTGCCGTCCTCATCGGTGAAGATGGAGGTGTAATTTTCCAGATGCAAAATGATCTGCATGGCCCCTTCCTTGAAGGTCACGATGGGCGAGTAAGGCGGGATGGCTATCTCGGTTACGGACATTGAGATCTTGAAGATGATGAGGAAGGGCATGAGGAAGAACAGCAGCATCCACAGGTAGGGCAGGGCCACCAGAGCCCAGTCCCGCCAGGTGGTTTCCTGTACCAGTACCTTGATTTCCTTTTTGCGCCTTTTGGGGGCAAAACGCGCGAGGCGCCGCCGGCGCAGCAGTGCCGAGCTGCCGGCAATTCCAGTGGGCATGTTCTACTCCGTCAGATAGTCAGCGCGATGCAGGATTCGGGATCCCAGCTTAAATAGACATGATCATCCCAAGTGGGCAGTCCGGTCTTGAAACGATCGACGTTAGGCAGCGTGGCGGCCACCGTGCGGCCGCGGGAGAGGCGCACGTAGTAGGTGGAGATATCGCCCAAATAGGCGATGTTCTCCACTATGCCTTCACACCAGTTGGTCTGCTCCTCGGGGATTTGACTTGAGATGTAGATCTTCTCGGGGCGCAGGGCAATGGACAGCGGCATGCCGTCGGCCAAATCAAGATCGTGGGAGAGCTCGATGCGCCGCTCAAAATCGCCGGTCTCGATGAGCGACTGCGTGGCGTTGGAGGAGACCAGCTTGCAGTCGAAGATATTCACCGAGCCGATGAACTCGGCGCTGAAACGGCAGTTGGGGTTCTCGTAGATCTCCCGCGGGCCGCCTATCTGTACGAACTCGCCGCGATCCATGATGGCGATGCGATCGGCCATGGTCATGGCCTCTTCCTGGTCGTGAGTGACCATCAGGCAGGTCACCCCCACGGAGTTGATGATGTCCACCAGTTCCAGTCTCATCTGCTCGCGCAGCTTCTTGTCCAGTGCACCCATGGGCTCGTCCAACAGCAAAAGCCTGGGCTCCTTGGCCAGGGAGCGGGCCAGCGCCACGCGCTGCCTTTGTCCGCCGGAGAGCTGGAAGGGCTTGCGGTCGATGTAGTCTTCCATGTGCACCAGTTTGAGCATCTTGGCCACCCGCTCTTCGATGCGGGCGCGCGGCATGCCTTCCTGCTTGAGCCCGAAGGCGATGTTCTGGCGCACGGTCATGGTGGGGAAGAGCGCGTAAGACTGAAACATCATGTTGATGGTACGTTTGTAAGGGGGCAGATCGTTGATGTTCTGACCGTCGAGCATGATGCTGCCGGAGGTGGGCTGTTCAAAGCCTGCGAGCATGCGCAGCAAGGTGGATTTGCCGCAGCCCGAGGAGCCTAACAGAGCAAAGATTTCGCCTTCGTAAACGGTGAGATCCACTTTGTCCACGGCGGTGAAGTTGCCAAATTCCTTGGTGAGGGACTTGATCTGCAAGATAGGGTTGCGACCCTGTCCTGCCGGTGAGGCTTTCTGACCGGGCAACTCTCCCGGACGGCGGACATTTTTGACCCCGCCTGCGGCGGCAGCGGTCTCGGGCATGACATCCACTTGGCGCATTCTCCTCTGTTAAAGCCGCTCAAGGCGGTCTTTATTAAGAAAAACTTCTTTAAAAGCAAAACGATAGCTTGAGGTTTTGCCCTTAAAATCGAAGTAGATCTTAGTAAAAATGTGATCTAATGCAAGACTTTTTTTGACTTTTTGCGCAATTTGCTTTAATATTTCATCTTAACTTATTCAATATTAAGCCTATTTTTGCTCAAGACGACCCCTCGGGTTCCCCGAGAGGTCAGAGCGCTGGGCGGAAATTCTTAGCAGAACTTTGTGACTGAGGCGCAGCGGTGGATAATTTTGTCACCTCACCCAGGGCGAGGGTTTATTTCGGCATGCACCAGGAAGAGCAGGTGGCTCCGGCGGTGGTTGCGGCGGGCGGCAAACGCGTGCTGCTGCTCTACGGCCAGCCCCACGTCACCGATCCCGAACTGCTGACCCTGCTTAAGACCTCGCTGCAGCGACAGGGGCTGTACTGCCTGAGCCGAGGCGGGGTGTACCGCAATGCTCCCCTGGACTTCATCCACTCCACGGCCATGCTCTGCCGCAGCGAGAATATCGACTTTATTGTGGCCATAGGCGGCGGCAGCGCCATCAACAGCGCCAAGGCCGTGGCGGTAAGCGCTCTGCAGCAACCGGCCGAGGGCGAGGATCCCCACAATTTTGACTGTCTCAAATGGCTGCGCGAGGGGCAGAGCGTCACTGCCGCCTTAAAGCTGTGCTGCATCATCACCGTGCCCGGCAGCGGCGAGGCCATCTCCGAGCGCGGCACCGTCAGCGTGCGCAATGAGGACGCCACTCTCAGGCTTTATGATTTCAGCGCCGAGTGCCTGATGCCGTCCTTCGTGATCTGCAACCCGGCACTGGTCACCTCCTTTCCCAAACATCTGGGGATCAGCTGCGCCAACATCATGGTCAGGGTGCTGGAGCGTTATTTCACCAATTCGCGCTGCGTGGAACTGACCGACAGGCTGTGCGAAGGCATCATGGTGACGGTGCGGCTCATGCTGCAGCGACTGCGTGATGATCCCGATGATTACGAGGCCCGCGCCAACATTATGTGGGCCGCGCTGCTCTCGGACAGTCAGGTCGAGCTCGATCGCGAACAGGATCTGGCGTTGGAGCGTTTTGAACATGCGCTGGTTTCGCTGTACGACTGTTCTCACGGCCAGGCGGTGGCCCTGCTCACCCCGGCCTGGATGGAGTTCGTGCTGCGTCATAATCCGTTGCGGCTGGCACAGTTCGCCCACCGCGTCTTCAACGTGCCTTTGGATTTCTCTGCCCCGCAGGTCACCGCCCTGCGCGGCATCGAGTGTTTGAGGCAGCTCTTTGACTCACTGGGACTGCCCCGCTGTTTTGAGGACCTAGGCGGCAGCGGGGCCGATATTCCGCTCATTATGCAGGCGCTGGACTTAAAGGAAGGAGAGCGCATCGGCAGCTACGTGAAATTAAGCCGGGCTGACTGCGAGGTCATCTTATCAATAGTGCTGCTGCAACGGGGACTGGCGGTGACAGGACCGCGCCGTCGCAGTTAGAGGGTGCGGTCAGTGTCTAAAGAGCAGACACACGGCAAGCATCAAGCAAGGTAAAACCGCCACATCAAAATCAGTTGAGGAAGTCCTGTTAGGGAGATCAGCTGTCGTCGCGGCCGCTTTGTTCGTCGTGCTGGTCGAGCTCGCCTAAATCATCTTCGGCGCGCATCATGTTCTTGATGTCCTCGTCCACGGTCTTGAAGTTCTCAAAGAGGCAGAAGATAAAGCCGGGAATGATGTCGAACATTTCGGTGGAGACATGCTCGGTGGGCTGATAGAGATCGGCGCCCTTCACCGAGAGCGTGACCGCCGGTGCTCCTAAGTTGAAGAAACTGTTGACCATGATGGGGCATTCAATCTGCAGTGCCTTGAGGGCCTGATCGATGCCGACGGGACGGATGAAGCAGCAGTCCGAAGGGCCGGTCAGCTCCTTGAAGGTGATCTGCTGCACAAAGGAATTGTTGAACTCATCCACGGCTTTGCTCAGACGGATGTAGATCTCCCTATCATCGCTGTTATTGCGTCTGATCTGCTGCTGCGGAATGAAATCGGAGCCTAAATAGATGACCACCGAGGGCCGGGGCAGGCGGGCTAAATCGTTGAGTCTTTCAATGACGGCGCGGGCCATCTGGCTGCGGGTATAGCCTTCCTGACGGCATTTCTGCAGCAGTCCTTCAATGGCCGAGCTCAGATCGCCGCGATAGTGACGACTGGCGCGATAGAACAGATCGGCATAGGAAACTACCTCGGCATCGCGGCTTTGGGGGGTGAAGCTGCCTCCCTGGCCTGCCACGTACACCGACTCGCGGTTCTCCAGATCCAGCGCCGTTTCCTCCAGGGCCTCGGCCGCGGCCTCCTTGAGCACCTCAATTAGGTCCAGCAGATTTAAGTTGACGAAAGGCAGGTTGAAGCACAGCTGCACCGCGTCGGGAGTATTGGGAGAGCGGGTGGACTTAAAGCCCATATGCTTGAAGGAGGGCACCATGGCGGTTTTGGAGAGCTGGGCGGCCAGCTGGGTGTTGAGTTCCACCTTTTGAATGATTTTGGCGGCCACCAGGGTGGGACTGAACCCCGAGTAGGCGTTCTGGGCTACCGCGCCGTGCCCCAAGATGTAAAAGCACGGCTCCGCCAGCCCCATGTTGGCCGTATAGAGATTGAACTCGTTGTTGCTGTAGGAACTGTCCTCGGGGTGAAAGCCCAGCGCCAGTTTGAGGTTGAGGCGGTGCTCGCGCATGATCTCATGAATGTAGGGCAGACACTCGCGCATGCCCTGATGGCCGTTGATGCTGTTGGAAGTACAGATCAGCAGCAGATTGAAGGGCAGCTCGTAGAGTTTGTCCGAGACCTCGCGCAGCAACGTCAGCAGGCAGCCGGTCACGGCCTTGGACTCGAAGGAGCCCAGACCGTAAATGTTGTTGGAGTAGGTAAGCTGCAGGCTTTTTTCCCGGTCCTGCGCCACGGCACCCTTAAGCTTGTCCTTGAGCTCGTCGGATTTAAAGGCCAGGGGTTTGAGCACCCCGTAATCGTCATTGCCCGAGGTGTCGGTCTGGCAGAGTACCGCCAGGGTGTCGCGCGTCTCCTCATCGACTTTGACCAGCGCCAGCAGTGAGTGGTTTTTCTGGTCCAGGTGAGGAATGTAGTGCAGATATTCGCGATGATGCCGGAAATAGCTGTAGCCGCTTAAGGTATCGAATACAGCCTTGACCGCGTTGTCCTCACCTAAGGTGCCGGTGATGGAGGGAATGGAAATGAGCCACTTGGTCAGCTCGGTGGCCTGCTGTTTGAAATCTTTGAACTCAAACACCGTAAATCTCTTTAATTTTGTGAATAAGTGTAAACGTCCGGAGGGCGGCCCGCCTAGCGGTTCTGGGCCAGACTCTCCTTGTAGAGCTCGCTCTTGAGCACCTTGACGGTATTGTTGAATTTCTCGCGCTGCGATCTGGCCACATTGGGATTGTTGGCATTGGGCAGATCGACTTTAAGCGGATCGTAGGGCTTGCCATTGATGCGCACCTCATAATGCAGATGCGCTCCGGTGGAGGCCCCGGTATTGCCCGAGCGGGCGATGATCTGCCCCAAACGCACGCTCTGGCCTGCCTTGACGTCGAACTTGGAGAGGTGCATATAGACCGTCGAATAGCCGTTGATGTGGTCGAGAATGACGCAGTATCCGGCTCCGCGCATGTAGCCTGCGAACTTCACCGTGCCGTCGGCCGGCGCGTAGACCGGGGTGCCCACCACCACTTTGAAGTCGACACCGTTGTGGGGAATGATGCGGTGGCGTATGGGGTGCATGCGCGCCGGATTGAAGGGGGAGTTGACCTTGATCTGACCGTTGATGGGGAAGCGGCGGAACACGCCCGAGGAGGGCTGGAAACCGTCCTCTTCATAGAAGATGCCGTTATCGGCGTTGCGAAAGAGCCGCACGCGCCCGGAGCTGACCGTGGTGAGTTCCATCGCCGTCAGCGCCGAGCCCTGACCCACGCCGTTGAACAGTACCCTGAAACTGTCACCGCTGACGATGCGGCGGAAATTGACCTTGCCGGAGGTCTCGCGCTTGATGAGGGCTATCTCGGTAGGAGAGAGACCGGAGCGGCGGGCGGCCTGATCAAAGCCCTCGTTCTGCCGCACCATGCCGATGATGAGCCTCGGTCTTACTCCGGCGGCTTTGGCCGGGGCTTTGTCCGCGGAGGCTACTCCCTGATTGAGCGGGGAGCCTGACTGAGTACCGCCGCTGCCGCTGGCTGCCAGCTCCTGACGCTGTCTCTCGCGGGCCTCGCGGATTTCGCGGGCGGCCTTTTCCTGTTCCAATCTCTCACGTACCGCCGCGGCCTGCTGAGCCAGCGGCATGGCGGAGGCCTCCTTGAAAGAGGCCAGCTGCACGTTGCTCACATGTACCCCGCGCTCCTCGCGTACGGCATGGAAGGACTGGCTGCTGTCCAGGCGGCTTAAGCGCAGCTGCTCTTTGGCATTGAGAGGCAGCACCAGCTCCAGGACGCGGTTTCTTTTGTCGGTGAGAAAATGAAGGCTGTCGTTGCGGTGCAGATTGAGCACATAGCCCTGCGAGGCGTTTTTGATACGGTTCAAGGTCCCCGGGGGCAGTCCCAGATATTCAAAGATGCTGCCTAGGCTCTCGCTGCCGCTCTGCACCCGGTAGCTGTACCACAGGCCGCTGGGGCGACGTTCCACCGGGGCGGGGGTGGCCTGACGCAGTTTCTGCTCGTCTAAGGAGAGCAGTTTGTCCATGGTGGCGGCGTTTTGGGTCAGCAGCTCACGGTAGGGCTCTCGGCGGGATAAAAAGCGCTCGCGCACCTCTTTAAAATCAATGGGTGGCTCGGTGTCGGTCACGAGGGGCGGCTCTTCTTCTTCCACTTTGCCCGGCAGATCCTGTCCGGACCTCAACGGCGTGCCGCTGCCGCCGGCAAAAAGGTTGACCGGCAGGGAATCATCGTAGTTCTCCTGCAGCTCGCCCTCACTGCTCACCACCATGTTTCGCTCGGCGACGGCCTCGTCGCTGAGCAGGTAGGATTCCTCGGTGGCGGTCTTGACCGGGTGCTGATTGAGCAGGGAGGTCAGCTCGGTGGTGTCAAAATTGAGCTCAACGAAATTACCCACCGGCAGCGAGCACACCAGAGAGAAGGCGAAGGCCGACATGATGGCGACCAAGTGGCGCCCCGGCAGGGGCAGCACACCGGTGTCGCTGTGGTCGGCGATGTAATCCTCGCGCGCGCGGTAGTTGTTTACTTTAACGTTAAGCATAGACTTGCAAATTGTAACACAGCGCAGGCACTCCTACGCAAAAAAAGGCCGCCTGTTCCCGGCAGGCTGTCAAAAAACCATACAAATTTCAGATTGTAAGCATCTTATGCATTTATGATGCCAGAAGTCTTTAAGTTCTGACCTTGGCACCGTGTGGCTTAACTGATGATTTGACAGCAAAAAAAGTGTAAAAGTTCCACATCGGTTCTACGATGCCGCAACAATGTGATGTCTCACGCAAAACTGTGGCATAAAATAAATTGAATTCAACATATTAGAAAAAGCTGCTAACCGGTCGGTTCCGGATTTTTTCCAAACGATCCTAAAGTCATCTCACTTAGGTTCAGCCGGGCAGAACCAGAGCTTTTTTGTGTGATGAGTTTCAATCCACGGATATTTAAAAGGCCTTTTTTGCCTTGTCTTTGTTATGATTTTCCCTAGGAAGCGTTGCAGAGCCCAGAGCTTTGGGGCGTCTTGAGGAGGGGCCGGTAAGACGGTTCACGTTTAGAGGAGAGACAACATGAATCCAACATCGCTCTTGCGCGGTTTTGACGATGAGCTGCAAACCTATTTTGAAAAGGAGATTGAGCGGCAGAATTCCTCCCTCTCCTTCATTCCGGATGAGAACAGCACTTCACCTTTGTGCGCCGCCATCATGGGCAGTGTGCTCATCAATGCCCTTACCTCACCTTCCTTAAACCGGGCCGAGCATTTGGAGAGCATCACCCAGCGCCGGTTATGCGAACTTTTCGGCGCCGAACACGCCAATATCAAGACCTTGAACATCGAGGCGGCCTCCCGGGTGGTCTTCCATGCTCTCACCCAGCGCGGCGATGTGGTGATGTCGCTGGACATGCGCAAAAGAGAGCACTGCAACAGTCCGGACCTTTCCTTCCGCTTCGTCAATTTCGGTGTCGACCCCATCACCCAGACGCTTGATCTCGACGCACTGGAGCGGCAGGCGGTGCAGTGCAAACCCAATCTCATCATCCTCTCGCCGGTCAACTATCCGCTGAACATCGACTATGAGCGCATCTTCAAAATCGCTCGCAACGTGGGCGCCCTGGTGTGGTGCGACATGTCGCAGACCGCCGGGCTGGTGGCGGGCGGCGCGGCCATCACCTCGCCTGTCCCATATGCGGATGTAGTGACCTTCAGGGCTCACGGTGCCATGCAGGGGCCGCAATCCTGCGTGATCCTCTGCCGCAAGGAATATGCCGCGGCGCTGGACCGTGAGATGTACGTGTCAGGTCACAAGGGACTTTTGACCGCGCAGCTGGCCGCGCTGTCGGCTCGGGTGCGCGAGATGCAGGATCAGACCTACCGCGACTACATCAAGCAGGTGGTGGACAATGCCCGCGCTCTGGCCGAGGGCTTAAAACGCGGCGGACTCAACCTCATCTGCGGCGGTACCGACTCGCATCTGGTGATGATTCAGACCGGGGGCATCTCGGCGCGCGGGGCGCAGGAGCTGCTCTCCGACAGCGGCATTCAGGTGCGTATCTGCGACATGCTTACCTCCAACCCGCTGGTCAAATATGAGGCGGTGCGTTTTTCGTCACTGCCGGCCACCACCCGCGGCGTCAGCACTGCGCAGATGGGCGATTTGGGCGAGAGTATTGCCAGATACCTCAAGAACCCCGATGATGCCAACGCGCGCGGTCTGCAGGAACTGGTGGCGCTCATCACCGGCGGTCTGCCGGTGTTCAGTCAGCGTTGGATCAACAAGGCGCTGCTCGACAATCTGCCGTCTACGGCCTGGCAGGTTCATCCTCTCAGCTGACCAAAGGGCTCCGGCCGGAGCCCTAATCCTGATTTGACTGCTTTTCTCCCCTGCGAGCGCTTTGCCGTCGCCCCCATGGTGGATGTGACCGATTCTCACTTCCGCCGGGTCATGCGTCTGTTTTCAAGACGCTGCGCGCTCTACACCGAGATGATAGCCGCCGAGGCGCTGCTGCACGGTCGGCTGGATCTGCTCGATTACGATCCGGTGGAGGCACCGCTTATCCTGCAGTTAGGCGGCTGTGTGCCGCAGCGTCTGGCCCAGGCGGCCAAACTAGGCGAGGAGCGCGGCTTCGCCGCCATAAACCTCAACGCCGGCTGTCCCTCCGACAAGGTGCAGCAGGGCTCCTTCGGGGCCGTATTGATGAAGGATCTGCCGCTGTTGGGGGAGTGCGCGGCGGCTCTGTGCGAGGCGGTGTCCTGTCCCGTGAGCGTCAAGACCAGGATCGGGGTGGATGAGCAGGACAGTGAGGAATTTACCTTAAAACTGGTGGAGACGCTTTATCGCAGCGGGGTGCGTCATGTCATCCTGCATGCCCGCAAGGCCTGGCTGAAGGGGCTCTCGCCCAAGCAAAACCGCAGTGTGCCGCCTTTAAATTACGAGCGGGTCTACCTGATAAAGCGCAGTTATCCTGATCTTTACGTCACTCTAAACGGGGGGCTTACCACCTTGGAGCAATGTCAAACTGCCCTGCAGCGGGTGGACGGGGTGATGCTGGGGCGTGCTGTGCTGGATAATCCTCTGCTTTTGACCGGGGTGGATGAGAGCTTGTTTGCAGAAGGTAACGCTGTGCTGACACTAGAGCAGCACCTAGAGCGGGGGGCGGCACTGCTGGAGCAGTTAGAACATGAGGGAAGGCCTGCCCATCTGGCACTGCGGCATTTCATAAATTTATGCAACGGCCGTAAGGGCGCGCGTCTGTACCGGCAGTACCTCTCCACACACTTAAAAGAGCCGCACAGTGCGGTGGTGCTGAGAGATGCCTTTGCGCTGCTCGAACATAAGTCTACAATGTAGTGAGGTCTTAGCGTGACGCGCTGCCCAGGGCAGTGCGGCGGGCCTGCTTAAAAAACCGGTGACAGACCGTAAGGGGTCGAAGATGATCAACTATCGCAGTGATGTCAGATTAAGCGTAAAGCAGTTTTGCGAGCTGTTAGAACACACCACGCTGGGGGCACGCCGTCCCCTGGATAAGCCTGACCTAATTGAGGGCATGCTAAAAAACGCCTCACTTACCGTGACGGCCTGGGAGGGTGAGAGTCTGGTAGGGGTGGCCCGTTCGGTCACGGATTTTGCCTATTGCTGTTACCTCTCCGATCTGGCGGTTCATGAAGCTTATCAGCGGCAGGGCATAGGCCGGGGGCTGATTGCCCATACCGCCCTGGCACTGCCTGAGAGCGCCAAAATCATCTTGCTTGCCGCCCCGCAGGCGGTGGACTATTACCCCAAACTGGGCTTTGAACGTCACCCTCAGGCCTATACCATGACGGTTTCTCAGGCGGCGGCTCTGGCGGCGGAGGTAGGGTAAATGACTCTGAGCCTGGATTCCCGCCTTACCTTAAATGATCGCTATACCATGCCGCAGCTGGGGCTGGGTACTTATCTTGCTTTTGGCGAGGACTGCCGTTCGGCGGTGCGTACGGCCCTGGAATACGGCTATCGCCTCATAGACACGGCCAGAATTTACGACAACGAGCGGCAGGTAGGCGCGGCCTTGCGCGACTGCGGCCTCAAGCGCGAGGAAGTCTTCATCACCACCAAGCTGTGGAAGAGCGATTTTGGCGATGTGCGCGGAGCGCTGCTGGGCTCGTTGGAGCGTCTGGGCCTGGACTACGTCGACCTTTACCTGTTGCACTGGCCCTGGCGGGGTTTTGTGGACATCTGGAAGGAGCTGGAAAAATTAAAGCAGGAGGGGCTGGCACACTCCATCGGGGTGGCCAATTTCCGCCGTCATCACTTAGAGGCTTTAGCGCGCGGCGGTGCCATCACGGTACCGGCGGTCAATCAGATAGAAATCCATCCCCTCAACACCGAGGAGAAAATTCAGATCTACTGCAAGACGCACGGTATCGCGCTGCAGGCCAATTCGCCTTTAGGCGGTGAGGGACGGTTGATCGTCGATGATCCCAGACTCATCGGCATGAGGGAGTACTATCACCGCAGCGCCGCGCAGATTATGCTGCGCTGGGCGCTGCAGCGCGGACTGGGGGTGATCCCCAAGTCGGTGAGGCCGCAGCGTATTCTGGAGAATTCGCAGCTGTTCGATTTCGAGCTCTCCACCGGGGATATGGAGACCATCTCCGATATGAACTCCGGGGAGCGGCGCAATTATGATCCCGACGCCATCGACGAGCGCCCGCAGTGGATGGAGCCGCGCTGCGCTCCCTGAAAAAAGAAAATGCCGCCCTGAGGCGGCATTGTTAATTCCGGGGGCAAACCAGTCTTAATGCCCCAGCAAGCCCAGATCGCCTACCAGGTAGAGCATGGAGTAGCCCAGTACCAGACCGATCACACCGACGGTGAGACCGACCTTGAGCATCTCGTTCTGCGTTACCAGACCCGTGGAGTGCGCGATGGCATTGGGCGGGGTACTGATGGGCAGTGACATGGCGCAGGAGGCGGCGATGGCGATACCCACCAGGATGGTGGTGGTGCCGCCGATGGAGCTGATGGTGTCTCCCATGCCGGCGCAGACTACGGCCAGGATTGGCACTAACAGCGCGGCGGTGGCGGTGTTGGAGATGAAGTTGGACAGGAAGTAGCAGATAAGTCCTGAAATGACCAAAATCACCACCGGCGACCAGGTATCAAAGGGAATGGAGTTGATGGCTGCCTTGGCCAGGCCGGACTGATTGAGTGCCAGACCTAAGGCAAAGCCGCCTGCCACCATCCACAGCACGCTCCAGTTGAGCTCCTGCAGATCCTTGGCGCGGATCACACCGGTTAAGGCGAAAGCGGCGATGGGGAAGATGGCCACGGTACTGGCATCCACACCGATTAACTTGTCGGTCATCCACATGCCCACCGTCAGCACGAACACGATGGCCACCACCTTGGTGCGCCAGCTCTGGGCGGCGTTGCCTTCAATCTTCAGCTCGATGGTCTTCTGCTTGAAGGGGAAGAGCTTGATGAGTAGCAGCCAGCCTATGATCAGCATCACGATGGTAAAGGGCATCATAAACATCATCCACTCGCCGAAGCCGATGTTCATGTTCAGGCCGTTGGGATCGTTTAAGTACTTTAGGGCAATCATGTTGGGCGGGGTGCCGATGGGGGTACCGATACCGCCGATGTTGGCAGCCACCGGGATGGAGAGGGTCAACGCCACGCGGCCTTTGCCGTCATTGGGCAGGGCCTTGAATACCGGGGCCAAGAAGGTCAGCATCATGGCGGCGGTGGCGGTGTTGGAGATGAACATCGAAAACACACCGGTGATGAGCAAGAAGCCTAACAGCACGATCTCACTGCGGGTTCCGAAGGGTTTTAACATCACCCGGGCCATCACGGCATCCAGACCGCTCTTGGTAGCGGCAATGGCCAGCACGAAGCCGCCTAAGAACAGGATGATGATGGGATCGGCAAAGCAGGCCATCAGATCCTTGTAGTGCAAAAGCTCGCTTTTGTCGAGGCCTTCGCGGAACTTGACGAAGCTGTTGTCGGAGGTGCACAGCAAGAGCAGGCCGATGACCACCACTGAGGTAGCCCAGGAAGGAATGCTCTCGGATAACCACAATAAGGTGGCCAGCACGAAAATGGCGATGATGCGGCGGTGCACCGGATTGAGCCCTTCAATGCCGAAGCTGTCAAGGGGCAGATTCCAGATCACCAGCGCGATGATAAAGCAGGCCATCAGCGTGATGAAGCGCTTCATGCTAAAACGCGGCGACAGCCCTGCGGTAGTTGCTGATTCAGACATTTGAGTGAGATAAAGCTAGATGAGTTACCACGATCGGTCAGCAGATGTAGGATCGATCCCCGCCTGTGCGGTCTAGGATGACCGCTTCAGACAGGTGGCATGATACACGAAAACAAGGTGCATGGGCACAGTCAGGGCTTAAATAAAGCTTGCTGTGCGTGTTTTGCTCTGCACCCAGGCCGGGGAGGCTGTTTTCGTTTTAGATGATGAAACTTATTGTTGCGTCAGCATGTTACGCTCGTAATCAAGCAGCCATTGTTTGCGCCACACCCCACCGGCGTAGCCGTGTAACGCACCGTAGGCGCCGATCACCCGATGGCAGGGCAAGATGAGCAGCACAGGATTTTTGCTAAGCGCCATACCGACGGCGCGGGCGCTCACGCTTTTGCCGCTTATCTCTGCGGCACGCTTTGCCAGCTCCCCATAGCTTAGGGTGCTGCCGTAGGGTATCTGACAGAGCAGTTGCCAGATGAGCCTTTGAAAATCGCTGCCGGATAAGGTTACAGGCGGCAGCGCGGGCAGCTCCTGCGGCGGGGTGTGGGTAAAATAAGCCCCCAGCCAGAGCTTTGCCTGCTCCAAAGGCCCAGGCATGGAGGTGGCGGGCACATATGTGAAAATCACCTTGTCTTTGGTACGATCCCCTTCTTCGGTGGGAGAGTCAAATTGCACCGAGCACAGTCCCTTCCCGTCGGTCACCAAAGTCATAGGCCCCAACGGGGTTACGGCGTAAAGGGTGTTTTCCTGGTCCATGCCACACTGTCCTAGGGGAGGATGAAGTCTGAGATGATCGCGCCCTTGGCCACCTGCAGCGCGGTCATGCCGGCAGCTTTGATCCCCTGCAATCCCAGCGGCGTATCCTCAAAAACCAGGCACTGCCCGGGTTCGACCCCCAGACGCTGCGCGGCGGTGAGGTAGGTGTCCGGGGCAGGTTTGCTGTGAGCGACCTGATCGGAGCTGACGATGGTATCGATGAAGGGGAAGAGTCCCACCTTCTTTAAAATGAACTCACTCTCGGGCAGCTGCGAGCCGGTGGCCACCGCTATTTTCAGGCCGCGGGCCCGGCCTTCTTTGAGGTAGTTGGCGATGCCTTCAAAGGGCAGCACCTTTTCCATGTACTGCGAGCGGTACACATCGGTCTTAAGCTGGCCTATCATGACCGGATCGAGATCGTCGCGCCCCTGGTCATGGCACATCATGGTACTGATTTTGACGGTGCTGATGCCGCCCACCCGGCCTATCATCTCCTCGTCCATGAGTTTGAGGCCGTAGCGCGCGAGTACCCGGTTCCAGGATTGCAGGTGATAGGGCTCGCTGTCTATCAGAGTGCCGTCAAGGTCGAAGATCAGCGCCTTGAAGGTGAAGATTTTTTCCCGATCCATAGTTAAAGTTGTCTCCTTAAGTTTCAAGCTGTCGCGCCGTCTCATTAAGCGCAGACGTGGCTCTGATAATTCTAATTGGCCGCATTTTAACAAAGGGCGGGGTATTTCTGCTATAATGCGCGGCGTTTCTTTTCTGGTCGCAGTAAAGAGACGTCTTTTTAACTTGAAATTAGAGGGATTTCCCCTAAAGGTATTTTACTATGGCAATCGAATTGGAAGCTCAAGAGCGCACGAAGTTCGGGAGAGGTGCGAGCCGCCGCCTGCGTCGCGCCGAGCAGGTGCCGGCCATCATCACCGGCAAGGGTGAGAGTGCCGTCAGCATAGTCTTAGACGGCAAGAAACTGTTCAACGCCTCCCAGAAGGCCGAATTCTTTGAGGGACTGACCCTCAAGTACGGCGGCAAGAGCATCAAGGTCAAGCCCGTGGAGGTACAGCGTCACCCGGTCAACGAGCAGATCCTGCATGTGGATTTTCTGCGCCTTTAAGCCTTAGCTTGAGGCAAGATGACAGGAGGGGGCTGAGGCCCCCTTTTTGGTCTTTGGGCGGCAACTCTTGCCTGGGCCTCAGGCAATACCTGCTTTTTTTGCCCGGGATGTTGCTTTTTTGGCTCATTTTGTATATTAGATAGCGGCAAGGATGTGCCCGCATATATTGCCATAAAAACCCTATGTCCTCTCACAGTGAATTATCCCCGACCCTCAGAGCCACGGCAGATTTCGTGCCGCAGCAGGGGCGCATGCTGCCTTTGCAGGTGGTGGAAACAGCCCCGCAGGGAGCCTATTTGGACGGCGGAGTCTACGGTCCCTTGTTCGTGCCTAAAAGCCAGCTGCCTCCCGAGCTCAAAGACGGGGACACCCTGCGGGTCTTTTTATACCAGGACTCAGGACGGGTGCTGGCCACCGCCCGTCACCCTTATCTGGAACTGGGGATGGTGGGGGCGCTCAAGGTGGTGGAGGTCAACGCCGGTACCGCCTACCTGGAGCTGGGCATCCCCAAGGATCTGGTGGTGCCTATCTCCGAGCAGAAAACCAAGTTTGAAGTGGGCTCCAAGGCGGTGGTCTACGTGGCGCAGGATGAGCGCGGCCGTCTGTTCGGTACCCAGCGCTTTCACCGTTATCTTCAAGACAGCGCTCCTGCGGGGCGCTACCGCTGCGCTCAGAGAGTGGTGTGCGTGCCCCTGGCCCGTACGCCGCTTGGGTACCGCGCGGCGGTGGACGATACCTATTTCGGCGTCATCTACGCGCAAAATGACAGCGCTGAGCTGACCTTGGGCAAGCGCTACGATGGCTATGTGCTGCGGCAGCGCGAGGACGGGCGGCTGGATCTGACCTTGCAGCAGCCGGGACGTGCCGGGGTGGAAAGCGCGGCTGTGCGCATTTTAAGGGCCATTCCCCCGCAGGGAAGGTTAGACCTGGGGGATCACAGTCCCCCCGAACAGATTGAACGGGAACTAGGGATGTCCAAGGGCAAATTCAAAAAAGCCATCGGGCACCTTTATAGGCAGCGTCTCATCACCATCAGTGACGGGGGTCTGAGCCTTACCGCCGAGGGCCTGGCTCAGGTGTCGGACCTCTCTCAGATCAAGGCTGAGGGTGATGAGGACCCAAGGTGAGGCATACCAGGCGGTTTCAGTTTGATATCATATTGACTTTTTGATTAATTCCAAATAGATAACGACGTTTGAAGCTGAGGATTGACTATGTTGTGGGAGTGGCTGTTATTTACGCTGAAAGGCATCACGGTGGCGGTTTTCGTGGTGATCGTGGTGGGCATGATCGTCATGATCGTGAAAACCAGCCGCGAGCTGGAGATCCCCTCGGGCGAGCTTAAGGTCACCGATTTGCGCGGCCGCCGTCAGGACAATGACAAGCTGATGCAACAGGCATTGGGCGAGAGTATCAACCAACGCGGCGACGAGGCGAAAAAGCTCAAGCCCAAAGCCCGCGAAAAACTCTACAAGGAAAACGCCAAAGCTCTGGAGCAGCAGCGCCACGCACTCATCTTAAAGCGCCGGGAGAGCGGCATTTTCTGCCCGGAGAATATTTTTGTGCTCTCCTTTCACGGGGGGGTCAAGGCCAGCGAGGTCAAGGATCTGCGCCGCGAGATCAGTGCCGTGCTGGACGCGGCCCGTCCCGGGGATGAGGTCATTGTGGACTTGGAGTCCCCCGGCGGCATGGTCAACTCCTACGGGCTGTGCGCCGCCGAACTTATGAGGGTACGGGAGAGCGGAGTCTACCTTACGGTCTGCGTCGATCAGGTGGCCGCCTCGGGCGGATACATGATGGCGGCGGTGGCCAACCGCATCGTGGCCGCGCCCTTTGCCTACATCGGCTCTATCGGCGTCATCGCCCAGATCCCTAATTTTCACCGGCTGATGAACCGTTATGATATAGACTACGAGCAGATCACCGCCGGCAAGTACAAGCGTACGGTGACCATGTTCGGCGAGAACACCCAGGCCGATCGCGACAAGCTCAAGGAAGAGCTGGAGGCCATTCACGCGCGTTTCAAAGAGGAAGTGCAAACTTTCAGGCCCATGCTGAATATGGAGGAGCTGGCCACCGGCGAGTACTGGCTGGCCAAAGACGCCCTGCAGCGCGGGCTGGTCGATGAAATAGCCACCTTCAGTGATTATCTCTCCCGCCGTATGCTCGCAAGCTCCGGCAGCGTGCTCAAGGTCAAGTGGTGCAGGCGCCGCAAGAACACCTTAAGCGGCAAACTGCGCAAGTTGGTCAGCGTCAGAACCTGGGTTAGGATCCTGCGTACGGAGCTCTTAGAGCGTGACACAGGCCACGATCAGGTAAGAATAGGCTAGTTTTACAGCCCAAAATAATTGAACTTATATATAGGGCGGTCAGCAACGCCCACCAGGGCCGTCTCAGACGGCAGCGGGCATAAGGGGAACAGGGTAAATGGGTAAAGCGCTGGTTATCGTGGAGTCGCCGTCAAAGGCTTCGATCATTAACCGCTATCTGGGCAATGACTACATTGTCAAGGCCAGCGTCGGTCACGTGCGCGATCTGCCGGTGTCCGCCGCGGACGTGGTCAAGGACAAGAGCGAGGGCAAAAAGACCAAGCAGAGCGCGCTGGCCCAGCGCATGGGTATCGATCCCGAGCATGGCTGGAAGGCCAACTATGTCATCATGCCGGGCAAGGAGAAGGTGGTCAGCGAGCTGCGCAAACTCTCCAAGGACGCCGATCAGGTCTATCTGGCGACCGACCTGGATCGCGAGGGGGAGGCCATCGCCTGGCACCTCAAGGAGGTCTTGGGCGGGGATGAGAGCAAGTATCTGCGCGTCAAGTACCCCGAGATCACCCAGAGCGCCATCAAAAAGGCCTTTGAGAACCCCGGCCAGATCAACATGGATCTGGTCAATGCCCAGCAGACCAGGCGCTTTTTAGACCGGGTGGTGGGTTTCATGGTCTCGCCGCTGTTGTGGAAAAAAGTCTCGCGCGGTTTAAGCGCCGGGCGCGTGCAGTCGGTGGCGGTGGAACTTATCGTCGACCGTGAGCGTGAGATTAAGGCCTTCGTGCCCGAGGAGTACTGGAGCATTGATGCTCTGGTGCAGGGCTCAGGCGGGGAGCTTAAGCTGGAGCTTGCCCTGCGCGACGGGCATAAAATCAAGATTGGCAACGCCGCCCAGGCCCAGGCCGTGGTCAACGAGCTCAAGAGCCTGCCCTTTACGGTCCAGAGCATTGAGTCCAAGCAGGGACAGACTCACGCCAAACCGCCCTTTACCACCTCCACTTTGCAGCAGGCGGCCAACCAGATCCTGGGCTTTTCGGTACGGCGCACCATGAATGTGGCGCAGGGCCTGTATGAGCGCGGCTATATTACCTACATGCGTACCGACAGCGTCAACCTCTCGCAGGAGGCCATCGCCAAGGCCCGCGAGCTTATCGGCACGCAGTACGGAGCGGAGTTTGTGCCGCCCAAACCCAATTACTATCAGGACAGCGCCAATGCCCAGGAAGCGCACGAGGCCATCCGCCCCTCGCACCCCGAGGCGGCGCTGCCCTCCGATGTCGAGCGGGACGGTCAGAAACTGTATGCGCTGATCATGGCCCGCTATCTGGCCTCGCAGATGCCACCGCAGCGCTATGAGAGCACCACGGTGAGCGTCAGTGCCGGCCCCTATACCCTCAAAGCCAGCGGCCGTCACATTCTCTTTGAGGGTTTTCGCAAGGTCTGGAACTACGGCCGCGCCGAGGAGGTACTGCTGCCTGAGCTGCATGAAGGCGAGAGCCTGACGCTGCGCGAACTCAGTCCGCTGCAGCACTTCACCCAACCGCCGGCCCGTTTCTCCGAGGCGACCTTGGTGCGGGAGCTGGAAAAGGACGGTATCGGCCGTCCTTCAACCTACGCGGCCATTATCTCCACCATCCAGGAGCGCGGCTATGTGCGTCTGGAGCACGCGCGCTTTTACGCCGAGGTGATGGGCGAGGTGGTGACCGACCGTCTGCGCTTTAGCTTCAAGGATCTCATGAACACGGGTTACACCGCGCAGATGGAGAAAGAATTAGACGAAATCGCCCAGGGCAACAAGAACTGGCGCGACAGCCTCGATCAGTTCTACCGGGATTTCAGCTCGGAACTGGAACTGGCCTCGCGCAAGGCCGCCGACGGCGGCATGCCCGAGAACAGCGCCTTGGAGATCAATCTGCTCTGCCCGCTCTGTCGTCGTCACAATATGGCGGTGAGGGCAGGCAAGACCGGGCTGTTCCTCTCCTGTCTGGGCTATTCCGACCTGAGCGTGCCCGCTGAGGAGCGCTGTCGCAAGACCCTGAACCTCAAGGCGCTCGATCACAGTGCCTTAAAGCAGAATCAGGCCTTAAGCGAGGAAGAGGAAGCCGCCATTTTAAGAACCAGGCAGCGCTGCCCCAAGTGCGGCTCGGTGATGGATGCCTATCTTATCGACGAGCACCACAAACTGCACCTGTGCGGCAATACCGGCTGCGGCGGCTATCAGTTGGAGGAAGGCGATTTTTCCGCACAGATTGACCGCGGCCCGGAGGTTTACTGCGACAAATGCGGCAGCCGCATGGAGCTTAAGGAAGGGCGCTTTGGCAAGTATATGGCCTGCACCAACTCAGGCTGCGGCAATACCCGCAAGATCCTGAAGAACGGTCAGGTGGCTCCGCCGCGCGAGGATCCGGTGGATCTGCCCGAGCTGCCCTGCAGCGTCGCCGGGGCGCACTTTATGCTGCGTGACGGCGCTACCGGGGTGTTTTTGGCCGCGCATAACTTCCCCAAGGTGCGGGAGACCAGACCGCCTAAGGTCTCCGAGCTGTATCGTTTCCAGGATCGCCTGCCCGAGAAATTCCGCTATTTGGCTCAGGCCCCGCAGACGGATCCCGAGGGCAATGAGACCGTGGTGCGCTTTTCCAGGAAACTGCAACAGCAGTATGTGGCGGCCGTAAAGGACGGCAAGCCCACCGGTTTCAACGCTTTCTACAACGAAGAGAAGGGACAGTGGGAGGTGGCTGAGGGCAAGAGCGCCGCTGCCACCACCCGCAGCAGCAAAACCGCGGCTAAAAGCAAAGGCACCACGCGCCGTACTGCCCGCAAAAAAAGTCCCTCTTAAGGCGAAGGAGCCATAAGGCAGGAGCGCAGGGCGACAGGCGGCCAAGGCGGATGTCATCCGCCTGCGCTGCTCTTTGCTGCCTGCAAAGTCTCAGACTGAACCCGCCGGGTGCGGCCTTTTCTTGGTACAATGCTCACGGCATATGAGCCTTGTCGTGATTTTTTTCCGTTTTTCTAAGTTAGGGATAGTCCGGGCGGGCGCATATGCCTCCACCTCCCAGGCGGCCTAGGTCGCCGGCAGAAGGGCCATCGCAGGTTTTCAGGCACTTCCCTTTCTTCCCCGGACTCTTCTCTTTAGCCTCTGTGGCAAAATGCGCCGCGGCTCAAAAATACCCTTCATCTTAGGTTAATTTTCTGTCAGAAATGACATTTTTGTGCCACCTCTGACAGTCCTTTCTCTCTAAACTTAATCACAGCAAGCATTAAGATACAAGCCGTACTCCGCGGCAGAGTATTGCGAGATCAGGGAGCCGATATGAGCACGAACAAGGATATAGTCATCGCCATCGATGAAGGTACCACCAACTGCAAGGCCGTCGCGGTTAATTCTGAGGGGCAGGTGTTAGCTCAGGCCTCCCGGGCGTTGAGCATCAGCACCCCGCATCCTGGGTGGGTGGAGCAGGACGGTGAGGTACTGGCCGCCCGCACTTTGGAGGTGGTGGCCGAAACCTTAAAGGAGATTGACCCGCAGCGGGTGGGCGGGATTGGCATCAGCAATCAGCGCGAGACCGGCATAGGCTGGAGCCGCTCAGACGGCAAGCCCGTCAACGCCGCCATGACCTGGCAGTGCTCGCGTACGGCACAGTTCTGCGCCTCACTGCGCGAACGGGGCCTTGAGGGCAAAATCAAGGAGATAACCGGTCTGCCGGTGGCCACCTTGTTTGCCGGCAGCAAGTTCCGCTGGCTGTTGGAGAACACTGAAGACGGCTTTAAACGCGCCGCCGCAGGCGAGCTGTGCTTAGGCACCATTGATGCCTGGCTGCTGTGGAATCTGACCGGCGGTAAGAGCTTTTGCTGTGATTACTCCAACGCCGCCCGCACTCAGCTTCTGAACCTCAAAACCCTAAACTGGGATCCGTATATGTTGGAACTCATGGGGATCCCGCAGGAGGCACTGCCGCAGATCCGGCCCTCCTCGGGACTGTTCGGGGTGACGGCGGGCTTAAAGGGGATCCCCGACGGCATCCCCGTGCTCTCCATGATAGGCGATTCACACGCCGCCCTCTACGGCCACTGTCTGGGCAGGAGCGGCTGTGTCAAGGCCACTTACGGCACCGGCTCTTCGGTCATGGCGCCATTGTCCGCTGCCGATACCTCCGAGCGGGCGCTGGCCACCACGGTGGCCTGGCAGGACGGTGAGAGCATCACCTACGGTCTGGAGGGCAATATTCCGCATACCGGCGATGCCCTAAATTTCATGGCTACGGTGACCTCGGTGTTCGCGCGTCCCGACGCCAACGATTTCATTAACGGCGTGTTCGACAAGACTGAGGACAATCTGGGGGTTTATTTCGTGCCCATGCTCACCGGGGCCGGGGCGCCCTGGTGGAACGAGCAGGCGCGCGGCATGATTACGGGGCTGACCCGCGGGGTGAGCACGGCTCACTTAGTGCGTGCCGCGTTAGAGAGCATCGCCTATCAGATAGCAGATGTGATCTCCTTTATGAACAAGGTGGAGGGTTTTGCCTTGAGCACGCTGATGGTCGACGGCGGTCCGACCAAGAACCGCGCCCTGATGCAGTTTCAATCCGACCTCTTAGGCTGCGAGGTCTCGCGCAGCGATACCCCCGAACTCTCGGCCATCGGCGCGGCCATGCTCGCCTTAAAGGCCAAGGATAATTTAACTCCACAGCAGCTGAGCGCACTGATCCCGCCGCATGAGGTGTTCAAACCCAACCCTCAGCGTCATGAAGTACTGCAGTGCTGCTATAAGGAGTGGGGCAAGGCCGTGCGCACGGCTCTGGAGTACTGAGCAGACGCTCTGCCGGGAATTTAAAACTATACGAAGAACTATCAAACTACCTGAGGATGTGCTGCGTTCTGATCCGTGGCTGAGTTACCGTCAGAGACGGTGCAGTGCGGCATAACATCAAACTTTTTTCTGGCATACTACCCTGGGCCAAACCGCGGTGCTCCTTGCCGCGGTGTAAGCCCGGGTTTTTGTTTTGGCGTCATTTCTCCAGCGGATGACCGATAGCCGAGGAGCCGAACCATTTGCGGTAGATCTGATCGTAGGTGCCGTCCTCGCGGCATTTTTCCAGGCCCGTATTGACGAGATCCCGCAGCTGCGGCTCGTTGCCGGCCACCAGCACTCCCACCTGGGTTTTGAGCAAAGGTTCGGGGATCAGCACGGCATTTTGGATGGTGCCGTCTTTGAGGTAATGCTCAAAGTTCAGGCAGTCGGCAATCATGGAAACGCACTGTCCGTCATTGAAGGCCTCAATCATCTGCGGCACATTCTCAAAGTCGGTGATGCGCTGAAAGCGCATGGAACGGGTGTAGCGGTGCCCCACGGTGTTTTTCTCCACGCAGATCTGCTTGCTCTTCATGCTCTCTAAGTCCTCAGCGGCCATACCGTCGTAGATCTCGTGTACCGCCATGCACCAACCCGAGCTTAGGATGCGATCGGAGACCAGAAAATCCTTATGGCGATCGGAGGTGATGACATTGCCGCCCAAGAGCGCGTCCAGCTCACCGTTTTGGGTGCGAGCATAAATTACGTTGTAAGGGCCTTCCTGATACTCAAAGCTCACTTCCATTTCACGGGCGATGGCATTCATGAGATCGATCTCAAAGCCCACAATCTCACCGCTCTTGTCATGAAACTGATAGGGCGGGTAGTTGTACTCGATGCCGATCTGATAGGTTTTGGTCGCGGCAGCTGTCTCGTCATCGGCCCAGGCAGGGACGCAGAGGGTGAGTGCCCACCAAGGGCACCAGCGTACGGCAAGACAGGGATGTTTTCATCGGAGGTACCTCACTTTTAATCGTTATAATGAAAGCCTCTGTTCTGGCAAAAACAGAGATCTATACCGGCGTGCGCAGCGAGGCGGACACTGCGGTTTAAGGCGAGGTCTGAGTGACCTTAATTCAATAGTGACTGAAAAGGGGAACAAAAGCCAATAACACGCTTAGGTTGTGACCAAATAATCCAAGCAGATCACGCATTCTGAGCAGAGCTGCGCTCAGGTAAGCTCCAACACCTCCAGATCGTCAGGCACCAGCACCTGCCCGGGGAAATACTGCCGCGCCTCGTTTTGAAACAGCGCGCTGCGCTCTTTTTCATGCGAGTCCTCGGTGTGATAGAGAATGAGCGTCTGCGCCTGGCAGCGCCGCGCGTTCTCACAGGCATCCTTCACAGTCGAGTGATGGCGGTGGTGCGGGTTGAAACGCTGCTCCTCTGCCTGCAGACAGAAGGCCTCATGCATCAGATAGGTTACGCCCTTAAAGCGCTCCACGCACTCCTCGTAGAGAGGTTCATCGGCCAGACAGCCTAAACTGCGCCCTCCGCCCAAGCTGAGGCGGTAGCCGAACATGGGTACGCCTTTGGCGTGCAGATCCACACATACCAGCTCCTGTCCGAGCAAATACAATTTATGCCCGTCCTCCACCGTGATGAGGTCAATGCCGTTTTCATAGTAGCCAATCTGCATCTCCCCTAAAATGGCGTGGGCAATCATATCGATGGTATGAGCCAGCTCAGCGTGGGCGAAGATACGGATCGGAGCCTGCAGCAGACCCTTGCGCAGGGCGGTACAGTACAACGGCAGAAGCCAGATAAGACCGCCTAAGTGATCAAGGTGCTGATGGGTGATGAAGATATCCTTGATGTCCAGCCAATTGATGCCGGCGTGTTTCATCTGCGCGAGCAGGGTATTGCCGCCGCCTGAGTCGGTGAGCAGATACTGATCCTGCTCCTTGAGCACGAAGCAGGTGTTGTAATACTCGGTGACCTGTGAGGCGCCGGTGCCCAGCATGATTAACTGCACTGTGGATCTCCGTGGTTGATTTTCCTGCTGTCTTCTCAGGCCAGATCCTGCTGCACCGCCAGTTCGCCGTGGGAGGGCTCGCGCTCCAGTGCCCCGGGCGGCAGGGGCTGCGCCCCTTGAAATTCACTTTGGCTGCGATACCAGCGATAGGTGATGAGCAAACCCAGGATGCTGAAATAGATCAAAAACTTGCCGTACTCTCCCAACATTCCGGCAAGCGGGGCGCCGCGCTGGGCGAAATCCCTGAAGAAGCTGAAGAGCCACACCAGGGGGAAGGCATGGGAGAGCTGGTAGGCCCAGTCGGGCAGAAAGCCCACCGCCATGGTGGAGCCGCCGGTGATGAACCCCGGCGGCACGATGAGGATCATGAAAGCCGCGCCGTGGCCCGGGTCACTGGCATGCCAGGAGAGCACCATGCCGAACATGCCGATGCACATACCGGTCAGAAAGATGGTGGGCAGGAAGGCCACATAGCTGCCGGCAAAGCGCAGCTGCCCGAAGGTGATGAGCAAGGCGCTGACCACGGTGATGGCAGTGGTATAGAAGAGCGCGTAGGGACAGAGCCTGGCGATAAGGCATAAGGGTCCCTCGGACAGGGCGCGGGCCCGTTGTCCGGTGACCTGCAGTCTGCCCATGATCATGAGCGTGGTCAGACCGATGTAGATGGAGGAGAAGAACAAAATAAAGTAGATCACGGTGGCGTTGGTGGCGGAGAACACCGGATCGAGCAGGCGGCGGATCTTGACGCTTAAGGGATTGAGAGTGTTTTCGCTCTGCTGCCGGGTAAGCCCTAAAGGTGAAATCCGTACGGCCGCCTGCTGCCCGCCTAAGGTGGCGATTATCTCGTTTAGGTTTTCGATGACCTCGGCATTCTGTGCCTCATTGGTGTAATCGGCCAGATAACCCAGACTGAAGGCATCGCGGCCTGAATTTAACTTCTTCTCCAGGCCCTTGGGGATGTAGAGCACGCCCAAATTGCGATCGGAGGCAGTGAGCAGCACCGGATCGAGCGGGGCGTGGTAGACCTCCTGCACCTCGATGTAGGAGGAGGAATTAATCTTTTCAATGAGAGAGGCCGAGCAGCGGGTATGGTCGAGATCAATGACGGCAATGCGGCCGTTGAACACCACCCCGTGGGAGAACACCACCGAAAAGACGATACAGGTGACGATGGCAATCATCATGGCCATCTTGTGATAGGGGATAAAGCGCCCCGAGCGCATGCACTCCACCTCCTCGGCCATGGCGCTCCAGATACTGCTAGTCATGGGCAAGCTCCACTGTCATGCCGGGGATGAGCTCGCTCAGAGCTTTGGTGTAGATGCGCACCTTAAAGGAGGTGAGATCGGCCTGACCCTGCTCGCGGGTCATGCGCAGATCGGCAAAGGAGGGGGCGGCCTGCACGAAGCGCACCGTGCCTTCCACACTCTGTCCCAAGGCCGGCACATAGCCTTTGACGGTATCGCCGGGGTGATATTTGACGGCATCGTATTCGCTTAAATAGAGATCATAATAGCAGCGCGAGGTCTGCAGCAGCACCGCCGTGGCGGAGGCGGGGATGAGTTCCCCGGGCTCGAACATCACCTCCAGCACCTGACCGTCCTCGGGAGCATAGAGCTTTAAGCGCGAGAGATTGAGCATCATCTGTCCGTACTGCGCACTTAAGGCATCGCGGGAGGCCTGCAGGGCCGAGAGAGCATTGCGCTCGTTTTCGATGTCGGCTCTTTTCTCCACGATGGAGCTCAGGGTCATGCCCTCTGCCGTGTGTTCCTGCTTGAGTCTTTCCACCTGCTCAGCCGTGGCGCCCAGGCCCAGTTCCTGAATGCTCTTGATGAGTGAGGTGTGCTGGGCTTCGGCCTGCAGGTAGGCCGCGCGGGCGCTGTCATAGGCCGACTGCGACACCGAGGAACTCTTGCGCAGCGCCTCATAGCGCTGATACTCGTGCCGGGTCTGAATCATGGCGGCCTCGGCGCCGTCAATCTGGGAGCTTAACTGCTCTATCTGCCGCCAGGTGCGCACTTCTTCATTCTTGAGTTTTTCCAGGGAATTGTCGATATCCAGCTGCTGCTGTTTGATCTGCGCCTCCAGCGCCTCAATCTGAGCCTTCAAGGCAGCGGAGCTGAAATTTAAATCGCGCTCGTCCAGCTCCATGAGCAGATCGCCTTTTTTGACCTGATCGGATTCCTGTACATAGCGTTTGATGAGGGTGCCGCCTACATTCTCAAAGGCCACGTTGACCTCGTCGGCGGTCAGCACGCCGGCCTTGTAGATCTGCGCGAGCGTCACGGCATCATTGCGCCGCCCCAACATGATGAGCAAGGTGGCGGCGCACAGTACGATGATGAAAAAGGCGATGGTGCGGAACACGGGCTGCTCACGCAGAGCAGCAAAATCAGGTTTGGGCATGTTCTATCTCTGCAAACTTCTAGGATGCCTCAGGCAGGTATGTTCTCATCAGTTCAGCGTCAGGGGCAGACGTTGACCCGGGTGCCTGAGGGGGAACTCTTTGACGTGTATCACTATACCACCTGAGGCTGCCTGTAGGAGGTAAGGGAGGCTGCTCACGATGTCAAAAACAAGGAATGTGCCGCATTACGACCTCTTGCGGGAGGGTTGTATCTCCCAAGGCGCCGTCATGAAGAAAGGTCTTAACCTTGGGAGAGGAGGCTTTTTAGCTTCTCATGATGAAACTGACCGCAAAGGTCAGGGCGATGACCCACATCACCACGCTCACCTCCTTGTAGCGGCCGGTAAAGAGCTTGATGAGACAAAAGCTGATGAAGCCCACTCCGAAGCCGTTGGCAATTGAGTAGGTCAAGGGCATCATGATGATGGTCAGAAAGGCGGGAATGGACTCGGTGTAATCGGAGAAATTCACCGCGGTGACGTTATTCATCATCAGAGCACCCACGATGATCATGGTCGGGGCCGTGGCGTAGGCGGGGATGAGCGCGGCCACCGGGGCTAAGATGAAAGCCAGCAGAAAGCAGATGCCCACCGTCACGGCGGTAAGTCCGGTGCGGCCGCCGGCCTTGACGCCGGTGGCCGATTCCACGTATGAGGTCACGGTGCTGGTGCCCACCACCGCCGAGAGCATGGTACCCACCGAGTCCACCGTCAGCGCGCGGTCGATGTTCTTGATGTGGCCCTGATCGTCCATGAGGCCGGCGGCGCGGGTCAGGCCGATCAAGGTGCCGATGTTGTCAAAGAGCTCGACCACCGTGAAGGTGAAGATCACAGACAAAAGGCCGTAGTGCACGGCCCCCAAGAGGTCCATCTGCAAAAAGGTGGTGGCTACCGAGGGCAGGCTCAGGGCAAAAACATCACTTATTTTCGTGGGTGCCGGCGAAACTCCCAGGATCATGCCCACCAGGGTTATGATCAAAATGCCGATAATCATGGCCGCCCTCACTTTAAGGGCCAGCAGCACCGCGATGATCACCAAGCCGGCCATGCTCAGCAGCATCTTGGGATCGGCCACGCTGCCCATGGCAATCTTGGTTGCCGGATCGGCCACCACAATACCGGAGCTCTGCAGACCGATGCAGGCGATGAACATGCCAATGCCCACCACCACCGCGGCCTTGATGCCGATGGGCACCGAGTCGATGATAAGCTGCCGCAGCTTGGTGACGGTGAGAATGAAGAAGACTACTCCTGAGATGAACACCGCGCCTAAGGCCGTCTGCCAGGGCAGCCCCAAGGTGCCGCAGACGTAGAAGGTAAAGAAAGCGTTCAAGCCCATGCCCGGGGCTAAGGCTACCGGATAGTTGGCGCAGATCCCCATGGCGATGGAGCATAAGGCCGCGGTCCAGATGGTGGCGGCCACGGCCGCCTCCAGCGGGATACCGCTTTGCTGCAGGATGGAGGGGTTGACCAGAATGATGTAACACATGGCCATGAAGGTGGTAAGACCGGACATGAGCTCGGTTTTGACCGAACTACCCTGAGCTTTGATGGCAAAAAGGCGCTCCAGAAGTCCTTTGTCAGCCGTAGCCTCACTCATAAATACACCTCCCAAAAGGGCAAAACCTGAAAAAAGAAAAACGGTACGGACGGGCAGATCTTAGTCAAAAAAGAGGGGGGCAAACCGTAAGGAGGGGCATTTATTTCAATTCTGCGGCCCGCTTCTGAGTGCTCAGCCTTACTCTGCCTGATATCCGGGGGGCACGCAGGAGCACCCCGAGGGTATCACAGCGCTATCGGCGCACGTCAATCTCAAACCACTTATTGAAAATGCTGTAGTAGGTGCCGTCTTTTTTCAGCTCGGTGAGCGCCTCATTGATGGCCTCAAGCAGTTGGGGATGCTGTTTGTTCACCGCGATGCCCAGCTGCTGCGCGGTCAGATCGGTGGGATACAGCACCGCGTCCTCAAGCTTGCCAATCTTGATGTTGTACTTATTGACCAGTCTTTCATTGATGAGTACCTGGCATTCGAGGTCATTGAAGGCCCTGCAGGCCGCATCCGAGGAGGCAAAGGTCAGAACGGTGGAGTGACGGTAGCGCCTGCCCATGGTCTCCGAAACCGTGCCGGCTTCCACGCAGATGGGTTTTCCGTCAATGTTAGGTTCGTTCAGGCGTCCGGCATAGAGACTGTTGACCGCCAGCGACAGACCGGACTTGACGTAGAAGTCGGAAAAATTGACCTTCTCAAGGCGCTCGTCGGTGATGGTGATGCACGAGATGGCCAGTTCGTACTTGCCGCTTGCCACGCTGTCTATTATCTGCGCGAAGGGCAGCTCCTCAAACCTGACCTCGCGGCCGAGGTAACTGCCAATTGCCCGCATCAGCTCGATGTCAAATCCCGTCAGCTGCCGGTTCTTATCGTAACTTGACTTTTGCACGAGTGCAGTAGTCTCCGAATGGCTCAACAATGCGGTTTAACATCGCATTTCGCTCTTTAATTTGGAAATTTAACCTTTTTGGGTAAATGTGCTTGGCACTTTTGACATGAAAATTAACTGTTTT
>JAFUGP010000054.1 GCA_017469335.1 Succinivibrio sp. | reverse complement strand
TTGAAAAAATTCCCCTTAAACCCGTGGCAGAAGACGAAAAAACATTATAAAATATCCTTAAAAATCAATGGCGATTTTTACATATTCCGAAAGTCGGATTTTTGTCTGTCAAATCAATGACTTATAAGATCCCGGGTATGACCGGCAATATAACCACAGCAGCGGCCGACCCCTCAGCCTATGAGCTCACCGATCGCGGCAGAAACTTTGTGGAACTTTCCACTGTCATCGCCAGGGTGTTTGGCGTCGATCCCAGATTTTTACATCCCTCAGATCTGGAGCTTGAAGAGGCGGCAGACGTTGCTCCTTTATCGACCGGCTTATCAAATGCCCTACCCTCAGTTGGCGGTACTGAGAGTCAACTCTTCCAAGAAAACGAACGTCCAATCCATAAACAGGAAAATCACCTATGAACCACTTTAAAGTGCTGCGCAACCTGTCTTTTGGTCGCCCCATCCTTACCATTTACGATGTCACCAAACTGTGCAACCAGCGCTGCCCCATGTGCAACATCTGGAAGACCCGCTCGGAGAGCCTGGATCTGACCGCCATCGAAGAGCAGGCAAAACAGCTTTCGGCTTTTGGCATGGGCTATGTCTATCTGCAGGGCGGTGAGCCTACCTTGCGCAAAGATCTTATTGCCATCGTGGATATCTTCATCAAGTACGGCATCAAGCCCACGGTGCTCTCCAACGGCATCTTAGTCAAAAAGGAGCTGGCAGAGGAATTAGCCGCCCGCCCCTGCAATCTCATGCTCAGCGTGGACTCACTGATCCCCGAGCGCTTTGCTCATATGCGAGGGCGTGACTCACTGCAGAAGGTGCTGGACAATGTGGCGGTTTTAAGGAATATCCCCCATCGTTCCAACTGGTCTGTCACCACCACGGTCTCTGCTATCTCTGAGCTTGATGATGTACTCAACATCAGGCAGTGGGCCCTGGATAACGGCTTTATGCACGCCATCCGGCCTTACGTGTTCGTCAAGGGTGTGGCCGGAGCGGAGGTAGCCGAGCTCGCCGCCGACCGGCAGAAAGTGCTGAACATCTTTGAGCACTACATAGAAATTGCCAAAAAGGAAAACTACCTGGCCTACCTCGTTTACCGTGAGCATATCCGCTACTTAAAGGGCGAGAGCATGCCCATGTGCGATGCCTACTGTCGCTCGCTGCTCATGAAAGAGAACGGTGCGTTGGCCCCCTGTATTGAGTTTCCTGACGAGCAGGCAGGACTGAGCGGTTTTGCCGAGCGCTACAAGGAGCTTAAGCCCCAACTTGCCGCCTGCAACCGCGATACTCCCTGCTTCTACAACGATGCCCGCGAAATCGGCGTGCTGTGGCGCCACAAGTTGGAGATCGCACTGCACCTGCCGGTGATCCTCTTGCAACTCAAACGCTACGGTAACTTCTTCTGAGGTATGAGGCTGACCATGAACCTGCTCGATCTCACCGCTCTCGCCGCTTCCTCCGCGCTGTACTACTCACCAACAGCAGCCTTAGATGAGACGCCGGATGTCCCTACCTCTGAATCAAACTCAGCGGCTGTTCCAGCCGCTGAGTTTGTACTCGCCGAGACCCGCGCCATGCCCACTTACTTAAAACTGGGCTTTACGCTATGCGCCCTGGCCTTCAACTTATTGGCTCTCCTTACTGCACGCGGAGTGTTCTGCCGTCTTCCCGCGCCCCGGCGTTTGCGAGTGATTGCGCTGTGGGAGAGAATTTCCGGTCCGAGCGCGCAGTTCACGGACTTTTTCCGGCTGATGGCGCGTTTTTACGGCGCTTCGCTTGCGGAAAAGGTGCCAACGGCTCCGCTCAGGGAGAAAACATCATGAACACGCCGGTGCTCTTTAAGCCCGATGCGCTGCCCGATCACACGCATCTGTGGGAGAACATCGTCATCGGCTCGGGTCCCGGCGGTGCCGAGACTGCCGTTATGCTTGCTGAGACAGGTCATGAGGTACTGGTACTGGAAGCAGGAGCCTATTCCCCACGTGAGACTGTTCCTCCCTATACACCGCAGGAGATGCAAAGCCGCTATGCCCAAGGCGGCATTACCCTAGCGGTGGGCAGACCTTCAGTGCAATATGTCGAAGGGTGTTGCTTAGGCGGCGGCTCCGAGGTCAACTCCGGCCTTTACTATCGTCTGCCCGAAGAACTTGCCAACGCCTGGCGCTCTTACCCAGTGCTGGGAGATAACCTGCCTGCCGAGCTTGAGGCCGCCTCTAATGCAATCGAGCAGGACCTGTCAGTGAGTTTGCTACCCGGCGAGGCACCACGTGCCTCGCTGCTGTTAAAAGACGGTGCAGAGACTCTGGGCTGGTATTGCCCTGAGATCCCCCGCTGGCAACTTTATGACAAAGAACACCCCAAAGGGTTGCGGCAAACCATGACCCGCACCTACCTGACCAGAGCTCAAAAAGCCGGTGCCAGGGTGTGCACCAATCTGGAAGTACAGAAGCTCAAACGAGGGCAAGATTACTGGTTGGTACTGGTCAAACCACACACCCGTTCTGAGAACTTGGGCGACGGTACTGCTCAGGACGCCGCCCAAGATCTCACGCTAAAAGCTAAACGGGTATTCGTCTGTGCCGGAGCCATCCGCTCTCCGGCGCTCTTAAAGCAAAGCGGCCTTATCTCCCGTCCCGCACCTTTGTGGTGTCACCCTACTGTCAAGGTGATAGCCGAATTTAAAGACGAGGTCAATCAGGGCTCTGAGGTAGCGGTGCATCAGGTCAAGGAGTTCGGTCGGGCCATGGGCATGGGCTGCTCCATCTCCTCGCCGCATTATCTGCTGGCATCCCTCCATAACCTGCCAGGAGGTGATGAAGCAGTCACAGAGCGCTGGCGGCACCTCTTGTGCTACTACGTCATGATTGCCCCTGAGGGCAGGGGTATGGTACGTAACCTGCCCTTCTCAGGCACCTATCCATTGGCTACCTACTCGGTAACACCACGTGATCTCAGCGTGCTCTCTCTGGGATTGCAGCGTCTTTGCAAGTTGCTGTTCTCCGCCGGTGCGCTCAGACTCTGGCCTACCGTAAAAGGCCTGGGACCATTTACCGCGCCCTCCGATCTCGCGTTAATACCTGATGCACTACCCCGGCGTGGCTCTGCGCTCATGTCCATTCATTTAGGTGGTACCTGTGCTGCGCCCGAGATCACCGATCCTTATGGCGCTGTAAAAGGCTGTGACGGTCTGTATGTCCAGGATGCCTCCCTGCTGCCTGAGCCATTGGGCTGCAATCCCCAGGGCAGTATGTTGGCTCTGGTGCGGCGCAATCTAAATCACCTGATACCGGACCTCTGAGGACTCTCAGAGATCCGCATGAATATACGGAGTCTATATGTCAGCATCCGAACGTATGGAAAAGACAGAGTCTGAGTCTGCACACCACGGCTCTTCACAAAGTCCTGCGGCTCAGAGCGCAGGCTCTGGGACGAATAAAGTGCTGGTCACCGGCGCGGCCGGCTGGCTGGGACTGGCCTTATGCGCCGCACTAAAGCGCGGCTTGGAGGGAGTACCTGCACTGAGTGCTCCGGACCCCAATCTTGAACTGCGCTGCCTCTTGCGCCATGAAGACGATGACAGCCGACTTCAGGAGGCCGCACCTGGTTGTCAGCTGTACAGGGGCAATATTACTGAGGCCGAGAGCCTGCAGGACTTTTTTGAGGGTGCGAACGGTGCTGCCCTTTACCACTGCGCCGGCATCATTCATCCCCACCGAGTCAAAGAGTTCATGCAGGTCAACTGCGAGGGGGCAGTCAATGTTTTTAAAGCTGCTGCCAGGACCGGGGTAAAGCGCATGGTGGTGATGTCCTCCAACTCTCCCTGCGGCTGCAATCCCTACCCCGAGCATATTTTTGATGAGAACTCTCCCTATAACCCCTATATGGGCTATGGCCGCTCCAAGATGCAGATGGAATTGAGGCTCAAAGAGTTGGCTGCTAAGGAAGGAGCGCCTGAACTGGTCATCATCCGTGCCCCCTGGTTCTACGGCCCCTATCAACCGCCTAGGCAGACCGAGTTCTTCTGCATGGTGCGTGACGGCAGGTTCCCGCTGTTAGGAGACGGTACCTTCAAGCGCTCCATGAGCTATACGGACAATTTAGCGCAGGGCATGATTTTGGCAGGCACCTGTCCTCAGGCCGCCGGTGAGACTTTCTGGCTTGCCGATGAGCGTCCTTACACGATGACTGAAATCATCAAGGCAGTAAGAGATGCCTTGGAGCATCACGGCATCAAGTGCAAACAGCGCACCTTAAGACTGCCCTCATTAACGGGTGACATCGCCAGACTTGTTGATATCACTCTGCAGTCCTGCGGACTGTACTCCACCAAATTTCATGTGCTCTCGGAGATGAACAAGACCATCGCCTGTGATGTGTCCAAGGCAAAAAGAGTACTGGGCTATGCCCCCACAGTAGAGCTCTATGAGGGTATGCGCCGCTCGGTTGCCTCCCTGCTTGCCAATCCTGTCACCGCTCAAGAGCTCAAAGCCTGAGGAGAATAACGATGATGAAACACAACAAAAAAGCCTTAATCACCGGCGGCTGTGGGTACTTTGGCTCGGTGCTCACCGCCCATTTGGCAGAGCAGGGCTATGACTGTACCGTACTTGACCTCTATGACACCCCGCAGCGTCCGCAGAACAGCACTTTCATCCAAGGCGACATCCGCAACGAAAGAGATCTAGCCGCAGCACTCAAGGGCTGCGATCTTGTCTTCCATACTGTCTCCCAGCAGCCCCTGGCTAAAGATCCTGCCCTCTTTGAGAGCGTCAACATCGGTGGCACTCAGGCTCTGCTCAAGTCCTGCCGTGCGGTGGGAGTGCAGAAGCTCTGCTACATCTCCTCGACCTCTGTGTACGGCATTCCTGATGAGGATAAGCTGCCCGTCACCGAAGAGACGCCCTGCACCCCGGCCGAGGCCTATGGCAGAACCAAGCTTGCGGCCGAAGAGCTCGTTAAGGAGGCAGCCTTGCAGGGTCTTGATTCCTGCATCATCCGTCCCCGTACCATTGTAGGGCCGGGCAGGTTGGGCATTTTCTCCATTCTCTTTGACTGGATTGCCGACGGACACAATATTCCGGTCTTAGGCAGAGGAGACAAACTCCATCAGTTCATTGACGCCGGGGATTTGGCCAAAGCCTCCTTGCTGGCCGCCTTACATGAGGCTCCGGGGCAGTGTGAGGTATTCAATGTCGGTACTTCCCGCTTCGGCACAATGCGGCAAATGTTGGAGGAGGTCTGCACTCATGCCGGTACCGGCTCCAAGGTCAAATCGGTACCTTTCAAACCCGTGCAGTATGCCATGCGCCTGACCTCGGCCTTAGGCTTATCTCCCCTGGCCGACTACCATTGGATGATGTACGGCCATGCCATGTATTTCTCCACGGACAAGTTAGAAAAGGTACTGGGCTTTGCGCCCGCCATCTCCAACACCGAGATGATGTGCGCTGCCTATGACTGGTATTTGGAGCACCGCAAATCCCTGCACTACCGTGAGGGTATCGGCAGTCCGCATCAGTCAAATGTCAAACAGAAGATCTTAAATGTCGCAAAACACTTCTTCTGAGCGGCTCAAACTGCCTAGATTGCTCACCCCTGGTGCCCTGCTTAAACTTGCTTTGGGTCTGGGGATCAGCGCCCTCTTTGTCTTTCTGCTCTTAAGGCAGCTGGATTTTGCAGAGCTCATAAAGCACCTGCGTGAAGCCGCTATGTGGCCTCTGCTGCTGGGGACTTCGGTGTTTTTGGCAGGCTATACCCTACGGGTGTATCGTTGGCAGCTTATCCTGCGGCAATACAACCCTGACGTAACCCTGGCAGGCTGCACCGGTCCCTTCTATGCCACCATCGCCGCCAACAATGTGCTGCCGCTACGCTTGGGCGATGTTCTGCGTCTTTTTGCCTTTAACTCCCGTTTAGGCATCAACGTGCGCTGGTCCCTGGCCTCGGTCATTGCCGAGCGCGGCCACGATCTGCTCATCTTGTTTTTGTTCGTGCCGCTAATCTACATGCTCAGCCAAAGGAGCATAAATGATAAGAGCGAGACTCAGGCTTATCTGTTCACGCTGTTACCTTTGATAGCGGCCGCCCTCACCGCCGCTGTCCTGCTCTTTCCCAGACTCTTTAAGAGCCTGCTTAAGTGGCTCCTGGGAATTGCCGGCACTCATTTGCCGCGCAAACTACAGGAAGGGGCTGATTTTATCTTCGCGGTGCTGGATATTCTGCAGTCTCTGGCCGTGCCCAGAATTTTCAGCCGTCTGGTGGCAGTAAGTTTCCTGGGTTGGTGCTGTGAGGCCGGGGCCTTTGTGGGCGCCGCTCTCTCCCTGAACACAAACTATCCCACTCAGGGAGCCCTGCTGGGTTTTCCTTTGGGTACCCTGGCGGCCGTAATTCCCAGTGCCCCCGGTTTCATCGGCACCTTTGACTACTTTACCTGCTTAGGCCTGCAGCTGACCGGCTGGAGCCGCGAGGCTGCGCTCTCCTGCGCCTTCCTTTCTCATCTCATCATCATAGTTCCCGTCACCTTGATTGGCGGGCTCTATCTCATGCTGCGTCCGCCGATGCTGACGCGCACTGCGTCTGATCATCGTGACTCTACTTTTGCAGTTCGATTTTAGACTCAAACCCGCGGCCTAGCGCCAACGGTGCTCTTTAAAAAACTATGCTTGCAATAATTGGGCTTTTCTGGCTGGCCAGTTTAGCTGCATGCTGATGAAGGTCAGGGTATCGGTA
>JAFUGP010000053.1 GCA_017469335.1 Succinivibrio sp. | reverse complement strand
GCAGGCCTCGGGATTTGAGGTCATCACCGAGGCTCACAGCGCAGGCGGCAGATGCGATATCCTGCTTACACTTCACCAGGAACAACTGCGCTACGCCTTTGAGTTCAAGGTGCAGCACCAAGGCGAGAACCCCGACAAGCGCCTTAAGGATGCCCTGAATCAACTAGTCAAAAACAATTACGGTCAGGTGCCGCCGGTATCCTATGAACTCAAAAAGGTCGGGGTGGTGATCGGACCTGACTTTCGCAGTGTCGTGAAGATCGAATTTGCCGGATAAAACCTAGAAAGTTGCAAGATCACTCAAATCCCTCACTGACACTGGCGGAACGTTTACTCTTGACAGATCTCCAAAACCGGAAGGCGGCCTGCGTACAGCCGTCTTTAAAATGCCGGCGATGTTGGCCTTGCCATTGAACATAGTATTCATGCCCAGCCTCATCAAGGTTGTCATTGACTCAAATTAGAAAGAAAATCATACAGTCTGTCCTGCCTTAGATCAGGGACGCCGTATCAGGCAATGCACCGGCAGAACAGAAGTACCGGTAGAGAGATCTGCGTCAGAATAGCAGGAGACATCAGCAAAGGAGGCACATATGAAGGAAACGGCACAGAACAACGAGCCTGCAGAGGACAGCGACTCCGAGTACCTGGAATACGAGGATTGCGACACCATCTTCAGAGATCTGTTCACCCGTCCCGAGAATGCCCTGTCCCTGTGCAACGCCCTGCAGCAGACCGGCGCCAGGTATCCTTCCGATCTGCAGATCTTCGATCGTGACGAAGACTTTGCCACGTCCTACTTTCCTCATGGCTATGTGACCGTGCAGGCTGGATCGCACTTGATGTTCCTCTGGGATCACTTGTACCCGGATCCGAGGCTGCAGGCCCTGAGGGCACTCAAGTCTTACGCCGACATCGCAGAGAAAATTATCAGGAGATGCGGTTATGATGAAGGATACAGCGGGAAACTGCCCCTGCCCTTCTTCTATTCCTTCTCCCTGCTGAACGGCGACTGGCTGCCGCCGGTGCAGACCTTCAAACTGCAAGAGGTATTCATGCCCGGACTGGATGCCGGCATCAATCCTCAGATCATCCGCTTCAACATCCTCAACCGTGACTGTCCCCTGCTGCTCAAATGCCCGGTGCTTTCAGAGTATGCGGAATTAATCCGCCGGATGATTCAAGCCAGAGACGATCCCTTCATCACCGTGGAAGAAACGGTGGCAGAAACCGTTGAAACATGCCTGGAAAACGGCATCCTCAAAGACTACCTGGATCCCGAAGACGATGTAAGGGCGTGGATCCTGGAATTCGAGCTGCGCTGCATAGAAAGTGCCTGGGACAGCTTCAGGGCCGGCCGCGAGGAGTCCCGCCGGAAAGCCGCAGCCAAGCGCAAAGTCTCCTGGGAACCGTAACCGGGAACGGCAAATCACAGGACGAGTAATCAGCTGCACTTGGCACCTCAACAGTCTGCACGGGTGCTGCCAGAAGAACGGCATCCTGCCCGGGTGATTTTCTCCGCAGCGCTAGTCTAAAAGTCTTAAAAAAGGACCGCAGTGCGGTCCTTTTTGTCAGCGTGATCATCCTGTACACCGCAGCGAATTCACAACTGCGGAATTCTCAATTTCAATCCGGGATAAATTTCAGTAAGATGCGAAGGCCGTTTTCAGCATGGCAGATGTATTTACAAAGACTAAAACAGTTCACCCGGAGGAATGAGATCGTAATCATCCTCCGACACCCCAGTTTTAACCAACTGCATCGGAGATTTTAATAATGGATGACCATAGACTACTCGCAGATTTCGCCGCGCGTGCGGGCAATAGCGGCAGTGCCGTACTTGCATCACCAGTCACGGTCCAGCTTATGCACACTGCCTTGGTAAACTTTGAGAATACGGCAGGGATGGACTTTGCAGAGTACCGTGAAAGAGCTCAGTCTGATCCTGACTCGCTCAAAAGACAGACCAAAAGCACTCCCCCGCTCTCAGATGTTCGCGAGCTGGTTGGTTACAGGGAGATCTTCAAGAGTCCGCAGGACACTCTCGGGCAGAAGGTCTTTCAAGATTGAGTTCCTGTTCCATATTCTTTCTTAACAATCAAGGCGCAGACGAGAATATCTCAAGCATGGTCAAAAGCAATACCGGCATTAATAATGCGTTTGAAACATGCTACCAAAAAACCAGGCCAATGATCTGCCGAACAGAAGTCTCATTGGGCTCTATGAGTACCCTGACTCCCCTTGTACTATGAGGTAACAAACACTCTTAGGTCGGGGCAGATTTTTGCTTATTTTGTCGATGCCCCCTCCCTGCCTGAGCCGGTGCCCGAGGATTGAGTTGAGGTTGCAACCCTGATCTGACGCTCAAGGCGCTGTGCCCATATGACTTCCGGTCAAAATATGCCCCCCGCTACACCAAGAATATGCCGCAAATGCGCTTTGCAGCGTCAGGATCATTGCGTCTGTTCACCTTGAGCCAGCCTACGGTCTGACCGGGATGACTGACGTAAATGTGGAATTCATGCCAAATTGAGTTTAAAATTGTTAACAGTTTGGAAATAAACATGAAAAATTTACTATGCAATATGTACCTCGCACTCACTATCTTGAGTTTCTGCAACGTCATCGCGACCGGCAAATCATCAAAGTAGTCTCCGGCATCAGGCGCTGCGGCAAATCCACGCTGCTTGAGCTTTTCAGGCAACAGCTTGCCGCCGAGGGGATCGGCGCCGATCATATCATTGCCATCAATTTTGAAGATCTCGCCTTTGAAGAATTGCAGGACTACCACGCGCTTTATGATTACATCGTAAAAAGCATGCAGCCTCAGGGCATGAATTACATTTTTCTGGATGAAATTCAGCATGTACCGTTCTTTGAAAAGGTGGTGGACAGCCTTTTCATCAAAGACAATGCCGATGTTTACATCACAGGTTCCAATGCCTTTTTTATGTCAGGCGAACTCTCCACGCTGCTCTCCGGGCGATATGTGGAACTTAGGATGTTGCCGCTGTCCTTTGCCGAGTACCATGCCGCCGGCACACTGCCTCACAGTCAGTCGCGCGGCGAGATCTTCGAGCGCTACCTCAAAGACAGCTCTTTTCCCTACACCCTGCAGCTAGCGGGCAACACCGAGGCGATCAGAGAGTACCTGCTGGGGATCTACCACAGCGTGATCCTCAATGACGTGGTAGGCCGCCTGCACATAGCCGATGTAAAACTGCTGGAGAGTGTGGTCAAATACCTCTTCGCTCACGTGGGCAGTCTCATGTCCATGCGCAAAATTGCCGACTCCTTAAACAGTCTGGGGCGTAAAGCTGACAGCAAGACCGTGGAGCGCTACGTAACGGGCCTGGAGGACAGTCTGCTTATCTATCGCTGTGAGCGTTTTGACGTCAAAGGCAAAGAACTGCTAAAGCTCAATCCCAAATATTATCTGGCAGATGTGACGTTGCGCTCATTGTTGCTGAGTTCTGCGGGCAGAGATCTCGGGCACCTGCTGGAAAACGTGGTGTATCTGGAGTTACTCCGCCGCGGCTATGAGGTCTATGTGGGCACCTTACCCCAGGGTGAGATAGACTTTGTCGCCCGTAATCGGCATGGCCTGTGCTATTTTCAGGTCGCGGCATCGGTCATGCAGCCTGAGGTACTCAACAGAGAGCTGACCCCCCTCATCAGGATCAGGGATAACTACCCCAAGTACCTGCTTAGCTTAGATGATCTCAACGCCGACGCGGATTTTGACGGCATCAGGCAGTTAAACGCGCTGCAGTGGCTGCTGCATGAGTAGTTTCAGCAGGCTTAGGTTGCAGCTGCCAAACCGTCACGCAGGCAGGAGAACAACTCAGGCTGCAACATCAAGGCGGCAGGCCGCAGACCGGAGGCCGGACAGAGGGTAAAGCACAGCGGCCGGGCAGCGGCAAAGCGCAAGGATCGGGCAGTCCCAGACAGCCTCAGCGTGTAAAAAATTAGAGAGCGCCTTGCCGCAGGCGCGGGCGGCCTGCTGGTGCACCCTCTTTGACCCTGTTGGCAGCTGTAGCGGAACTTTTAGCTCTAAAGTCCTTTTTACTACCCACCGCACTCCTCAGATTCTCGTTTTTTTGACCTACATCCAAAAAATAACATATCACTGTACCTGCCCCTTTCAGAGCTGTGTTATAGTAAGCGCGGTTAAGTTTAAGAGCTTGCACAAAGATCACCCCACTGCGCTCACGGTATCTAACGTCGGTCTGAAGCAGCTAAAGTTTGCCAACGATTTTAAGAGTTCATTGGGCTTGGCCCACTCCTTAAATAG
>JAFUGP010000052.1 GCA_017469335.1 Succinivibrio sp. | reverse complement strand
CCTGTTTCAAGGAGAAGGTAAGATATCTCTTCAGCATCAGCAATCAGCCCTGGTTTGATGAGGCTCTCTCCTTAAGAAAAGCTCTGTTCTCAGGTGACAGGGATAAGGTTCAAGAGCTCATCAACGACATGCTGCTGACTTTCATCAGCATCCGCGATTACTCCCAGGAGTACTACTACCATGCCTTTTTGGTCGGAGTACTCTCCATGACCTCCAACAACGATATGTCACTTGATTCCGAGCAGGAGAGCGGCAAAGGTTACTCCGATATCAGGATGTACCGGGCAGCCACCCGTCAGGCAGTTATTATAGAAACCAAAAAGCTCGGCAAGGACGAGGGATTTTCCGAGATCTGCCAAGGTGCCCTGACCCAGATAGAGGACTGCAAGTACGCCTATCCTTTTGAGCAAAAGGGCTATGAGATATTCAAATACGGCATCGTCTTTACCGGCAAGGAGTGCCGGGTGATGGCCGGCTGAACCGAGTGTTGCTGCACGATCTGGTCGCAAAGGTAAAAACCGCGCTTGCTGTAGGTAGGTTGACGCCCTATCCGGCTGCCCCCGGATCCGCTTCATTTTTGCAGCACCCTCCCGGCAATTTTGTGATATCTCTGCAAAAAGATCCCTTATCAGTTTCATTGGTTGGGCTATATTATCCATAGGCTCAAATCTATGTTTAGGAGTGCCGCATGATGAGTACCCAATTACAAAACCGCAACATCATTCTGGGAGTGAGCGGCGGCATCGCTGCCTACAAGGCCTGTGCGCTGTGCCGGCTGCTGGTCACCCACGGAGCCAAAGTTAAAGTGGTCATGACCAAGGCCGCCACTCAACTGGTAGCCCCGGCTACCTTTGCCGCCTTAAGCGGTGAGAAAGTGCATGCAGACCTTTTTGACTCCCCTGAGGAGATAAGCCACATCACCCTAGGCGCCCATGCCGATCTGCTGGTGATTGCCCCCTCTACGGCCAATACCATCGCCAAACTGGCAGCGGGTCTGGCCGATGACATGCTAAGCGCCACCGCACTGGCCGCAGCCTGCCCGATAGTGGTGGTGCCGGCCATGAACACGCGCATGTACCACAATGCCGCCACTCAGGACAACATCGCCACACTCATCCGCCGCGGGATCTACGTGTTAAAGCCAGCTCAGGGCGATCTGGCCTGCGGGGAGGAGGGTGAGGGACGCATGCCCGAGCCTGAGGACATTTTCGAGTTTATCTGTGCCCTGCTCGGGCATCCGCGTTTAGGCTATGACGGGCGCACTTTGCTGCCCCCGCCCACGGCGCCGCTGGAAATCGGCCAGACAAAACTGTTACCGCGCGCCTTTGGTGCCGGCAGCAAAATCCTGATCACCGCAGGTCCTACGGTGGAAGCTTTGGATCCGGTGCGTTTTTTAAGTAATCGCAGCTCAGGCAAGATGGGCTACGCCTTAGCCGCTGCCGCCCGCGAGCGCGGGGCCGAGGTCGTGCTGATCTCAGGACCGGTGGCCGAACTCACCCCGCCGGGGGTGACCCGGGTTGACGTCAAGACCGCCCAGGAGATGCTGCAGGCGGTGGAAAGTTATCTGCCCGGCACCCAGATTGTCATAGGCTGCGCGGCAGTGTCCGATTACCGCGCCGCTCAGATCAGTTCGGAGAAGATCTCCAAAGGCTCCGAGGATGAACTGACACTGCACCTGATAAAAAATCCCGACATCATCGCCGCGGTGGGCCGCCGCGAGAGCGAGCGCCCCTACACCGTGGGCTTTGCCGCCGAAACCCAGTTCGGACCAGAGCACGCCAGGCTCAAGTTGGAACAGAAGCATCTTGACCTCATCGTGCTCAACGACGTCAGCGCCGAGGACAGCGGCATCGAGAGCGACTTCAACGAGGTTACGGTCTTTGATGCCCAGGGCGAGGTCGCGCACCTGTCCAAGCAGAGCAAACGGGTGATCGCCGATCAGCTCATTGAACTCATCTTCCGTGCCGCCGCGCTCTACCGCAATCAGGGCTGAGCATGCTCAACGTCAAGCTGAAAATTCTCGATGAGCGTCTGGGGCGGGATTTTCCCCTGCCACACTACGAAACCACAGGCTCAGCCGGCATGGATCTGCGGGCTATGGTACCTCAGGCACTGACTCTGCAGCCGGGGGCGGTAGAGCTGGTTCCGGCCGGTTTTGCCCTGCATATCGCCGAGGCGGAGGTGGCGGCCATGATCTACCCGCGCTCCGGTCTGGGTACCCGGCAGGGCATAGTGCTCGGCAACCTCACCGGGGTTATCGACGCAGACTACCAGGGTCCCATTCTGATGCCGTTGTGGAACCGCAGCGACACCCCCTGTACCATTGAGGTGGGAGAGCGGGTGGCACAGCTGGTCTTCACCAGGCTCATGCGAATCAACTTTGAACTGACCTCCGACTTCGAGCGCAGCGAGCGCGCCGCAGGAGGCTTTGGCTCGACCGGCAGAAACTAAGTGCCCTGCCGGAGAAATCAAAAAGCCCCGTCAGGTGGCGGGGCCTCTGTCGCAGCCTGCCCGTCACAGCTGCGAGGGGCTGTCTTCATTTTCCTTTTTTAGCGGGTAGTTATCCCTGAGCACGGCAATCTCGAATGCACTTTGAGGGGGAGCGGTACCGCCTACTACATCACGCACGTCCAGGGCGGTTTCCAGATCCAGACGCTTGTAAACGTCCTTTTCAATCACCGCGCTGAAGCCTTTGAACTCCTCTAACGTAAGTTCCTCCAAAGGCTTATGCTGGGAGATGGCATAGAGCACCACCTTGCCTACCACTTCATGAGCCTCCCTGAAGGGTATGCCCTTGCCCACCAGATAGTCGGCCAGCTCGGTCGCGTTGGAGTAACCGCCCCGGGCGGCCTCACGGGTGCGCTCCTCATCAACTTTCAGTCCCTCGAACACCAGTGCGGCCATGAGCAGACAATCACGCCAGGTATCCAGGGCATCAAAGAGCCGCTCCTTGTCCTCCTGCAGATCCTTGTCATAGGCCAGCGGCAGACCCTTGCAGGTGACCAGCATACCGGTTAAAGCGCCCACCACCCGGCCGCATTTGCCGCGGATCAGCTCCAGGGTGTCGGGGTTTTTCTTCTGCGGCATCAGCGAAGAGCCGGAGGTGACCTGATCGGAAAGCTCGACAAAGCGCGCCTCCCCGCTGTTGTAGAAAATCAGATCCTCTGCCAGACGCGACAAGTGCACCATGGAAATGGAGGCCACACTCAGCATCTCCATCACATAGTCGCGATCGGAGACCGCGTCAAGGCTGTTGTGGGTGGCGCAGGTAAAACCCAGATCCAAGGCCAGTTGCTCGCGATCGATAAGATAGGCAGTGCCTGCCAACGCCCCCGAGCCCAGCGGACAGGTATTGAGCAGTTCGCGGGCATTTTTCAGGCGTTGTAAATCACGCTTGAACATCTGCGCATAAGCCAAAATCCAGTGAGTAAAAGTGATGGGCTGCGCCCGCTGCAAATGGGTATAGCCGGGAAAATACACCTTGGTATAACGCGCGGCACTGTCAGCGAGTCTGGCAAGCAGCGCGTTCAGGGCCTGCTCTAAGTCCTCGGCGGCATGGCGGGTCCACAGTTTAAGGTCCAGTGCCACCTGATCATTGCGGCTGCGCCCGGTGTGCAGTTTCTTACCCAAAACCCCCACCTTCTCAATCAGGCGCCGCTCCACGTAGGAGTGAATATCCTCGTCCGGGGCAGCGGCAATGGCCTTGAGATCGGAGGCGGCCTCCTGCGCGAGCTCATCTAAGGCCTGTTGCAGAGTGTCGCATTCCTCGCGGGTTAACACCAAGGCCCGGCAGAGAGCCTGGGCCCAGCACCGTGAGCCCTCGATATCCTCAAGGGCCAGACGGTAATCAAACTTCAATGAGTCATCAAAATCCTTAAAACGCTGATCGGGACCTTCGGTAAACCGTCCCCCCCACAGTGCCATGTCAAACTCCTTGTTATGCTCAGGGCCGGCTCTTGCAGAGCTTAGGCCCCGGGTTAAAAAAGCGGCCCAGCATCATGCTGCAGCCGCCTTCAGAGAAATTAAGCCGTCATCCGGGGAAAGCTAAGTCCCCCGGATACCCAGGTTACTGCTGCTTGCGCTTGAGCGCGTTGATGGCGCGGATACGGCTGGGCAGCGAATACAGGCGGATAAAGCCTTCGCCGTCGTGCTGGCGGTAGACCTCATCCTCGCCGAAGGTCACATAGTCAAAGTTGAACAGGCTGTTGGGTGAGTCCTTCTGAATGATGTCGACGTGACCTTTGTAGAGACGTACCACCACTTTGCCGTTGACGTCGTGAGCGAGCTCATCGGCGGCCGCCTGCAGGATCTCACGCAGCCTGGTAAACCAGCGGCCGTCGTAGACTAACTGCGCAAACTGAATGGCCAGCTCATCACGGAAGATGCGGGTGCTCTTGTCCAGTACCAGCTGCTCAATGGCCCGCAGCGCCTCGTAGATGATGGTGCCGCCGGGAGTCTCATAGCAGCCGCGCGATTTCATGCCCACCAGACGGTTCTCGGTGATGTCAATACGGCCCACACCGTTGCGGGCACCGCGCTCGTTTAAGTTCTCCAGGATGTGGAAGGGAGAGAGAGCCTGGCCGTCTATTTCGGTGACGACCCCGTCCTTGACGGTAAGCTCGAAGATCTCCGGCTTATCCGGAGCCTGCTGCGGATCGACGGTCCACACCCACACGTTCTCGGAGGCCGGATTCCAGGTATGCTCCAGCTCGCCGCCTTCGGTGGAGATGTGCAGGCAGTTGGCATCACGGCTGTAAATCTTCTTCAAGGTCGCCTTGCAGGGAATGTGGCGCTGCTCAAGATAAGCAAGCAGCTGCTCGCGCGAGCGCAGATCCCAGATACGCCACGGCACGAGCACGTCCAGCTGAGGTGCCAGCGCGGCCACCGCGCTTTCAAAACGCACCTGATCATTGCCCTTGCCGGTGGCACCGTGGGCTACGGCGTCGGCACCCTCGGCCAGAGCCGTCTCCACCATGGCCTTGCCGATGAGCGGCCTGGCGATGGCGGTTCCCAGCAGATAGGTGTTCTCGTAGAGCGCGCCGGTCTTCATCATCTCGAAGACATAATCGCGCACGAACTCCTCGCGCAGATCCTTGACCACGCACTTGCTCGCGCCGGAGGCCTTGGCCTTCTCCTCGATCCCCTCTAAATCCTCACGCTCCTGACCGATGTCGGCCACGAAGCACACCACCTCACAGCCGTAGTTCTCCTTGAGCCACGGCACGATGGTGGAAGTATCCAGGCCGCCCGAGTAGGCCAGCACCACTTTCTTGTATTGCTTGGTTGGTTTGTCCATCTTCTGTATCCTTAATTTAACGAAGAAAAACTAAAATCGGTTGAAAAATCAGTCTCTCAGCGCCCGTTGATGAGCAGATCGAGCAGCGCCATGTGAATGTGCAGACGGTTCTCCGCCTCGTCAAACACGGCCGACAGCGGACCGTCCATCACCTCATCGGTGATCTCGTAGCCACGGTGCGCCGGCAGACAGTGCAGCACCAGCTGCGCGCCGCTGTCCCTGACCAGCGCCGCGTTGAGCTGGTAGGGCAGAAACTTCTTTTTGACACTCTCCAAAGGCGTGTTGTCCCCCATCGACACCCAGGTGTCGGTGTAGAGCACCTCACAGCCTTGAGCGCGCCCCACCTCCGAGGTCACCTCCAGCGTGCAGCCGCTGCGTCCGGCCACCTCCCGTGCCTTATTGAAGATCTGCACATCCGGACCGCTGCCCTGCGGGCAGATGCAGCGCACGTTCACACCTAAAATAGCACCGGCCACCAGCAGCGAGTTGGTAACGTTGTTGCCGTCACCCAAATAGGCCAGGGTAACCCCCTCGATCTTGCCTAGGTGTTCTCTGACCGTCAGATAATCGGCCATGACCTGCGCGGGGTGGTAGAGATCGGAGAGCGCGTTGATGACCGGCACCGAGCCGTAGGTGGCCAGCTCCTCCAAAGTACTCTGCGCATACACTCTGCCCACCAGGCTGTCCACCCAGCGGCACAGGTTGCGGGCGTAATCGCCGATGCTCTCGCGCTTGCCCAGCTCTCCATTTTGCAGATCCAAGTACACGCCGTGGCCGCCTAAGCGGTAAAAAGCCAGCTCAAAGGTGGTGCGGGTGCGCAGGGAGGGCTTTTCAAACATGATGGCACCGCTGCGCCCTTTAAGGGCGGCGGCGTATTTGGCGGGTTCGCGCTTCATATCCGAGGCCCGCTCCAAGATCTGTTGGTATTCGTCCCGGTCAAATTCAAAACCGGTCAAAAGATGACGCATAAAAAACGATTCTCCGCAAAGTGCGCCGCCGAATTTAACCTGGAGGCGCACGGCAAAAAGTGATTTCGTTATGGTAGCAAAAAAAGTGCTGCCTGCGACATCTGCGCCGGCCTTGCATCGAATTTATCCGCCCCTGTCGGCCAAAGCGGCCCTAAGCCCCAGGCACAGACAGGCGATGGTACGTGATTCTTGGAGGGGAGAGTGCGGATCGAAGATGAGCTCCTGCGCCTCTTTTGGGGTTACCTTGATGACCTGCGGCGGCAGCAGTTCATCGCCCGAGTCGAGGTGACGGTAACTGAGATCGGTACACAAAAACGGGAACATCTTAAGCGACATGAGTCCCGGCGCTACCGTCATCTCGCTTTTTAGGGGAGTAAGTTTCCCCGCGGTGAGTCCAATCTCCTCGGAGAGCTCCCTAAGACAGGCCTGCTGCGGGCTCTCGCCTGCGTCAATCTTGCCCTTAACCAGCCCCAGCTCAAAGCGCTCAAAGCCGCAGGCGTATTCGCTCACCAGGTAAAAATGCGTTCCGTCATAAGGCAGGGCCATCACTGCCCCGGGGCCGCCCCTTAGACGCTCGTAGGTGGCCTGCCCGGCCGCGCCGAAATCCAAGTCCAGTTCCTCTACGGTGAAAATTCCCAGTCTCTGGCTGCGCCGCGCCAAAACCCGCGGCGGAGTGGCACTCAATGCCGACAGATCCATGTCCTGCTCCTTGCCTTTGTGTCTTCATATTGTGCTTTCACTATAACACCGCAGCAGGCAGTGGCATTGCCGCAACCCATCCACTATACTTCAGCAAAGACGGCACAAGGCCCCTCAGGGGCGCAATCCAGGGTGGGAGTTGCAAAATGCCAAAGGGTACTGATGAACAAGCAGAGCCGGTCAGGCTCGATAAATGGCTGTGGGCGGCACGTTTTTACAAGACCCGCAGCCTCGCCCGCGAGATGATTGAAGGCGGCAAGGTAGATTACAACGGCGTGAGGGCCAAGCCCTCCCGTACGGTAGAGATAGGTGCCCTCATCAGACTGCTGCAGGGAGAGAGCCGCCGCGAGGTGGAAGTTTTGTCACTCTCGGCGGTGCGGGGCCCTGCCCGGGTGGCACAGACACTCTACCGCGAGACCGAGGAGAGCGTAAGGCTGCGCGAGGAGCAGGCGGAGCAACGCCGTCTTAATGCCTTCGGTACTCCGCATCCTGACTGCAAGCCCAACAAAAAAGAGCGTCGCGAACTGCTGCAGGTCAAATTCCACAGCTAAAGCGCGACGCCCGCTAAGGCCGTCTCAGGCGGCCTGATGGTTCTTTGGAAGGTTAGACCTTGATGGTGGATACCAGCTTGCCCAGCTCTTCCATGCGGTTGCGCGAGGTGTCCACCTGCGCCTTGGCCAGCGCTACCTTCTCGGTGAAGTCCTGCGCGGCATTGGTGATGTCCTGCATGTTGGAGGATATCTCCGCCGTGGCGGTGGTCTGCTCCTCTGCGGCGGTGGCGATCTGCGTGATCTGGGTGTTCACGCCCGAGACCTTATCCATGATCTCCTGCAGCAAGCCCTGCACCGTACCGGTCTTGGCCGCCAAGGCGTTCATGTTCTCCAAAGAAGCGTTCATGGAAGTGTTGGCGGTGTTGGCGTCGTTTTGGATCTGCTCGACCATGCGGATGATTTCCTGCGTGGAGGAGCCGGTACGCGAGGCTAGCGCACGCACCTCATCAGCCACCACGGCAAAGCCCTTGCCGGCCTCGCCGGCGCGGGCCGCCTCAATGGCGGCGTTCAACGCAAGCAAATTGGTCTGGGAGGCGATGTCCTCAATGGTCTGCACGATGGTGCCGATCTTCTGGGATTGTTCCACCAGAGCCTGGATGTGTTCGGCATCCTCACGGGTCTTGGCCACCTGCGACTGGATCCCGCGGATGGTTTCCTCCACCTCATTGACTCCCTGCTCGGTGGTGCGGTTGGTGTCGTTGGCCGCTGCCGCTGCGCTTTCGCAGTTTTTGGCGATATCGCCGGTGGTGGAGACCATCTCATCGGAGGCTGCCGCCACGGTCAGAGAACGGTTCTGGGTGTTGTGGGCGCCATCATCAATCTCGGAGGTCGCAGACGTAATTACGCCAAATCCCTGCACCACATCCGTGGCCGACTCCTTGATGATACCCACGGTACGCTGCCAGCGCTGGCGCATGTTCTCCAGGGCTTTGAGCAGAGAGCCCAACTCATCCTTGGAGGAGGAGGAAATAGGTCTGGACAGATCCCCCTCGGAAATGGCCTGCGCATGGGACATGGCACTGCTTAAATGTTTGACAATGTAACCTGAGAGCAGGGAGGTGATGAGCACGCCCAGGATAATGCAGATCACGGTGGCGATGAGCACTGCTATGAGGGGTATGGGACTGTTGAGGGCGCGGATATCGTCGAGCATGTCCTCCATGTAGGTCTCCAAAAGTCCCTCTAAATGGGAATCCGCCGAGCCTAAGGCCGGGAACACATCCTCAGAGTAGTAGTTGCGCGCCGCTTCCTGATCGCCCTGCTTGAGGGCCGGCAGCATGTGCTGATAATAAAGCTCAAAGGCGGCCGGCAGTTCCTGCTGCATGTCCCGGATAAATTTAAGGCGCTTGGGAGTGTCGGAGAAGACCTTTTTGGCATCGTTGAGCAATTCCTTGATGACGGCATCGCACTCCTGCTCGCGCTGCGCGGTGAAGTTGCTCAAGTTGGCCTGAAAACTGAAGATATAGCCGCGGGCCTTGCCTATCTCATTGAGCAGATCCTGAATTTCGGGGTACTTGATGTTGAGTCTGGTCTCAAAGGTGGCCGCCGTGCTGCGGATCCCCAGCATGGACGAGACCGCCACCACCGAGATGGAGCAGGCCAGAGCAATCACCAGGCCAAAACACAAAATAAGTTTTTTCCTAGTACTCATGTCAGCTATACGCATAAAAGTTCTCCTTGTTCAGCTGCTTAAAACAATCGCAGGTCGCCTGGACCGCAGATGGGTGCGCCACCAATTCCCCCTCAGGGTGCCGCAGGCAGCCGGCCTGGACAACCAAGAGGCGATGGTCCTGAAGCGCACTAAATTCTGTAAACTATAATCATCTGCCGGCCAAACGGCGAAAAAACGCACTTACTACTTGTTCTATCTGTGATCCAAGGCCATTCACTCAGGCCCCGGCCGGCATAAAGGTACCCTTGAAGAGTAAGGCGAGCACCGCCAACGCAGCCTCAGAGCCCCTGCCGCAGCGTTTTGCCTGACACACTGCCACAGGCAGGCGTGTGCCGCGGCCCTGGCGCTGCACTATAATCATCTGCACCCAGTTCCCCACAGGAGGTGCGCATGCCCAACTCAGATCTCTTGATGCGTTTTATGTTTGACCAGCATCCGGTGCGCGGAGAGCTCGTGCGTCTTGACCGGTCCGTAAAAGAGCTTTTGCGGGGACATGATTATTCTCCATCGGTAAAGAGCCTTATGCTGGATCTCTCCTGCGCGGCGGCTTTATGTGCCACCTCCTTTAAAGACGGCTCGGAGACCATGCTGCAGTTAAAGGGTGAGAGCGGCGCTCCCCTGCGCTACGCCCTGGTGAATATCCGCGCCGACCTGAGCTTCTACGGCTCGGCTGCTTTGGAACAGGGAGCACAGCCGGCACCGGGGGGTGCTCCGCTGCTGAGCCTGTGCGGCGCTCAGGGTATACTTGCGCTGACGGTTTTCCCCGCCGAGGGAGAGCGCTGGCAGGGGCTGGTGCAGACCGATCCCGACTCGGTTCAAAACACGCTGGAGCACTATTTTATGCGCTCGGCGCAGCTGCCCACTTCCTTTGTCCTGCTCCACGATCCGCAATGCGAGTGCGCCGCGGGGCTGCTGCTGCAGGTGCTGCCTGACGAACAAAACGCCGCGCTCTCCTTAGAGCACCTCACCGTACTGGCCCGTTCACTTACCGGACAAGAGGCCCTGAAGTTGCCCTTTGAGGAGATCCTGCAAAGGCTCTATGCCCATGAGAGCGTGCGCGTGTTTGCCCCCCTACCTCTAACCTTTCGCTGCAACTGCTCTGCGGAGCGCTGTCTGACCGCCATGAGCAAGCTCACGCCCGGCGAGCTTGGCGAGCTGATAAATGACGGCGGCACCTCCATGACCTGCCAACATTGCGGCCGCAGCTATCAGATAAGAGCGGCACAGTTACAGGCGCTGCTAAAGGAGTCATCATGAGCGACTCCCCCAACCCGGCCACAGCCATGAACGTCAAACTGCCCTCCCGGGGCTGGTTTAACGTGGGACTTATCGGTCTGGGGCACTTTTCCAGCGATTTCTACTGCAATGTGCTGCCCATCCTGCTGCCGGCCTTTGCCGTGCGCTTCGGACTCTCCTACTCGCAGTGCGGGGCGCTGTTCATGGTCTTCCAGATAGCGGCCAATTTCATTCAGCCGCCCATCGGCATAGCTGCCGACCGCTACCGCATCAATGCCCTGATGCCGCTCTCCATCCTGGCAGGAGGCATCAGCGCCTGCCTGGTTTGTTTAATGCCCTCGCTGACCACGCTCTTTGCCCTGACCCTGTTCTCGGGGATCTGCGCCTCGGGTTTTCATCCCATCGCAGGCGGCATCGTGCCCAAAGTCTCACCGCCGGGGCATGAGGTGCTCGCCACCTCGGTGTTCATCGTGGGAGGCAATATCGGCTTTGCCGTAGCCCCGCTGGCCGTGGCCTGGTATATCGAGCTTGCAGGAGAAGAAGCGCTGCCGCTGATGGCCTCGCTGGCGCTGGCCACCGCCGCGCTGATGTTTGTAAGGCGCATGCACATAAGCGCCCCGCGCGGTCAGGTCAAGAGCGTCAACCTGCACGAGTTGCTGCACAACCGGCCCTTTTTGTGGTTTACCCTGAGCATGGCGCTGCGCTCATGGTGCTATTGCGCCATGGTGCTGTATCTGGCCCTGCTCCTGGATGCCGAAGGCATAGGCAGCGTGCAGAGCGCCTCGGCCATCATGTGCATGCTCTTGGGAACTGCCTGCGGCAGCATTCTGGTGGGTGCGCTGTCGCTGCGCATCGGCATCAAAGCCCTCATTGCCTCAACCTACGCGCTTTCTGCTGTGAGCCTCGCGGTGTTTTTGTACAAGCCCGATCTGTCCGCGCTCTCCTATCTTGCGCTGTTTATATTGGGAGCGGCCCTCTACGGCTCCACTCCGCCGGCCATCATCTGGTCACAGCGGCTGCTCTCTGACAGTGCCGCCTTTGCCGCTTCCATGATCCTGGGCTTTACCTTCGGGGCCGGCTATATCACCTCCATCCTCACCGGCATCATCGCCGATTACCTGGATCTCAGGGCGGCCCTGGCGCTGACCTGCCTGCCGGGTCTGCTGCTGGCGCTGGCGATCATTCTAAGGCTCAAGGAGCCTGCCGGGCGTGAGCACGCCTTATCCTAAGTAAGAGACGAGAATGCTGCTTGCCAAGCCTGAGGGTCCTCAGGCTTGGCCGGCCGAGCCGAACAGTTCGATTTTGGCGGCCACCGCCTCCTTCATGGCGGCAATCCCGTGCGGGAGCCTCCCAATTATTGCAGGCACAGTTTTTTAAAGAGCACCGTTGGCGCTGGGCCGCGGGTTTGAGTCTCAAATCAAACTGCAAAAGAAGAGTACGTAAATACCTCAAAAGAGCGGTGACAGGTCACACCCTTTTGGTCCGGCAAAACGAGGTTGCAGGGTTGAGTGGCGGGGGTCTTGCAGAGCCTTAAGCGGCAGCCCCCGCCGGAACAGGGGAGGTCTCATCATTGGTCATCCGGGACAGGTTTTCTGCAAGATCAGGCTCTGAGCGCCCCACATCTTGTCAGCGCTGTGAATGGGTTTACAGTTCTTGAAGTGCCTGACTGCTATCATACACAAAGGTGCTGTACCGCTTGGGTTTTTGACCCGGCGACGGCGCACTTTTCCCCCGGGCGGGAACGGCTGCCAACCCCGCACTGTCCTGAGGCTACAACATCAGAGGAGTCTGAGCTGCGCGCTGAACAGGCGCGGCTCTGTGAGGATCCATAATCACTATGATAGATTTTGCCAGATTCAACAATATAAAGCTGCGTGCCGCAGGCTTGGGCGAGGTGCTGTTCGATGTCTTCGAGAGCGGCGCCAGTCTGGGAGGGGCACCGGCCAATTTTGCCTACCACTGCTGTCAGCTGGGGCTTGAATGTGTGGTGGTAAGCGCCGTGGGACGCGATGAGTTCGGACAGCGGGCCCGGCGGGAATTGGAGCAGGCCGGACTTAAGCTCATGCTCTATGAAAACGGCTATCCCACCGGTGACGTGCAGATCAAATTGGACGATCAGGGTGTTGCCACCTATGATTTTCGCAAAGACACCGCCTACGATCACCTGCCCTTTGATGAGGATCTGGCCGCGGTGGCCGCGCAGACCAACCTGGCCTGCTACGGCTCGCTGGCCCAGCGCGGTCCCGATACCGCGCGCAGCATCCGCCGTTTCATCGAGTCCATGCCCGCTGATTTGAGCGTCAAGGTCTTTGATGTCAATCTAAGACAGAATTACTACTCCAAGGAAATGATCGAGGATACGCTCAAGCTGAGCAATGTCTTCAAGTGCAATGAGGATGAACTGCCGGTTCTGGCCAAACTGCTGGGCATGCCCAACGAGCCTGAGGCTTTCTACCGTACGCTCTCCTCGGCCTTCGGCATTGATCTTTTCATCTATACCTTAGGCGGGGAGGGCAGCGCGGTCTACCTGGGCAACGAGTACTCGCGCAAGGTCTCGCAGAAGGTCAGAGTGGTGGATACGGTAGGCGCCGGTGACTCTTTCACCGCCTCGCTGCTGACCGGTCTGATGGTCGGCATGCCGCTTGCTGAGGCCCATGAACGCGCCGTGGCCATTTCCGCCTATGTCTGCACCTGCGCAGGCGCCATGCCGCCCATGCCCGCGGAGCTTACCGCGCCGTTTAAGCAGAAACTGCTCTGATCCCGCGCTATCACGCAGTTTCACCCCCGGATCGCTCATGATCCGGGGCCGCAAAAAAGGGAGCACTCAGGCTCCCTTTAATTTTGACGGCGTTGCGTCAACTCATCTTAGATACTTCTGTCAGGCCGGCAGATACTTCTGCAATGTGCGGCGTACCGCACCAGGCCCTGCCAGCATCTCGCTGACCATGGTCTCAATGCGCTCACCCAAGCCTGCCTTGTACAGATCAAGGCCGAAGATGTTGGCATTGGAGAGGATGGGGCGCAGGTGCTGCCCGACGCTCTGCGGCTGCCCGAACTTCACCTCGCCGAGCTGTGCGGTCAGCTCCTTGAGCATGGGATCGGGGGAGAGCTCGAAGCTCTTGCCCTGATCGTCCACGGCGAGCAGATAACGCATCCAGCCGGCGATGGCCAAAGGCTCGGCGATGAGCGCGTCGGTGTTGCCGTCCTTGTCAAGGTAGGCCTGGATGGTGTGCCCAAAGCGGATGCCCACCATCTGGGAGATGTCCGTGGCGATGCGGGCGCTGGTATCCCCCATGTAGACGTTGGGGAAACGCTCGCTCCACAGCTCGTCCAGGAAAGCCTTGGGCGAGAGAATACGCGGATCTTCCACCGTCGGCAGCCCCTCGACGTAGGCCAGGCGCCTGCCTAAACGGTCCAGGTCGGGATCTTTCATGCCGTCGGCAAAGAACTCATAACCCAGCAGGCAGTCGTAGGTGCACAGGGCGGTGTGCACGGGGTTTAAGCACACCGTGACCTTCATGCGCTCGGAGAGATTGACGGTGTTGCGGTCGGTCATGTAGACCCCGGCTTTCTCCAGCTGCGGACGACCATTGGGGAAATTGTCCTCCACCACCAGATACTGAGGTCCCTCGGCATTGACGAAGGGCGCGATATAGGTCTTCTTGGAGGTCACCACCACGTCCATGTCCTCGATGCCCATGGCCTTGAGATCGGCGGCCACCGCCTCGCTCGGGCGCGGAGTGATCTTGTCGATCATCGACCAGGGGAAGCTTACCTTGCTCTCATCGCTGACATAGGCGACAAATTCGGCAGTTACCAGGCCGCGCTGTTGCCACTCCTGCGCCATGGTGATGACGCTCTCGCGCAGCTTCTTGCCGTTTTGCGAGACATTGTCCATGGAGACCAATGCAAGGGGAGTTGCCCCGTTCTGAAAGCGCTCGTACAGCAGTGCCGTGACCACGCCCATGGCGCCTGTGGCCTGCTGTGGCCCCTGCTCGATGTCCTTTTGGACATAAGGCAGATAAGTGCCGTCGGAGCCGCGCAGGGCATAGCCCTTCTCGGTGATGGTAAAGCTCACCAGCTGCAATGACGGGGCCGTGAAGATCTCCTTTAAGCGCTTGGTGCTCTGCGCGTTGCCGCTCTGTGCCTTGATGGCCTCGCACAGCGAGCCTAACACGGCCAGATCGCGCTTGCCGTTGCTGTGCAGCGTCGCGGCCAGCACCAGATTGTCATGGGGCGCGTAAATCTTATCGACCACGTCGTAGTCAAAGGTCTCCACGCAGGTGATGCCCTTATCGAGCAACCCCTCCCCGATGAGCTTGTCGGCGATGCCGCCTAAGAAGATCCGGAAGATGTTGCCGATGCCCAGGTGCACCCAGCGCGGGGCGGCCACGGTGGCCTTACTGACCGCCTCAACATCGTAGGAGGGCAGTTTGATGCCCAGTTTCTGCCAGGCAGCCTTGTCCTGCAGCCCCTGATAGGTAAGTTTCATTGGTAAGTTCCTCGTTATTCCTCGGTGGGATCGACGTCAATGAGCACTTTCATGGTGCTTTCACGGTTGTTGTCGATGTACTCGTAGGCTTTCTGATACTCGTTGAAGGCAAAACGGGCGCTCTGCAGCGGCTTTAACTTGATCTTGCCCTCGTTGACGAAACGGATGGCGTCCACGAAATCCTCGTGGCGGTACATCATGGAGGTGTTGAGGTCGAGCTCGGAGTCGTTGAGCTTGGCCAGATCGACATTGGCGCGTTTGCCGAACACCGCCACCAGGATGATGGTGCTGCCCTTGCGGGCATTCTGGATGGCCTGCTCCATGGTGATGTCCGTGCCGGCGCACTCATACACCACATCGGCCTTATCCGGCCCGAAAGCCTCCACCAGGGCCTTGGCGTAATCCTCGTTCTTGGTGTTGACCACGAAATCGGCTCCCAGGCTCTTGGCCAGCTCCAGGCGGCCGTCGGAGATATCGGTGGCGAGCACCTGCGCGGCGCCTAAGGCCTTTAAGGACTGCACCAGCAAAATGCCGATGGGGCCGCAGCCCAACACCACGGCCTTAGCGCCCTTGAGATCGGGGAAGCGCTTGGCGGCATGGACGGTCACGGCTAAAGGCTCCATCATGGCGCCCTCCGAGTAGGTCATGCCCTCCGGCAGCAAAGTGACCTTGCTCGCGTCCACCGCGAAATACTCGCTGGCGGTGCCGGTGGTCTGGAAACCCATCACCTTGAGCTTCTCGCAGAGGTTGTATTTGCCGTGCAGGCAGGGATAGCAACGTCCGCAGAATACCTGCGGCTCGATGGTGACGCGCTGTCCTTCCTTGAGATCCTTGACGTACTCGCCCACGGCCACAATCTGACCTGAGACCTCATGTCCCTGGGTCACCGGATAGGAGGTGTAGGGATGGGTACCGTGATAGACGTGGATATCGCTGCCGCACACGCCGATTTTCTTGATCTTGACCAGCACCTGATCGGGACCGGGCTGCGGCACCGGCACCTCGCGCATGGTGATGGTCTTAGGAGCGGTCATAAGCTGCTGCCACATGGTATTTTTCATTTGCAATCTCCTCTGGCCCGAGGCCAAAAACAACTCTCAATAAACTGCTCTTGGTGGAAAACCGGTTGGTTTTCCGTTCAAATCTTGTTAAAAAACTGTTTATAACCTGTTGGATCACTTTTTGGGGCGAACCAACCCCTGCCGCACGGTCTGCGGCCGCGCTGAAATTTATCGCTCAAAATCGCGGTCTAACTCATCAAAATGCTGCGCCGCCGCCTCATCGTACGCACCCACCTCATCACGGCAGGCCTCGCACCATAAACTGAGAGCCTCCTCCAACTGCGCACTGCGGGCTATGCCCCGGGACATCTTCCAGACATCCTCCCCCGCACGCAGTTTCTGCTCCTCCGGCGTGGCCTTTTTCAGCCCGAACAGCGAGCGACCGTACCGAGGTCCCTGGCAGGTGGACAGATAGCGCCGTACCGTATTGCGGAACTCCCAGTAGAGAATGCAGCGCTCCTCAAAGCTCAGTTCCCGCCGCAGCCTAAGTTCCTCAAGCGTGCCCAAAAGCTCGCTTTTGGCAGCCTTTTTGAGCAGCTTGCGCCGTCTGAACAGCCCGGGCAGATAAACGCACTTCCACAGCCACAGATCGGCGATGCGCTCGGGCTTGCTGCGCCTTTCGTAGCGGGCCTTGAACAGTTCACGGCGAAAAGACTGCCCGTCCTGCGCACTCTCACCCTCCAGACGCTCTAACAGGGCAAAACGTTTGTGCGGGTCAAGCTCCTCGTAATAGGGGCGCCATTCTTTGTCAAGCGGGCAGTCCATGCGCAGTTACCAGTTCATCGCGGCAATGGCGGCTTTCTCCAGCTCCAGCCCTGCCACATAGTGCTTGGTAAAGGTCTCAAAGCCCTCAACATCCTTGGGATCGGGCTGCACGGCCTCGCCCTGCAGATCTTTAAACACCCGCTCATCGAGGTACTGCTCCAGCGTGCCGCTGCGTTTGCCGTCGGCCAGATAGGCCGCCAACAGGGCAATGCCCCAGGCGCCGCCCTCGGAGGCCGTGGCCATCACGGTCACCGGGGTGTTCACCGCGGCAGCCAAGATCTTGTTCATGACGCCGGGAGTCTTGAACAGACCGCCGTGGCCCATGATGCGATCGAGCTTGACCTTCTCCTCCTTGAGCAGAATGTCCATGCCCAGCTTCACCGCGCCTAAGGAGGTGTAGAGATTGACGCGCATGAAGTTGGCCAGATTGAACTTGCTGTCGGGCATGCGGGCAAAGACCGGGCGGCCCTCGTTGATGAAGGTCACGTTCTCCCCCGAGTAATAGCCGTAGGCCAAAAGTCCGCCGCAGTCGGGATCGCCCTTCATGCCGTGGGTGTAGAGCTTGCCAAAGAGCTCGCCCGTGTCGGCCTTGATACCCATCAGCTGGCAGAACTCGCCAAAGAGGCTTACCCAGGCGTTGAGATCCGAGGTGCCGTTGTTGGCATGGGACATGGCGCAGGGGAAGCCCGAGGGAGTGGCGACCATATCGATTTCACGGTGCAGTTTGGAGAGCTGACGCTCCAAAACCACCATGGCAAAAGAGCTGGTGCCGGCCGAAAGATTGCCGGTACGCGGTCCCACGGAATTGGTGGCGGTCATGCCGGTGCCGGCATCGCCCTCCGGCGGGCACAGCGGCACGCCGGCCTTTAAGGTGCCGGTATCATCAAGCAGCGCCGCGCCCTCAGCGGTCAGCGCCCCGGCGTCATCCCCGGCCACCAGCACCTTGGGGAACACCTCGCGCAGTTTGAGATTGCAGCCGTGCTTTTGCAGCAGAGCATCGAACTTCTGCACCATCGCCTCGGTGTAATCATGGGTGTCGGAGTCCACCGGGAACATGCCGGCGGCATCGCCGATGCCGATGACCTTCTTGCCGGTGAGGCGGTAGTGGATCCAGGCGGCCAGGGTAAAGACCGAGGAGACCTGGGCGACATGACTCTCACCGTCTAAGAGGCGCTGATAAAGGTGCGCGCACGACCAGCGCAGCGGGATGTTATAGCCTAACAGCTCGGTGAGCTCGTCGGCGGCCTTGGTGGTATTGGTGTTGCGCCAGGTCTGGAAGGGGGCAAGCTGCTTGTCATTGGCATCTAAGGCGATATAGCCGTGCATCATGGCGCTTACGCCGATGGCACCGAATTTCTCGGGCACCACCCCGTACTGCTGTTTGACGCTGTCACGCAGCTGCGCATAGCAGGTACGCAGGCCGCGCTCGGCATCTTCGAGCTTATAGGTCCACACGCCGTCCACTAAGGAGTTTTCCCACTCAAAGGCGCCGGTGGCCAGCACCTGTCCTTCGTAATCGATGAGTACGCCCTTGATGCGGGTAGAGCCCAGCTCAATGCCCAACGCGGTGCGACCTTCCAAAATTAACTGTTTGATATCAGCCATTTTATCTTGTTCCGTATGTCGTTTGACTCAAACCCCGGATCTCTTACCAGGTGCTGACACCACAGGCAGTCACCCGGGAGTTCTCCCGCAGCCTCAGGCTGCGGGCTGAGTTTATTGTAAGTCTAAATGTACCGGTTATTTGGGCTGACGTTTCTTGGACATGCAGTCGATGCCCACGGCCACGGCCAGCACCAGGCCTTTGACCACCATCTGGGTGTATTCGCTCACGTCCATGAGGATCATGCCGTTGGTCAGAGAGCCGATGATGAGCACGCCGGCGACCACGCCTGACATGGTACCGACACCGCCGTATACCGAGACACCGCCTAAGACCACGCAGGTGATGACGTCAAATTCCAGGCCTTTGCCCACCGTGCTCTGCGCGGAGTTGGCGCGGGAGAGCAGCACGATACCGGCCAAGCCCGCGAAGAAGCCTGAGAGCGCGTAAATGAGGTATTTGACGCGGTTGACGCGGATACCGGAGAGCTCGGCGGCCTCTTCGTTACCGCCGATGGCGTAGAAGTAACGGCCAAAGTAGGTCTTGTTGAGGATGAAGCTGCCGGCGGCGAAGCACAGCACCATCAAAATGGCGCAGATCGGGATGAGGTCGAAGGCAGCCCAGCGGCCGAAGATACCGAAGTTGGAATCAAAACCGGCAATCGGGCGGCCGCCTGAGATGAGGTAGGCCACACCTTCAAACACGGTCTGGGAGGCGAAAGTCGCGATCAGCGCGGGGATCCCCACCGCCGCGACCATCACGGCATTGATAAGGCCGATGCCGGTGGCCATGGCCAGGGAAATGAATACCGCCACCCACATATTGACGCCGTAGGAGACCATCAGGAAGGCGCACACCACGTTGACCAGGGTGATGATGGAGCCGATGGACAGGTCGATGTCGGCGATCAGGATCACGAAGGTCATGCCGATGGAGGCGATGCCGTAGTAGGAGACCTGACGGGAAATGTTGATGATGTTGCGGCCCGTGACGAAGGTGCCGTCACTGGCAATGGCAAAGATGATGATCTCCGCGATGAACACCAGCCAGATGGCGTTTTGTTTGAGAAAATTTGAATTTAACATTTTATGCAGACTCCTTAACAGCGTCGGTAATTCCGGACGCATAGGCCATAATCTTGTCAGAATTGAACTCTTCTTTCTGCAGCTCGCCGGTCATGCGGTTTTCCGCCAGCACGATGATGCGATCGGACATGCCCATAAGCTCTTCCATTTCGGAGGAGATCATCAGCACGCTGCGACCGGATTCGACCAGGGTGTTGATCAGCTTGTAAATCTCGTACTTGGCGCCCACGTCGATGCCGCGGGTCGGCTCATCGAAGATAATCAGCTCGCAGTCGGCGGCCAGCCATTTGGCCAAAATCACCTTCTGCTGATTGCCGCCGGAAAGATTTTTCACCAGCTGATTGATGGTCGGGCACTTGATCTGGATTTCCTTGCGGTATTTCTCGGCCGTGTCACGCTCGGTCTTGGAACTGATCACGCTGAGCTTGGAAATACGCTCGTAAATGGGCATGCTGATGTTGTTCTTGATGGAGTTGGTCAGCAGCGCACCGTGACGTTTGCGATCCTCCGGCACCAGCGCGATGCCCAGATCGATGGCCTCGCGGGGTGACTTGGGATGAATTTCCTTGCCGTTTAGAATCATGCGCCCGGACTCCATGGGCTTGGAGCCGAAAATGACCTCTGCCAGCTCGGTACGCCCGGCGCCCACCAGGCCGCCTAAGCCCAGCACCTCGCCGGCGTGCAGTTTAAGCGACATGTCGATGTCACCGTTGCCGCAGACATGGTCAAGCTCCAGCACCACCTTGTTTTTGTCGATGCAGTTCTTGCGCGGCGGGTATTTCTGCGTCATCTCGCGGCCCACCATCAGGGTGATGAGCTCATCCACCGTGGCCTTGGGGGTGATCAGGGTGGTGACGTACTCACCGTCGCGGATCACCTCGATACGGTCGCTGAGGCGGAAAATCTCCTCCAAGCGGTGCGAAATGTAAATAATCGACACCCCTTTCTTGCGCAGCAGCTCCACCACCTTGAACATGCTCTCCACCTCGTTGGAGGTCAGAGGAGCGCTGGGCTCGTCCATGATCAGAACCTGGGCGTTCTGTTCGATGGCCTTGGCGATCTCAATCATCTGCTGATAGCCCACGGAGAGGTTCTTGACCAGCTCCTTGGGGTTGATCTTGATATGCAGCTGCTCAAAGGCCTCCGCCGCGCGTTTCTCCATGGCCGCGCGGTCAATGATCATGCCCTTGCGGATGGGGCGGCCCAAAAAGAGATTTTCCGCCGCCGACAGTTCTCCGACATTATTGAATTCCTGATAGATGACAGCCACCCCGTTCTCGGCGGCCAGTTGGGGAGTCATGCGGTCAAATTCCTTGCCGTTGACCCTGATTTTGCCGGAGGTCGGCACCACCGCTCCCGTGCAGCACTTGATCAGGGTAGATTTACCGGCGCCGTTCTCGCCGATGAGTCCGAGGATTTCACCGCGTCTTAACTGCAGCGTGACATCCTTCAGAGCCACCACACCGGGATACTCTTTGCGGATGTGCTCCAGCTCCAGTACATAGTCTTCGCTCATTATCCCTCTCCTTAAGACAGACCGTCCCGGCACCATGCCGGGACGGAACTTAATGTTTCAGAAGATTATTTCATACCGTCAGAGATGGCCTTCACATTCTCGACGGTGATGGGAGCCACACCACGGATCACGTTCTGCTCGGGCAGCTTGCCGCTGAGGATGTAGGCATACATGCTCGCGCAGCTCTGGGCGGTATCGCGGTCGGAGCCCTCAAAGCCGATGATGCCCTTGGCCGGATAGCTCGGATCGGAGAGGTGCTGCAGCTGCTGCTTGGTCACGTCGGTGGTGAACACACCCATATCCTCCGGGATCTTGCCGCCGGTGGCGATCTGCAGAGCCTCGTCAGCACCGATCATCGGGCCGGCACCGATACCGGTCACCACCTTGCAGTCGGGGTAGCGCTGCAAAATGGTCTCGATGGCAGTCTGAGCCTCGTTCGGACGCAGGGCAGCCTGGCTGGCCACAATCTCGTATTTGCCCGGGGCGGTCTTCTCGATGCCCTCACGGATGCCTTCCTCACGCTCTAAGAGGATCTTGGTCTGCGGGAAGCCCAGCACGGCGACCTGAGCCTTGTTGTCGGCGCTGTAGTGCTCGTTGATGAAAGCACCGCACAGCTCGCCGATGGCAATGCCCAGATTGGTGTTGTTCAAAATCCAGTTGCCGTCGGTGTTGGTCATGGGGTCATCCCAGCACATCACCTTGATGCCCTGCTTGCGGGCCTCGGCGCAGGCATCTTCCACGGCAGCGGCGTCAGACGGGTGCACCATGATGAGATCGCAGCCGGCGGAGATGAAGTTCTCGATCTGCGCGATCTGCTTGGCGGAGCTGTCGTCGCACTCCACAATGGTGAATTTGGCGCCGTTCTCCTTGAGCACATCCTCCAGTGCGGCCATCACGCCGGCCCAGTAGGCGTTGCGCAGCGACTGAATGGTGATGCCCAGCTTTTTGCCCTTGAGCACGGACATGTCAGCCTTGGCGTAGAACTCCGGGGAAGCCTGCACACCCTGAGTGCTGGCGGTATCAGCCGCCAGAGCAGAGCCGGAAACGGCCAAAGCCGCACAGAACATCAAAGAAAGAACGCTCTTCTTCATGATTATCTCCAAAATGTCATCAAAGAAAATTTAAGTTAAAAGGAAAAGTTGTTTACTATCCCGCGCCTGCACTCAGGCCGGCGCGGGGACTCTTGTTTAGAAACAGGTGAAGGCACCGTCCACCAGCACATCCGAGCCGGTGGTGAAGGAGCTCGCGTCAGAGGCCAGATACAGCGTGACGGTCTGCAGCTCGGTGGGCTCGCCCAAGCGGTGCAGCGGAGCCATGGCATTCCACTTCTCGATGAGCGGGATGAGGGTCGGGCTGGCCTTGACCAGTTCGGTGCCGATGTAGCCGGGGCTGATGGAATTGACGCGGATGCCCTTCTCGGCCCACTCAATGGCCAGGGACTTGGTCAGCTGAATGACGCCGGCCTTGGAGGCGTTGTAGGCGCACTGCGGCTGCGGCACATTGACGATGTGGGCGGACATCGAGGCGGTGTTGATGATGGAGCCTTTGATGCCCTTTTTAATCATGTAGCGGCCGGCGGCCTGGGCGGTGAGGAACACACCGGTGAGGTTGATGTTGATCACCTTGCTCCACTGCTCAAAGGTCATGTCAACTGCCGGAGCGTTGATGCAGATACCGGCGTTGCAGAAAGCCACGTTCAAGGTGCCGAACTCTTTGTCGATGGCCTCGATGAGGGCATTGACACTCTGCGGGTCGGTCACGTTGGTCTTGACGGCCAGGGTCTTGACCTTGTAGTCAGAGGCAATCTGCGAGGCGGTCTTGCCGGCCTCGGCGTCGTCCAAGTCAGCAATGACAATGTTGGCTCCGGCCTGCGCAAAACCTTCGGCCACAGCCTTGCCGATGCCGCGGGCACCGCCGGTCACGAAGGCGGTTTTACCGGTGAGCCTGAACTTGTCAATGATGTTTTCCATGTTAGTAACTCCTAATGTAAAAGCTGTATTCTTATGCGTCCCAGGTCTGGTTCAAACCTTAACTACAACTCATTTTACCAAATGGTTTAACCAAAGACCTTACAGTAACCAATTTTAATAAAGTCGCTTGAATAAAACGTGACTGAGATCTTAGTTTGAGACAAATTGACCATGACTCAGATCACAAATTGTCCCGGTAACTTGCATTCCCCTTGATTTTTCGTATTTAAATAATAGTTACTTTATGCAAGCTACTTTTCTAAAATGAAGAGTGCTCACGCGGCGATCATGGCGGTCCCTCGTGGCCCGGGTCGCAACTAGGCTGTCGCGCTGCAGAGCCTATGACGCACCCTGAGCCGCTCAGAGAGGCCCCGGCTGGAGCGATTGCGCCACGACAGAAAGCCGGCGATACCGCGGGGGAGACCCTGACCTCAGCGCTGATGGTGTGCACTCTGCTATAAGAACAAAAGAGACCTGACTTATGAATGATCTGTTAACCGATCCCAAACAGCAGAACTTGGAGCGGGTGCTGGCGCTGTTCTTTGATCATGATGCGCTGTCCAAGCCGCAGGTGGCAGAGCTCACCGGTCTGAGTCTGCCTACGGTGGTGGGCCACATCAAGGAGCTGGAATCACAGGGACTGCTCGGCCGCGGTGAACTGCTGCGCTCCTCCGGCGGACGCCCCGCTCTTTCCTATCATCTGTGCGCGGAAGCCTATATGGCCCTGGGGGTAGAGATCAGAAAAAGCTATGTCAAGATGTGCCTGTGCGATCTGCGCGGGCAGGTCAGGCAGATGCAGATCATAGAAACGGAATATCATGACAGCCCTGAATACGCCATCTGGCTGTGCGACACGGTCTACCAGCATCTGGACAAATGGCACTGTCTGGGAGAGACCCTGGTGGGGGTGGGTGTTACGCTGCAGGCGGTGGTGGACAAGAGCGGCGAGAACATAACATTTTCAAAAATCATTCCCACCGCGCATTTTGATGTCTCGGCGCTGCGCTCCAGGCTTAAAGCGCCCGTCAGACTCTGCCACGATGTCAAGTGCGAGGCTCAGGCCGAGCTGTGGCACAACCGGGAAATCACCAACGCCATCTACGTGGCCTTATGCGAACACTTGGGCGGCTCCCTCATCTACAATCGCCTCATTGAGCACGGCCGCAAGGGCTATGCCGGGGCCTGGGAGCATATGACCATGGATCCGCAGGGTCGGCAGTGCTACTGCGGCAGACGCGGCTGTCTGGAGACCATGTGCTCCACCGAGGCGCTGCTGCAAGGTGAGAGCATGAACGTGTTTTTCAACAAACTCCATCAGGGCGAGGAGCGTTATCAGCAACGCTGGCAGACCTTTCTCTCCATCCTCTCGCGCGGGCTCTATCAGGTGTGGCTGATCCTGGAGAGGCGCATCATCTTAGGCGGCGATATGGCGCTGTGGCTCAGAGATGAAGATGTGGCCAGCATCGAAGAGCAGATCCGCAGTCAGAGCACCTTCACCTTTCAAAAAGGGTTTGTCTCCAAGGCCGTGGTGCACTACCACGCCGCCGCCATCGGAGCGGCGCTGCCTTTTCTGGCCGCCTATATTCCCGAGCACATCCGTCCCATCGAGCCCTGGGAGAGCGTGCCGCGTCAGCCGGTATCCTAAAAGCGTACGGCATTGCCCCGGGCGTGCTCGGGGGTCTCAGGGAAAACGCCGGCAGCTTACCGCCGCGGCGGCATTTGTGAGTAGAATGATCCATCTTGGTATGTGAGGCAGTTTATGGAAAAGATCACTTTTTACGGCACCCACTCCTACGATCGGCGCTGTTTTGCCCAAATCAACGAAGAATTTGGCTTTGAGCTTTGCAATCTGCGCAGTTTTCTGAGCACCGAGAATGCCAGGATGACCCAGGGGGCCCGCGCTGTCTGTATCTTTGTCAACGATCGGGCCGACCGCGAGGTACTCACCATCTTGAAGGAGCAGGGGGTGGAACTGCTCACGCTGCGCTGCGCGGGCTTCAACAACGTGGACCTCAAGGCCGCAGCCGAGTTGGGGATTAAGGTCACGCAGGTGCCGGCCTATTCCCCGCATGCCATCGCCGAGCATGCCGTGGCGCTGCTTCTGACCTTAAACCGCAAAACCCACCGCGCCTACATCCGCACCCGCGACGGCAACTTCGCCCTGCACGGCCTGATGGGTTTTGATCTCTACGGCAAGACGGCAGGCATCTTCGGTACCGGCCGCATTGCCCGGGAACTCATCCGCATCTTGCAGGGTTTCGGGCTTAAGATCCTCGCCTACGATCCCTACCCCGATGAGGCCTACGCCCGCGAGCACGACGTAACTTATGTCAGTCCCGAGGAACTCTACGCCCGGGCGGACATCATTTCCTTAAACTGCCCGCTGACCGAGCAAAACCGTCATCTTATCAATGCCCAGGCCATCGCCAGGATGAAAAAGGGCGTGTTCATCATCAACACCGGCCGCGGCCCGTTGATAGACACCGCCGCCCTCATTGAGGGTCTGCGCTCGGGGCAGGTGGGCGCAGCGGGATTGGATGTGTATGAGGACGAGCGCGACTATTTCTACGCCGATCGTTCGGACAATGTCATCACCGATGATCATCTGGCGCGGCTTTTGAGTTTCAACAATGTGCTCATTACCTCCCATCAGGCCTTTTTCACCGAGGAGGCCATGGTCAACATTGCCCGCACCACCCTGCAGAACTGCAAGGATTTCTTTGAGCATACCGAGCTCAAAAACGAGGTCAAGGCTCAGTGAGGTGCCGAGAGCTCGCATGAGGCCGCGCCGCAAAAGGTTATGAGGCGGCTGTACTTGAACTCAAATGTGAAAAGCCTCACGCCGCCTGGGGGCTTTTTGCGATTTAATTAAAGAGGGAGCGGGACGAGCATGTGTCCGGAACGGTCCCGGAGCATTGGGACCTAAACTGCAAGAGCCTCCTGGCCATCATGAAAGCACCAAACAGTATTTTTCCTGACCAACCGCTTAAACGTTACTTCTACAGCAACCTGCCGGCCTGCGTGCTGGTGCTGGTGCTGAGTTTTGCCATCACCACTGCGGTGGGAGTGCTGTGGGGGCTGCCTTACCGGCTGGGACACATGCTGCCGGTCACGCTGCTTCTGACCGCGCTGTGCCTGTGGTATGCCTCCCGCGAATGGCGCGCCTTCAAGGATCTGACCTTAAACCCCCGGGATGTGATTTACACCAAGGACAACGAGCCGGAGAAGCTCGCACTGGCCATCAAACTGAGTTATTACTCCGCGCTTTTGCTGGTGCTGGGCGCCGTCGCCAGCATCATCCTCTACGATACCCTCACCGATCCTCAAACTTTCCTGCCGCTGTGCAGTGTCTGCTTGTGGGCGCATATCTGCCTGATTCTGACGCTGCTGCACAGCCGCCGGCATGCGCGCAAAATGCGTGAGGCTGCCGCGGCTGCAGCTCCGGCACTGCCGGACGATGACGAGGATGAGGATTAGCCCTGTTTTTTGAGATCTCAAGGCCGGGTAAGACAGACAGATCCTGCCCACATTGACCTTACAGCCTCAGGGTGCACGCCACCCGTCTGAGGCATTCAAGACTCGTACCGGAAAGCCTTTTCCTGCCGGGACGTCTCAAGCCTCGTACACGCTGATTACCTTGCAGCGCTTGTGATCGCGCAGAAATTTGCTTTTGGCCTCAGCCTTGCTTTTGGCCTGAGTCTTAAAACTGTGACTGTGCCCGTTCTGGTCTAAGTACTCAACGAAATACCATTTGGCCGTTTTGGCCTGGGTCTTGGCTTTTTTCTGGGTCTTGGCGGTGGTCTTTTTGGTGCTGCCGGACGCTTCCCGGCGCAGGGTGTAGCCATTGACGAAATCGGCACTCCCCTGCAGCGCGGTTAACTCCATGGCCATAACCTGGGTTGTTGTCCCCGGGCTTCCTGCCGCGGTCAGCAGCAGGGCCCCGGCCAGCCAGGCGGTGATTTTACTTGACTTTGACATGTTCACTCACCGTGCGTAAGGCCATGAGCTAGGCGTAGGTCTCATCGGTTTTGACGTGCTGTGTAACGTCCTCTACCCGCGTGACCTGCCCGGGGAAGGCCTGCTTTAATTGCACCTCGATGTTCTCGCTGACGGTGATGCCGGCCATGGAGCAGCCCAGGCAGCCGCCTAAGAAGCGTACCTTCACCACCCCGTCCTCGGTCACGTCCTCCAGTGACACCGCCCCGCCGTGGGCGGCCAGATTAGGCGCCACCACATGCTCGATGAAGTGCTGGAGTTTGTCCTTTAACGAGGCATTCTCCGGCAGTACCGAGTGATGCAGGTTGGGGGCATGGAAAGTGAGGATCTCCTCGCCCTGCTCGTCGCGGTCCAAGTCAATGACCGACTGCTCTAAGTAAGGCATGGCGTCGGAGTCTATCACCACCTCAAAGCCCTGCATCTGAAAGTGAATATCCTGGGGAGTCACGTACTCCTTGGGACAGTAAAGGATGGAGCACTGCACCCCGGGCGTCTCGGGGTTCACCACCCCCAGACGGATGCACAGGCCCTCGAAATTCTGTTTGGCAATGATTTTGCGAAAATAGTCCTGAGCCTGATCGCTCACTTTGATTTCACTCATAAAAATCTCGCTTAATGTTTCAATGCTCGCAAGATATACCCATTATAACGAGCAACATACGATCTCAGTCAAAAATGGCAAATTTTTACGAGAAATTTACCTGCCACTTGCGTAGCCACAGGGCTTTTCGAGTAAAATCTCATGGGTTATTCAGAGAACGCCGAGCATAACTCGGACCTTTAAGAAAACACCGAGATCCCCTCGGTATCAAGTGGAGTATAAAATGAGCTTATTTGATGAGCTGGGCTTAGCCAAATACGGCATCAGCAGTGCCGCCGAAATTGTTTACAATCCTTCCTATGACGAGCTGTACGCGGAAGAGACCAAGGCCGGTCTGGAAGGTTTTGACAAAGGCACCGTCACCAACATGAAGGCGGTGGACGTGATGACCGGCATCTACACCGGCCGTTCACCCAAGGACAAATTCATTGTCAAGGATGCCACCTCCGAGAAGGAGTTCTGGTGGACCACCGACGGCTTCAAGAACGACAACAAGCCGCTGTCCACCCAGTCCTGGAATGTGCTCAAGGACTTGGCCGGCAAAGAGCTCTCCAACAAGAAACTCTACGTGGTCGACGCTTTCTGCGGCGCCAACGCCAGCACCCGCCTGAAAATCCGCTTTGTGATGGAAGTGGCCTGGCAGGCTCACTTCGTGACCAACATGTTCATCCGCCCCAGCGCCGAAGAGCTCAAGGGCTTCACCCCGGACTTCGTGGTGCTCAACGCCTCCAAGGCCAAGGTTGAGAACTTCAAGGAATTAGGCCTCAACTCCGAGACCGCCGTGGTGTTCAACCTCACCGAGCGCATGCAGCTCATTCTCAACACCTGGTACGGCGGTGAGATGAAGAAAGGCATGTTCTCCATGATGAACTACTACCTGCCGCTCAAGGGCATCGCCGCCATGCACTGCTCGGCCAACACCGACATGGAGGGCAAGAATACCGCCATCTTCTTCGGTCTGTCCGGTACCGGCAAGACCACCCTCTCCACCGATCCCAAGCGTCTGCTCATCGGTGACGACGAGCACGGCTGGGACGATGACGGCGTGTTCAACTTCGAGGGCGGCTGCTACGCCAAGGTGATCAACCTCTCCCAGGAGAACGAGCCGGACATCTGGAACGCCATCCGCCGCGACGCCCTGCTTGAGAACGTCACCACCGACGCCCAGGGCAACGTGGACTTCAACGACAAGTCCGTGACCGAGAACACTCGTGTGTCCTACCCGATCTACCACATCAAGAACATCGTCAAGCCGATCTCCAAGGGCCCGGCTGCCAAGCGCGTGATCTTCCTGTCGGCCGATGCTTTCGGCGTGCTGCCGCCGGTGTCGCTGCTTGACGATCAGCAGACCAAGTACTACTTCCTCTCCGGCTTCACCGCCAAGTTGGCCGGTACCGAGCGCGGCATCACCGAGCCGACCCCGACCTTCTCGCCGTGCTTCGGCGCTGCCTTCCTGTCCCTGCCCCCGACCACCTACGCCAACGTGCTGGTCAAGCGCATGAAGGACTCCGGCGCCCGCGCCTACCTGGTGAACACCGGCTGGAACGGCACCGGCAAGCGTATCTCCATTAAGGATACCCGCGGCATCATCGACGCCATCCTGGACGGCTCCATCGACAAGGCTCCGACCAAGACCATTCCGTTCTTCTCCTTCAAGGTCCCGACCGAGCTGCCGGGCGTGGATCCGAAGATCCTCGATCCGCGTGACACCTACGCCAATGCCGCCGACTGGGAAACCAAGGCCAAAGATCTGGCTGACCGCTTCATCAAGAACTTCAAGAAGTTTGAAGCTTACGATGCCTCGTTGTCCAAGGCCGGCCCGCAGCTGTAATGCTGCTCTAATCTGATTGCAAGCCCGGCGTGACCTGCCGGGCTTTTTATTTGCGCACCTACTATTATGAGCAAAGGCAAACCCTATATCACTCCCGAAGGCTATGAAACGCTGCAGAAGGAGCTTAATTTTCTGTGGAATGAAAAAAGACCCGAGGTGACCGCCAAGGTAGCCTGGGCGGCCAGCCTGGGCGATCGCTCCGAGAACGCCGACTACCATTACAACAAAAAACTGCTGCGCAAGATTGACTCCAGGATCCATGCCCTGCGCCACCGTCTGGAGGAACTGCAGGTCATACGGTTCAACCCCCAGCAGGAGGGGCGGGTCTATTTCGGGGCCTACACCGAAATTGAGGCCGAAGATGACGGTACCGTGATGCAGCTGAGACTGGTGGGAGGCGATGAGCTGTTCGGCCGCGAGAACTGCATTTCCATCGACTCGCCCATGGCCCGCGCTCTGTTGGGCAAGGCGGTGGATGAGGAGGCCGTGGTGCAGCTGCCGGGCAACAAAACCCGCACCTGGTACATCAACAAGATCTCCTATCGCAAGCCTGACTGGTACACAGAGCAGGAAATCGCCCCCTTCCAGATGGATGAGGAACACTTAGACGATGCTCCGGCACAGGAATTATCCGCGCAGGAACAAGAGCAGATAGAGCAGGAGTATCTGGCGGCGAGATTCAAGCTGGATGAGGAACGCGAGCAAAAGCGCCGCGAGGCACAGCGCCGCGTCAGGCGCTGAAATCTAAGGTATTGCCCATCGCCTCGTTGGGGATGATGGAATTATAGCGTGCCGCCACGGCCCGGCCGGCCCGGTTGGTGGAGGTGCCCTGAGCGGACTGCAGATCGGCAGCATAACGGGCCCCTTTGGCCGTCTTGCGGGTACGCTCCTGACCTGCGCTCTGCGTGCGCTCGGAGATGAGCGCGGCCACACCGGAGATGGAAGTGGCGGCATTGTGGGCCGCTGCCGAGGCGTTAAAGCCGCTGACCGCCGCCTGCGCGGCACTGCTTTGCGAGCGGGCAGCAGAGCCGGCAGTGGAACTGCTGCCGGTACCGTTCTTCTCGCTTTTCTCCGTGCCCTTGGATGATCTGTTCTGACGCTGCGGCGCGCGCTCGCGGACGTTGTCCACGGCCGCACGGATCAGTCCCTCGGACTGCGCGTAGAGCTGTGAGTTGGCACCAGAGGTGCCGCCGCGGTTATCGGCCGCCGTGTCATTGCGTGAGGACTGATGAGATTCCTTGGGCTGAGGAATGCTCTCACGCGCTTGGGCATCGCGCTTGGCCTCCTCCACACCCGCTTGGAAGGGCGGCGGCGTTACTGCAGCAATAAAGCTCGACGCTATTTCCATGTTGAACCTCAGACAGAGTACTGTTTTGACTCCTAGAAAACCTCAGGCGAAAACTCAAGTGACAGCTCGCCCATACTTCCTTATCGGTTTTTTCTGCATAAAGCTGAAGCAGAGGGGACGGACTCTGCTATAAACTGTGATAGATATCACAGAATTTTCCGACCACCTGGGCGAATTCTTCCGGCTCGGTGAGATAGGGCATATGTGCCGAGTTGGCGAAGACAAGCGCCTTGCTGCGGGCCTTGGTGGCCATGCGCGCCGCATTCTGCGGCGGTACCAGCCGATCGTAGGCGCCGAAAAGATGCAACGAAGGCAGATTGAGATGGTGAAACTGCGCGCGCAGATCGCGATAGATCATGTCGTCTAAGCCCGCGCGCAGCACCTCATAGGGCGGCAGCACGCACTTGGCGGCCTGACTGCGCACAAAGGCGTTGACCTGAGGAGTATTGACCTTACCCGAGCCCTGCAGCCTAAAGAAGATCTGCAGCAGATGCGTCGCCTTCTGTTCGGTGAAGAAATTGCGCAGTTTGAGAATATAGTTGTAGTCCAGACCGCTCCAGTTGGGATCGCTGGGAAACCTGGGCGAGCCGCAGACGGTGATCAGACCGCGCAGTTTACGCTCCTTCATGGCACAGGCCGCCAGCACCCACAGCGTGCTCAAAGACCAGCTAAGGACAATGCTGCCCTCGGGCAGGGTATTGGCCAGCAGCGTGCTGCCCTGTTCAAAGTCATCTGCCGCCGCGGCATGCTTAAGGCTTAAACCATAACCGGGCAGGTCGATAAGGCGCAGACGCAGCTTGGGCAGCAAGGACACCAGGGGGAAGGTAAAAGAGCTGTCGGTGGCCCAGCCGTGGGTGACACACAGCAAGGGCGCATCCTCCGGCCCGTACTCGGTATAACCTAAGGTAGTGGCAGTGCTTGGGGCCATATTCTCTATTCCTCATTCCCGGGACTTGGAAGAACCCTCTCTCTGCCCGCGCAGCTCTCCCTTAAGCTGCCGGAGAGCTACTCGCTTTTCTGCGAACGTCCCAGCAGTGAGGCGGCGGCGGCACGGCCGTCTTTGCCCTCGTAGAGGATCTCGTAGACTTCCTGACAGATGGGCATGTTCACCCCCCGCCTGATACCATGCTCATGCATCACGTAGGTCATGGTATACCCTTCCACCACCTGCCCGATGCGTGAAAGCGCCTCCTGCACGGCGGCGCCACGCCCTAACAGGTACCCGAAGCGGCGGTTGCGCGATTGGTCATCGGTACAGGTCAAGATGAGATCGCCCAAGCCCGAGAGCCCCTGAAAGGAACGCTCGGTGGCGCCTAAGGCCTGACCGTAACGCACCATCTCCGCCAGACCGCGGGTGATGAGAGCGGTGCGGGCATTGGCGCCAAAGCCCATGCCGTCGGAGAGTCCGGCGGCGATGGCGATGACATTTTTAAGAGCCCCGCCCAGCTGCAGGCCGAGCAGATCGCTGCTTTCGTAGATCCTGAAGGTCGGGGTGTGCATGAGATTGCACAGTGCGGAGCTGAAGAGCGGATCGGTGCCGGCCACCGAGATGGCGGTAGGCATGCCGCGGGCCAGTTCCAAGGCAAAGGTAGGACCGGAGATGGCGGCCAGGGGGATCTCAGGGCCTACCAGTTCACGCGTAAGCTCGCTTAATACGGCCCCCGAGTGCGGATCCAGGCCCTTGGTGGCCCAGGCCAGGCGGTGCTCTTTGCTCAAAAGCGGGACGATGGCCGTAAGCAGTTCTTTGAAGGTATGGCTGGGCACCACCACCAAGAGATCCCGCGCCGAGGAGAGGGCCTCGCCCAGATCCGAGCACAGCTGCAGGGTAGAGGGAAAGGGAATTTGAGGGAGATAACGGGCATTGACCCGCTCGTGCTGCATGGCGGCGACCTTCTGGGGATTGTGATCCCACAGCATCACCGCCGTGCCTTTGGAGGCTACCGCCACGGCCAGGGCGGTGCCGTAGGACCCCGCCCCCAGAATACATAGCTCGCAAGAGCGCTGCGACATCCCAGGCAGCCTGCAGATCAGGTTCAGCTCTGCGCGCCGTCAGCGGGAGCTGAGCTCTGCTCCTGCTGTCCTTTGGCTTCCTGAGCCTCCTGGGCCTTGCGGGCCCTAAACAGGCCCTCAAAATTGATGGGACGCAGGTTCAACGGCGGGAAGGTACTGCGGTTGATGAGCGAGGCGATATGCTCGCGGGCATAGGGGAAGAGAATGTTGGGTGCCTGGGCGGCCAGCAGGTACTCCAAGGCTTCGGCAGGCACGTTCTTGATTAAGAACAGCCCGGCCTGATGCACCTCACAGACATAAACCACGGTCTCATCAATGGTGCAGGTCACGGTCACCCGCAGATCCACCTCATGCAGATCATCTTCCAGTGCCGTAGGCTTGGAATCAAACTCCACCTTGAGCTTGGGCTTCCACTCTAACCTGAACACCTCGGGCACATTGGGGGTTTCCAGGGAGCAGTCCTTGGAATAAATGCGCAGTACATCAAACTGCGGTCCCTGAGCCTCGCCGTTGGCGCTTTCTGGATTCTGATTTTCCGTGTTCTCCGACATCGTAAATACCCCAATGAAGATAAAAAGTTAACAAATACAAACAAAAAACTATTTTTCGGCCACCGGCAGGTTTTCCATCTTCCACTGCTCCAGGCCGCCCTCCAAGGCAAAGACCTGCCTAAAGCCCAGTTTCTTGAGCAACCTGGCGCTGTTGAAACCGTCGGTGTCCATTTTATCGCGGGCCACCACAATCAGCGGGTGCTCCCGGTGGGGATCCAGACGCTGCACCCGCCCCTGCCTTATCTCGGCTAAGGTCAGGTTCTCGGCACCGGCGATATGCTCCTTGCCAAAAGCCTGCGCAGGACGCACATCCACGAAGATCCCGTCTTCATGATTGACCTTCTGCGTGGCCGCGGCCGTGGAAACCTTTACCACATGAGCGATGATGATGCGACCCTGCACGTAGATAAGCGCTCCCAGACACATCAGCCACATGCCGCACATCATGTAATGACGCTCGGCGAATTCTTTGAACTCGGCCAGAAATTCAGGCGTTAACCAATCTCCCACAGACACCTCTTTTTAAGCGGATAATCATAAGTAGCACATGATTTTAGCACAAGGCGCGCCGATTGTGGCGCAGCACAAGACCCTGCGGCGGGCAGTGAAACCGCCTAAGCAGGCAACACCGAACCAAGTCACCTGTGCATTTACCCCCAGGCAGATACCGCAAAGAAAAAGACGTACCGCCAGCACAGATCACCGCACAATCAGGCCGGCTCCTTTGAAACAAGGGTCTTGCCTGGCCACAGGCAGAGCCCAAATATCCGGGTTGCCATGAGACGAAGAATCGGCACGGAACGCTCCACCTTGTGACCCGCCGCCACTGTGGCTCAATGATCTTCGTCGCAGCTTGGCTAGGCTGCAGTAATGTCCTCCATGAGCACCTGACAGTTCTTACCGCGACACGCCACTCCATACGCATACAGCCGCTTGAAGCGTCTGAATGACACTCCATAGCGTTTGTCCTTTATCTGCCCTAAAGCACTCCGGGCGAGAGACTCTAAATCTTCTCCCTCCCTAGCTTTCTTGAACTCAATGACGACGGCTGCGTCTGCTAGGCTGTCCGTCAAACTGAGATCAAGATAGCCATCCCCGGATTCTTCCTCGGTCCTAAGCCTCTGGCAGCGCCCGTCAACAGCCACCAAAAGCACACCGTAGATGAAATTCTGGTAGGATGTCTCATGCCCTAAGCTTCTCACCGAAAGGTTGTGCAGCAGCAATTTGTTTATGAGGTACTGCGTGTCACCGCTCTGCCCTGCAAGCAGACAAGAGACCAGATCGCGGGCCTCGCCTAACAGGTTCTGAGGCTTGCCACGCCTGAAAAATTCCTTGATGCACAGTGAAAAAAGCTCAAGGATTTCCCGGTTGGGAATTTTCAGGGTATAGAATCGCGGGTTGCCGTCTAACGGGTCGGTGATGCCGGAGAACTCCGCAGCAGTCTGAATGGCAGTGGCGGTGAGGTAACCCGAAACGTAGAGCATGGTGAACAGTTGTTCAGTACTGTGCTGAGCCTCAAGCTCTCCTATGGCCATGTACTCGTCAAGTTCCAACGTAACCGTCTCACCGTCAAGCAGGCGCTGCATGAGGTCGAGTGAGTGTTCGTCGGCATAATCCACAAATTCATAGATGATGTCATTGCCTGAGGTGTGCGACCAGAACAGCTGGGGCTTGGTTTTTTGACCGAAGGCGGCAGCATCGCAGTAACTCATCACGTCCCAGGGACAGTAGACTCTCTCTCTTGCGGCGATGCGATAGCCGTCGTACCACAACTTCACCGTCTCACGCTGTTTTTCAAGTCCATAGTAGGAGAGAACCGCATCCACCTCCTCCTCGGTGAAACCGAAGAGTCGGGCATGACGAAGATCGGATATCCCATAGACCACGGCATTGTTCGCGCCGGTAAAAATACTCTCTTTGGACGCCCTCAGACACCCGGTGACAATGCAGCGCGCCACATGAGCGGACTCCTCGGGCTTGATGACCGCAGAGAGCATGCCGCGTACCGGATCTACCATGTTCTGATAGTAGCCGCCCAAATGGGCTTTAAGCAGTGGTACATCGTACTCGTCAATGAGCACCACCGCATCGCGGCCGCTGTATTTGTAGATAACTGTCGCCAGGTGGGAGAGGCTCAGAGACACCAACTCCACGCGCTCATCCGCCTCAGCACGGTCCAGTCCGACCCGGGCGATGCGCCAGAAGAGTTCTTTGTCGAGGTTGGAAAGCTTAGGACAGGAGAGCAGGTGCTCAAACTCAGCGTAGAGTTCGCGTACCTTGCTGCACAGACGGTTGAGGCCTCGGGTGAAGTTATCCCCGCCCACGCCATTAAAGGAGACGAAGATAACCGGATACTGCCCCAGGTGCTTCTGACAGAACTCTTGGTCAGCGGCGATAGAGAGTCCCGCAAAAAGCCCGCGTTGCCGCGCTTCATATCCCTCCACTCCTTTTAGATCCATGGAGAGAAAATGTTTGAGAGTGGAGAGCATCATGGTCTTGCCAAAACGCCTGGGCCGTGTAAAGAGCAGAGTTTTTTTTGGATCTTCAAGCACCTGCCTGATCTGAGCAGTCTTGTCAACGTAGTAGTGACCGCCCTCAATGTGCGCGGCGAAATCCATATCCCCGGTGGCAATGCTTTTGAGTATCTGCGGCATCTTCCCCTTCCTCATCTCACGCTCTTTAAGCCGTGACCGCTACCGGACACCTGCCGATGGCAAATTAGGTTTTAGTAGCTCTAATTGTAGAACAAACATAGAGTTATATCAACATCGAGCAGATCCCCCAAGTGAGGGGAAAGGCCACCGGACCTCCGCCTGAGGCTGCTTACTCAGCGCTCAGGCAGGGGCCGGGTATCAGACAGGGGGAACTGATCCAGGCACTCAGTTCTCTTCTACGATCTGCACCCCCCAAGGCTCCAAAGTTACCTTATCACCGTCGTGCAAAGCGCGACCTGCGGTAAGCTCCGTGGCCTCAGAGCCGCTGTAAGAGGCCGTTTGCTTCACGGCGGAATAATTGAGGTAATAGGTAAGTTTGTGCCCTGCCTCATTCACCCCCTCGCGAATGATCACCGGGAAGGTCTCAGGATGGGGGCGAATGCCGGGTACGGCCTTGGCTATTACTTCACGCACAAAGTTCTGCAGATGCTCAGGCGAGAAATAACAGCCTAAATACCAGGCGCGGCCATGGCTGCAGTAGTTTTCCGTAACCGCGGCGTAACCATCCCAGGCAGGGTTATCGTAGTAGGCCACCACCTTGGTGTCAGTGAAGGGGTAAAGCAGTTCCTCCCAGTCTGAGCACTGCGCTCCGTCCAGCACCCCCAGACTCTCGAGCTTTAAGTTTGAGGAGGCGGTGAACTCGTTGTAACACATCCCAAAGACCTCTCCCAGATAGTGAGGCTGGCTATCATGGTAGACCTGGACATTTTCATCGGTAAAGAAGCTCTTGAAGGTGGCCAGCAGTTCTCCGCCCCGGTATACAAAGTCCTTGAGCGCGAGGATAAGTCCCTCGGAGGCCGTGTACAGAGCCGGCACCGCCACCAACGAGTAGGCGGAGAAATCACGCGTGGTAGCGGGCAGAAAATCGCACTCAATGTTATTGCGGTAGAAGGCATCGTAAAGCCAACGCATGACATCGTTGTATTTAAACTCCCGCTTTCTGAGCACATCCCCGATGGGGTAATGCTCCAGAGCAGAAAGAGCTTCGTTACTGACTAAGATGGCCACCTTGTTGCGCTTTTTAAGCCCCTGCAGATGAGGGCTGAGTTTTTGCAACTCCTTGCCTATGACACTTGCCTCCTCGTAGATGCGCCCCGGCCTTAAATCATGAGGCAGTACCCCGCGCCAGTAGGTTTCCCAGGAATTATGCAGGGAGTGCCAGTGCCAGTACATGACCCCCAAAGCACCGCTGGCCAGATGACTGAAAGCCTGCAGCCTGAGCTGCCCTGGGTAAGGAGTCCACTGGGGAAAGCCCTGGGCCTGCGTCTCCACCACCAGATAATTGCTCTGTTTCAGGCTGCGGCTGATATCACCGCCCATGGCAATTTCCGTACCGGTCAGATCCGCCTGGGAGGGATGATAAATGTCCACCCCCGCCAAGGTGACGGCCTCGGCACACTTAAAATGATCCACCTGCGGTTGCAGGCCAAAGGACCAGCCACGCCACTCATAATCAAAATTCTGCGTGATGAACTGTCCGGGTTTGACATACTCGCCGACGATGCCGGCCTGCCAGGACAGAAAATCCTTGACGGTGGCACGGCGGTATTCGTCAAAGGCCGAGGCCAGACTGCCGTTGATGGTGCCGCGCACATCCGGGAACTCCTCCCAGCTGTTGATGCGGTTACTCCAGTAGTTTAGCCCGAAGACCCGGTTGATTTCCTCCAGAGTGCCGTAGCGTTCGTGCAACCACTCCAAAAACGCCTTCTGGATCCTGTCATTGGCGTTGCCGTAGTACTTGGTCTCATTGTCGAGCTGATAGCCGATGATGCAGGAGCGCTCCTTGACATGATCCATGAGGGCCCTGATCATCACCTCCGCCCGCTCGCGATAGTAAGGATGCCCGATGTCCATGTTCTGCCTGCGGCCGTAGAGTTCGGGGCCGTGGCAGTGCACCGAGCCGTTTGTCACCATGGCAGGCTCGGGCTCGATTAAGATCTGCGGGCATTCGTGGGCCAGCCAGGCGGGCAGGGCATAGGTGGGGGTACCCACTATGACCTTAAGGCCGTGTTGCTGCGCTGCCTCCAGTACCCGGTCGATGTGGTGAAAGTCAAAGCGTCCCCGCTCAGGCTCCATGGTGCCCCAGGTGGACTCGGCGATGCGGATCACGTTCATGCCGGCTTTCACGAGCAGCTTCATGTCCTCGGCCAGGCGCTCGCAGGGCATGTACTCATCGTAATAGGCCGCGCCGTACAGGATGGGTTGAGTGGTCACGTCAGCTCTCTCCTCTTAACGGGTCACACTGCGGATGGCAAAGATACACAAACTCGCCAGCAAGCCGAAGATCATGGAAATCACGAACACGCCGGAAAAACCGATCAGACCGATGGCCGCGGCGGCAATGATGGGGCCGATGGCCTGGGGAATGGAATTGCCCACGTTATAGATGCCCAGGAAGAAGCCCACACGATCCTTATCGGGAATGACCTTGAGGTTGAGGTAGTTGTCCAGCGAGTTCCACAAGCCCATGCCGATGCCGGCACAGAAGGCGTAAATGGTCACACCGGTCATGTCGCGGCACAAAAACAGCCCGAAGGCGCCTAAGGCCAGAAACAGCGCCGAGAAGGCAATGGGCAGTTTGAGGATCTTGAACTTGTCGGCGATGGGACCGGCGAAAAAGCCCATGAACACACCGATGAAGAACATGGTGGAGTTCACCAGCTGAATTCCCGACTGGGTCTGATCGCCCAGTTTGAGGAAATCCGTCATGATGTAGAGGATGTAGCCGGTAATGGCGAAGTTGCCGATACCCAGAAAGATTTTGCCGATGAGGGCCAGATAGTAGTCACGCCCCTTCTCCCAGGCGGGGAAAACCTGCCTTAAGCTATCCCAGGAGAAAGAGTAGTGACTTTTCTTCTTTTCCTGGTTCAACTCCTTTTCATGGAGGTTGGAGGGCTCATGCACGATGATGGTCGCTATCAGCACGCCGATGAAGGTAATGACGCCGAAGATGATAAAGCCCATCCTAAACTGGCCTAAGAACATGGCGCCGATGACGTTGAAACCGTTATTGCCCAAGGCCATGCCCAGTCCGCCGTAGGCCGAGGAGGCCGTGCCTTTGTGCTCATCGGCGGCAAAATCGAGCCAGGCTACCATGGGGGCGACCATGAAATTGAGCGCCACCTGACCGATGCTCCACCACAACAGGAGCATGTTCACCCCCTCGGAGAAGGAGGCGCCGATCATGGCCAGCATGAAGACCAGACCACCTAATACGATCCAGGGCGCCCTTTTGCCAAAGCGCGAATAGGTGCTGTCGGAGAGTGCGCCCGCCACCATGTTGGAGATGGCGGAGATCACGCTGCCCGTGGCGGCGAACAGCGCCAGCATGGCCACCTTGTTTTCCTCGTCAAGTTCCTGCAGCAGCGCCGGCAGAAACAGACTGATCATCACGATATAAGGTCCCAGCCAGCTGGCCGGTCCCACAATCAACGCCGGAACCAGGCGTTTGATGGAAATGACGGTTTTTTCGCTCATGGTTAATCTCCTGTAATTGCTTTAATTATCAGTTTTGACCTGATAGTAGAAGAAATCCGCGTGGGAGGCGTGCTGATAGGCATCCACACTGCCGATGAAATTAAACAGACCGGTAAAGCCGCCGATCTCCCCGGGCTCCCCGTTGACGCCTTCATCGGACAGATAGCTTACGTCCAAAGGTTCGGTAAGGGAGCGCCATTGCGTCTGATCGCCCCAGCGGCAGAAGGCCTGGGCCTGGCCGTTTTGATAACGCCAGCGCAGTTCCGGCACGGCCCCCGCCGGCAGTTCAATCTTGTCAAAATCAAAGGCGATGCGCTGTCCTAATTTGGCCTGCAGCACGGCGATGACCCGCCCGGTCCCTTTGTCATTTAAGCCCACACAGGCATAGACCCAGTTGCCGGCGTCGTAGTACAGTCCCACCCCCGCCGTCTGCGAAAAATGCTCCGGCTTAAAGTCCACCTTGGTCTGCAGGTTATAGGCAAAAGAGGTGGCGCGGGTGGCCAGAATGGAGGGGTTGTTCCGGGAGAAGAACGAGCCCCGTCCCGCGATGCTCAGCACCCCATTTTGCACCCTGCCCCAGGAGGGCTCGGGGAAATGGTAGGGGGTCATAAAGGCCGGATTGTAGGTACCGGAGGAGAAATCATCAAAAATATCAAAATCCGCCTTGTCCTGACTCTCCTGCCCTGCGCTCTGTTGCGGAGCCGGGACGGTCATTTTGGCCAGATTGGAACCGTCGGCAAGCTCCAGCCAGCCCTCCTTGGTCCAGCGCACCTGCTGCAGCGAAGTCTCACGACCTAAGGGATTGAGGGTGGTATGAGGCAACGGCCTTGACATCAGGTGGGCGATATAGAACTCATGCTGTGGTGTTTCCACCAAAGAGCCGTGACCTGCCTTCTGCATGAGGGAGTGGGGATTGTACATCTCAAAATGCCCGGCGTCGGGATCTCCTAAGGAGAAGAGATGTCGAGGCGAGGAGGTGAGGATGGGCTCGCAGGTGGGGTTGGGCTCATAGGGTCCGAAAATATCCTTGGCGCGCCCCATTTCCACGCCGTGAGCATAGCCGGTGCCGCCTGAGGCCACCAGCAGGTAATAGTAGCCCTCATGCTTGTAAAGCTGCGGTGCTTCCACACAGCCACGGGTGGTAAAGCCGTGGGTAAGTGAGTGCCAGGCCTTGGTTGTGCCGTCTTTGAGGTCTACTTCTGTCAGCACAATGGTGCCCGGCGCCTGATGACCGCTGCGGGTCTCCCATTCCAGAATGGACAGATAGTGACGGCCGCCCTCGTGATACAGGGCGGGATCAAAGCCGATGGAAGTCAGGTACAAGGGCTTTGACCAGGGGCCGGTGATCTTATCGGCGCACATGGCATAGGTCTCAGCATTGAATTCGCGGCCGGCCATATTCAGCATGTGGCAATACACCAGCCAGAATTTCTGCTCCGCCTCATCGTAGGAAAGATTCGGGGCCCAGATCCCGGCCGGTGTGCTGGTACCGCGCAGATCCAACCCGGTGTGCTCGCCCAGCACGTAGGTCAGAAGATGCCAGTTTTGCAGGTCTTTGGAGTGATACACGGGGACACCGGGAAGCCAGTGAAAGGTTGAGGTGGCGATGTAGTAATCCTCCCCCACGCGCAGGATGCTGGGATCAGGGGCCATACCGGGAATGATCGGGTTGCAGATCTCACTCATACAGAAAACTCCTTTCAGCCTGAGAGGCCGGGGACTCTTAGCTGACAGCATGATCAACCTTATCGGCGACCTGACTGTCTACAAGGAAAGAAACGCTAATTCAGATAAAAAGTACTGAACAGCAAAAAAACTCAGACACCTTTTTCAACTACAAATTTGTAAACATAGATTGTGAAGTGTGTTATGTTTTTTGCTAATTATTTGATAATCATGACACCTCTTGATCAAGAGTGCTACCGAATCATCATAGCACGTGCAGGTGGATAAGCCGGTTGTTCAAACTCATCATTTACGTGATCAACGCTCCAGTTTTGCCCACACTCAGCAGACGTGTGGTGATGATGCCTCAGTCTGCTCGCCGCACCCCATCTGCCCCTTTCAGTACCGAATCGCCCGGCGGCGTGGTGGTGCCGCGTACACTCAGGATCGGCAAATTGTGCTACACTGATCACAGAATGTTGGTCACAGGGATCACTATTCGCTCTGGAGAATGGATATGTCAGAATCACAGAATTTTTTCACCGCTCCTCCCGCCTCCCCCTCAGGCGGCCGCGGCTACAACCTGCCTGACGCCGTAAAGGTCTGTCTGCGCAAATTCCTGGTCATCGAAGGCAGAGCCTGCCGTTCGGAGTTCTGGTGGTTTGAGCTGGCCTGCCTGATAGTCGATATCGTCACCACCCCGCTGGCAGGTTTGGGTGCCGTGTTGTCGCTGGTACTGCTGATACCCTGCATCACCGCGCTGTGCCGGCGTCTGCACGACTCCGACAAAAGCGCGCTGTGGGCTTTGCTGTTCTTGGTGCCACTGATTGGCCCCATCGTTCTGCTGATTTTTGCCGTTCTGCCCGGCACCCCCGGCAGCAACCGCTTCGGCAGCAACCCGCTGGCCTGAACGCGCTCGCGACCAAAAAGAGGCGGGGATCGCCCTTACTGCAGGAGCTCGCGGCCCCTGCAGTTTTCAGGCACCGTGCACACTCAGCGCGGTTTTAACAGTGCCGCCTCTTTGGGCCCTATCTTGATGAAGGGAATGATGATCTGCCCGTTATCGCCCAGTTCCACACCTTCCTTTTGAGCATCAAATTCACTGCCTGAGGTCAGGGACTCAATCAGGTCCAAAGTCACCTGAGCGTACTGCTGAGGATCCTGCAGCGCCGTACCGACCATAAAACCGTCGCGCACCAGTTCCAGCACCTCATCGTCCCCGTCTATGCCCAGTATCGGCACATAAAGTCCTTCTGCGCGGTAAGGTTCCAGATTGTAGCCTCGCTCGCGCAGCGCCTTGAGTGCGCCTAAGGCCATGGCGTCGTTGTTGCTGATCACCCCCTCAATTCCCGCTGCTTCCTGACCGGCCAAAAACTCTCTGACCGCCTGATAGGCTTGCTCCTCCGACCAGTCACAGAACACCTCCGCCAGCGCTTTGCCGTTGATGCCATGCGCTGAGAGCTGGGGGCATGTCCCGAAACAAACTTTAAAACTTTGACCTAGATTGCACCACCTGTAGTCATAGTTACTTATCATTTGTGGTAACTTGAACTTAATGAGGTGGCGAAATGCAGGTTGCTGAGCAAACACATAAGGTGATGTCTACGATCGTTGAGATCATGACTCCCAGGTTGAATGAAAAGGACAGACGCGTTCTTTACAGCTGTATGGCGTATGCCCTCGGTTATGGTGGCATGACCTATGT
>JAFUGP010000051.1 GCA_017469335.1 Succinivibrio sp. | reverse complement strand
TGGCAAAATTTGACCTGATTGTTAGGACAAACTTTATTGTTTCCATAACCGCCATAAAGTGTAAATAACCAATTTTATGGTTACTGTTTTGACGTTTGTCGGACATTGACTGTTTCTTTAGATTATTCTTGTTTTGTATAAATATTAACGCTATAATCTGTTCACGGGCAAGCACTCCAAGCATTGTACTATAATGAAAACAGGTGTATACCATGGCGCGTAAACGCAAAACTCCACCCCCGGCCAAAGTCAGGATTTCCCGCAATGTTCCGCAGGGCAGAAAGAAGAGACGGGGCAACAACAAGGATCGTATCGCCAAGGTTTTGCTGGACTACAACGACATCTTCAGCAGCGTGTTAAATGTTCTGGTCTTCAAGGGCAAAATACAGATCCCTGAAGAAGAGCTGATCCCCGGCCAGACTCACTCCATCTACAAAATGGATGGAGACTATCGCGAGCAGATGCGAGATGTGGCGAAGTACTGGCAGCGGGGCGGAGCGCGAATTATGATGCTGGGCATTGAGCATCAAAGCAGCTCTCTGAGGCACATGATTGTCAGGACGTTTTTTTATGACGGTGCGGAGTATGCCCGTCAGGTCGCGGAAAAGCGCCCGGCGCATGGCGTAAAGACGGTGGTGTTGTACTTCGGCAGCACTCACTGGTCGGCACCGCGCAGTCTCAGAGAGTATTTGAGAGCCTCTGAGCTAAATACACCAGAAGAGGAGCTTTTGCAGTTCCCGGATTACCCGCTGGAGGTTATCGAATTTGCCTTTCTGTCTGACGAGACCATTGCTCTCTTACATCCCGACCTGCAGGCCCTGGCATATTATCTGCGGGCGGTGAGAGAGGGTCGGGAATCGGAGTTTTCCTTTGAATTTAAAGGCAGCTCAGACGGAAAGAAAGTAGTGCGACACCTGGAGGAGACCGTAGGACTGCTAAAAGCCATCAGCCAGATTAATTGGGATGAAGTATTCAGCCTGGAAGATTTTTGCCGCCTTCCTGATCAGGAGGAGAAGACCGTGGAAAACTATATCAAAACCTCATTTGAACGCAACAACCAAAAGATTCGTGAAGAAAGTCTTGAAGAAGGTCGCGCTGAGGGCGCAGGCATGCTGCAAAGACTCATTCAGGCTATGAAGAATGCCGGAAAAACACTGGAGTTTATTTTCACAGAAACCTCCGACTCCGCCAAATTGCCTGGTCTTTACAAACAGTATGGCATAACGGCTTGATTTTTATCCCAACTGATCGGGGGCGGTTAATTAGGAGCTACTCCAAGCCCACTGGCACTACAGGTTATAGCGCATGGGGTATGTTCCTGTGACAGGGCACATAGCGGGCCCTCAGCCTTGACGGTTATTGCTGACTTCCAGGACAGGAGGATGAGATTGTGGATAATCCTATAAAAGCCTCATTTGAACGCAACAACCAGAAGATTCGTGAAGAAAGTCTTGAAGTGGGTCGCGCTGAGGGCGAGGACATGTTACAACAACTTTACGAGGCTATGTTAAAAGCAGGCAGGGGTTTGGAATCCATTGTCAAGGAGACTTCTGACAAGGTAAGACGCAAAGAGCTCTTTAAACAGTATGGGATTACTCCTGCCTGATTTACGTCTGCGCCGGTCTGTTAGATGCTCTTGTATATTGCTTGAGACTTAGGGATCGAGGGCTCTGTTCCTGAGGCACGTACAAGAGAGTTCTGCCTTGACGGTTGTCGCCGCCTTCCGGGAGAGGAGGATGTGATTGTGGATAACCCTATAAAAGCCTCATTTGAACGCAACAACCAAAAGATTCGTGAAGAAAGTCTTGAAGAAGGTCGCGCTGAGGGTCGTGCTGAGGGTCGTGCTGAGGGTCGTGATGAGGGCGCTGGCATGCTGCAAAGACTAATCAAAGCCATGCATGATGCCGGAGAAAATGACGAGCTTATTCTTGAAAAGGTCTGCAACTCTGCCAAGTTGCCCCAGTTGTTCAAGCAATACGGGATCACGGTCTGACTTTCTGCACGGGTCAAGCGGCACTTGCTAACTTCGGTTTAAGCTCAGCCACAATGACAAAGACTTAGGGTGCAAGTGATCTGTTCTCTGTTTCTAAACAATTATGGATAACAACGAGATGTCCGCGTTATCAGACCTGCCAGATGCCGATAACGTTCAACCGCAATCTGATTTTGCGGCACAGTTGCGGCAGCGCTTTGCGCTTAATCTGAGCGCACTGCGCAAGCATCAGCCTCAGCTGCACGCACGCTTTTCAAACTACACCCCAACCCGCTCCATGCAGTTTGTGCCCACGCCTACCGGGGAGATCAATGTATGTTTTACCGACAGCGGCGAGCTTTACTACAAAAACAACTCTCCCCTGACGCAGAGCGCAGCCTTAATCGAGGAGGCGCTGTCACTGACTCCGGCATCTCTGCCGCAGGTGGAGGAGGATGTTGATTATTTCGGGCAGATCCAGTGCCGCTACGTCAATGAAGGCATAGCGCTGCTCAAAAAATTCCCCGCACGGCAAATTCTCCTCAGGCAGATGGGGACACTGCCCAGTCTGGTAGTGATAGGGGTAGGATTAGGCTACGGAGTGGGCGCTTTGTATGAGCGTGTGGAGGTGGCCAGCCTGACGCTGATAGAGCCTGATCCCGATCAGTTCTATGCCTCACTCTACTGCTTTGACTGGGCCTCGCTCCTGGATTTTTTAGCAGAGCAGCAGTGCCTATTGCAGATTTTGCTGGGCAGCGATATAGAAGCGCACCTGGCCGCATTATCCGAGCACTATGAAAGTCAGGGCGCGGTACTAGGCTCCTGTCGTAATGTCATCATTCACGATTTGCGCCCTGAATATGTCAATTTCATGTTGGAGTTTAAGCGGCGCTACCACAGTGTGTACGCTCCGCATGGTTTTTTTGATGACATTTTATTTGGGTTTTGCCATGGTCTGCAGGCGCTGCGCGCGAACCGTCATTTTGTCAGGCGCAATGCCAGGGTGCCCAGGTCCTGGCGCAGCGCTCCGGTTTTTATCATCGGTAACGGCCCCTCTCTTGATCAGGACCTTGATTTTATCCGCGCCCATCAGGATCAGGCTGTGATCATAGCCTGTGGTACCGCCTTGGATACTCTCTACCATGCCGGGGTCCAGCCTGATTTTTACGCCTGTACCGAGCGGGTGCCTCAAATTGCCGAAACCCTGGCGAGCATTCCCGATCAGGAATTTATAGGACAGATTATGCTCTTGGGCTCCGAGGTGGTGCACCCGGATACGGCTGCGTATTTCAAACTGGAAGCCCTTTTTGTCAAGTCAGGTGAGGCCTTGTGCTGTACCCCCATCGGAGAGCGCGTGGAAGACATTGCTTTCATGAATCCCCTGGTGGGCAATCTGGGACTGGCCGCGGCATTGCGCCTGGGCTTTGACAATCTGCTGCTCTTCGGGCTTGACTGCGGACGCAAGGCAAACTTTACACAGATCCACCCAAACTCATCTACACTCTACCGGGACAACGGGGTGGATATCAGCGATAACGTTACCTACGAGTTGGATGGCGAGGTTCCGGCAAATTTCGGCGGAGTGTGTCACAGCGGCGAGTACTACCGCATGGGCCTGGAGACCATGCGTTCGGTCCTAAAGGTCTGGGGAGAGGGGGTACGCTGCCGCAATTGCTCTGATGGGGCGCTCATTGAGGGTGCTGAGCCCGTGCGCAGTGCGATGCTTGATTTGCAGCAAAGTCCCACGCTTGATAAGAGCGCCTTAAAAAAGCTAGTGGCAGGAGAGCTGACCTTTGAGGCTGCCAAGCAGGTCAAAGGCCTGGAACCGCTGCTTGAGCGCGATGCATTCGCGCAGACTTTGACGCAGTTACGCCGCCTCTGGCAGGGCAGGCCAGCCACCAGGCTTGAGTACCTGCAGCGTATGGCTGCAGGCTGTCTTGTCATGCATAAGCTGGCACACTCCGAGTTATCCTTGGTAGCGGTGCTGTTGCGCGGCTCTCAGGAATTTTTCTTTGCCCTGATGATTAGAGCGCTTTATGCCGCGGACAGTGAGGAGGAGTGCCTTAAATACGCCTCGGCGCTGGCAGGTTTACTTGATCATTTCTTTACTGATGCCCAGCGGATCTACGCTCTGGCACCTGACTATGTGATGGGAGAGCATCAGCGCCTGCTGCAGGGCAGGGTAGGCTTTGACCATGCTGACAGTAAGGCCCCGCCCATGCCGCCGCTCAAAGATCTCGTGCCCGCTGACTACCAAGATCCGCTCAAAAAATTTGTCAAAAGAAGCTCCTGAGAGTAAATATTATGGATAACAGTCGATTAACCTCACAGGAGGGCCCGGGAGCAGCAGAAATACCCCCGGGGGAGACGGCGGATCTTGCAGCGAGGCTGCAGGAGAGGTTGGAGTGCAATCTAGCCGCTTTCAAGGTGCATGATCCGGCACTGTTTGAGCGCTTTGCGCACTATGTACCGCGAGATAGTCTTGATCTGCTTCCCACCGCAGACGGAGCGGTCAATTTACGTTTTGCGCGCAACGGTAAGTGGTTATACGATGCAGAGAGCCCGCTGAGCTTTAGTGATGAGTGGATAACCAAACAGCTTTCAGAGAGTGGGCTGACATTTCCACCCTTTGACCGCAGTGCCGATCCTATAGGCCAGATCCAGTATCGCTACCAGTTAGAGTGTATGGACTTAATCGATCGCTCTGCCCTCGTCCCACTTAAAGCTGCCGAGGTAAACCTACTCCCCAATCTGGTCATGGTTGGGTCAGGGCTGGGATATCCCTTGGCTGCATTGTATTCCAAAAAAGAAGTTCTTAATGTTGTGTTGGTCGAGCCTGATCCGGACGTATTTTTTGCCTCACTGCACTGTTTTGACTGGGCCTCGTTGCTCACTTTTTTGCATCACAACGGTAGCGCCCTGAAGGTAGTTGTGGCCTCTGAGCCGGCACAAATCTGCGCTTTACTACAAACTCACTACGTAGAGCAGGGCGTTTTTCTGGCCTTCGCTCATTGTTTCGTCTTGGGGGACGGCCGCGATGAAATACCAAAGCTCAGGTCGGACCTAGAGCACGAATATCACAGTCTGCACACGCAGATGGGCTTTTTTGATGACAATCTGTTCGGACTATCTCACGGTCTGAGTGCCATCAACCATCACGCACGTTTTGTCAGGCTAAAGAGCACGGCTCCTGCTTCTCTTGCCGGGATTCCGGTCTATATTGTTGGTAACGGCCCTTCTTTGGACAGAGATTTGCCTTTTATACGCAAAACGCAGGATCAGGCCATGATCATCGCCTGCGGAACTGCGTTGGATACTTTGTTTCATGCCGGGATACAACCTGACTTTTATGCCTGCACCGAGCGCATCCCACAGATAGCTCAGACCCTGAAATATCTGCCTAAACAAGGTTTTCTCTCCGAGATCACCTTGCTTGCCGCAGAGGTAGTGCATCCGGACACCTTGCGTCTGTTCAAGCACAGCGCCCTATTTGTAAAAAATTCCGAGGTATTGCGCTGGTTGCTCAAAGAACTGCCGTTTCAGCCCATCAATCATATGAATCCAGTGGTGGGCAACATGGGTTTGGCAGCTGCGCTGACTTTAGGCTTTGATAATCTGTTTTTGTTCGGCATGGATCTGGGGCGAAAGCAGGGCACAAGTGCCCATCACAGTAGGGGATCCGAGTTTTATTATGGTCATGCCGGCACTACCGAAAGCATAGAGCGTTACCTTAAGCAGTTTCCTTATCAGAACGTCAGGCCCGGTAATTTCGGTGGACTGTGCGAATGCAGTGATATTTTTGTGTTGGCTCTTTTTACCATGGCTGCGGCTTTACGCGAAAGAGCCGGAGCCATAAATTGTCATAACTGCTCAGACGGTGTTCGTATCGATGGTGCTCTGCCGTTGCACAGTGAAGATATTGAGGTGGGACCATGGCCCGTTCTGGATAAAAAGACCGTGCGATTTACCCTTGAGAGAGAGCTGACCTTTGAAATTACCTTGGATGAAAAAGAACTGACCAGACGTTGTGATCATCAAAGTTTCTCCGAATTATGCATCGGATTGCAGAAGATGTGGCAGATGCGGCCTGTTGACCGCCTCAGCTGCATAAGGGTAATGCAACGTAGCTGCGCGTTGCTAAACCATTTGGATTTGGGTGGATATGAGTTCATGAACCAACTGCTGCGCGGCTCGGCGGAGTTTTATTTTATGCTTATACTACGCGCTCTTTATGTCTGCCCTGATGAGCAAAAGTGTATGGCTCTTACTTACCGCTTAATTAGTCTGTTTGAGCATTTTCTCACCGATGCCTGTGCTATTTATCGCTTCGTTCCACATTATGAGATGGGTGCGCACCAGCAGCTCTGCGGCGGCAGGGTAGGCGCGGATTACCCTGACAGCAAGGCCCCGGCCATGCCGCAATTGGTAAGACTGGTGGCTGAGAATTATGAAGATCCGCAACGGCACTTTGTCAAACGCTATGAGTGAGCAACGAACCAGCAAATAGACGCGACCCGGTGTTGAGGGGGCAAGCTGGGTAACCGGGAAAGTCCCGCAGCCTGAAGTTTGGCAGTCACTGATCTGAGTGGGCCGGATCAGTGCCATGCAGGTAAGTGTTACACAAAAGGGAACACAGGATCCCAAAGTTACGCCGGGTCGGATAAAGTTACACCTGCCTGGAAAAAGTTTGGTGCAGGCGCAACTTAAACGGTGAGGTTGAGAGCTGGCAGAGAGACAACAGAGGGTGGCCATGACGGACGAAGTAGTTCAGACGAATTTTAGCGGTACGCTGCAGCAGCGCTATCAGCGCAATCTTCAGGCGTTGCAGGAGCTCATGCCCGCGCTGCATAGGCAGTTTGTCTCCTATCAGCCCCACAAGGGACTGGAATTTTTTGCGGCACCGACAGGCGAGGTTAACCTGCGACTAACCGCTGGCGGCGGTGCCCTCTACCCCGGAGATGATCCCCGTGGCTTTTGCGAGCGGCAGATAGAGGAGAGCCTGCAGCAAACCCGCCTGGTACTGCCGGAGGTGGTGGATAATCCCGATACCTTAGGTCAGATCCACAAACGCTATGTGGCCGAAGGTATTGCCTATCTCTCTAACTTTACCCAGGAGCCAATCTTCGCTAACAAGGTAGACCTCATTCCCAACTGTCTGTTTTTTGGCATGGGACTAGGCTATGCGTTGGAGGCCTTATATGCGCGGGTGGAAGTGGCCAACCTGGTGCTCATAGAGCCTGATGAGGACATGTTTTTTGCCGCGCTGCATTGTGTGGATTTGGCTTCCCTGCTCTATTTTCTCCGGGATAACCACTCGCTGATTAAATTTATAGTGGGAGGCTCACCGGATGAAATCTGCCAGAATTTACTGGGTGCCTATGAAGACGGAACCGGGTTTATGGCACCGGCGCGCTGTGACATTGTACATGACAGCAGAGCACAGATGGCAGGGCTCAAAGAGCGCATAGATCGGATCTATCCTCTGCTGTTTAAAGGCGGCTTTTTTGATGACTATATGTTCGGCCTATGCCATGGTATACAGGCAATTGAGAATGGCCGGGGATTTGTGCGCGCGGATTTCAAGCTAGACGCCGAATTTGCCAAAGCACCGGTGTTTATCGTAGGCAACGGTCCCTCCTTGGATCACGACCTGCCTTTTCTGCGCAGCCATCAGGATCAGGCGGTGATCATCGCCTGCGGCTCAGCGCTGGATACCCTCTACCATGCGGGGGTAAGCCCCGATTTTTATTGTTGCACCGAGCGGGTACCGGAGATTGCCCAGACCTTGGCCTGCATTCCCGATCAGGATTTTGTACGTCAGGTGATCCTCCTGGCCTCCGAGGTGGTGCACCCCGATACTGCGGCTCATTTTGCTGTGGCGGCACTGTTTATCAAGCAGGGCGAGGTGCTGGACAACCTGCTCTGGGAGGTGCCGGTAAGACGCATCACCCACATGAATCCCCTCGTGGGAAATCTGGGCGCGGCCGCCGCGGTTGCCCTGGGCTTTAAGGAAATGTATTTATTCGGTCAGGATTTCGGCCGCAGGGTAGGCAGTGAAGAGCTGCATCCGCAGGGTGGCAATTTATACAAAAAAGGAGGAGTCAGCATCGAGGGCTTGAGCTCTTACGCCTTAGGACATGTAGTACCGGCAAACTTCGGAGGGCAGTGCGAATGCGGCTCATATTTTGAGACCGGGCTTAAGGTACTCGAGGATCTGCTGGCAGGCTGTCGCGACAGCGTTCACTGCTACAACTGCTCAGACGGCGCAGCCGTGGCGGGGGCAACGGCACGACACAGCGCCGCGCTATCATTTGAAACACTGCCGCTATTGGACAAAAACAGGCTTAAAAGCCAGCTTTGCAGTCAGACCATCCGTTGGTCGGATCATGATCGTTTTGCGACGGCGCTGTTGCGTCAGGATATGTTCGAGGCGGTAGTAACGCGGCTTTTAAAGCTACTGGAGAGTACGCCTGCCGATCGCAAGGGTTATCTCGAACTGATGACACAGGCAGTGGCGGTATTGGGGATCTTAGAGCAGAATAAACTGGGGCACATCAGCAAACTGTTGCGCGGCTCGGTGGAGTATTTCGCCACTCAGCTACTGCAGGCGCTGTACTTGAACAGCGATCCAACAGAGCCGCTTAAGGTCGCCTGCCGAATTAAAGATAATCTGTGCAATTTTCTGCGCGATGCCGTGCGCATCTACAAGCTGGCACCTGAGTATGTACTGGGAAGGCATCGTATCCTTTTAAAGGGCAAAGTAGGCTTTGACCATGAATACAGCAAAGCCCCGCCTCTGCCGCCGGTGCGTGAGCTGGTGCCTAAGACTTATGTAGATACGCAAAAAACCTTTATCAAGCGTTACGCCTAGGGAAAGGGACCGGGATAGGATAACCATGAGCGAGCAGAGCAAAGATAAAGCAGCAAATGCGTCACGCGGTGAGGCAGTGGCAGGTGAGGCAGCTGCGGCTGACGCGGTGGAGGACATCGCCTTGCTGTTGCAGAGGCAGTTTGAGCGCAATCTTGCGGCCTTGCAGGAGTTTATGCCCGAACTACATGAGCGCTTTAAAGGTTACCGTCCCTCCCGCAGTCTGGAGTTTTTTACCGATGAGAGCGGGTGCCTTAATCTGCGCTATGGCGACAGCGGCGAGGCGCTTTATCCCTTTACCGATCCCAAAAGCTGGTGTGACCTACAAATTGAGCGTGCCTTGCAGGATGCCAAAATCGAACTGCCTGAGATAAGCGTGGTACCGGATCCCCTAGGGCAGATAGCCTGTCGCTACAAGGAGGAGATCCAGGATATTACCGGCACAGCCGAGAACTTGGAGGTAAAGGCTCTGCCGGCCGGTCTTATTCCCAACTGCCTGTTCTACGGGGTGGGGTTGGGCTATGCCTTAGGTTCTTTGTATGAGCGCATCGAAGTTGCTCATTTAATTTTGATTGAGCCTGATCCGGATCTGTTTTTTGCCTCACTGCACACCTTTGACTGGGATCCCCTGTTGCATTTTTTAAAGGGTAACGGCAGTTTTATCAAGGTAATTGTCAGCGCCGATCCTCATGAGATCTACTGGGAGCTTAGGGAGTACTACCGGGTACAGGGCAATTTTCTGAGCACCACGCGCTGTGAAATCGTTCATGACTTAAGCAAGCAGGTGGTAGATCTGGTGCTCGCGGTAAACCGTGAGTATCCCAAGCTTTACTCGGGACTGGGATTTTTTGATGATCTGCTCTTTGGGATGTCTCATGGTTTTGCTGCCGTAAGACACAAATGCGGCTTTGTGCGTGAGACACCACTGCCGTCTGATTTGGCCGCCACCCCGGTATTTGTGATCGCCAATGGCCCGTCGCTGGATGAGGATCTTGATTTTATCCGCGCTAACCAGGATAAGGCGCTCATCATCGCCTGCGGTACCGCACTTGATACACTCTACCACTGCGGGATTCAGCCTGATTTTTACGCCTGTACCGAGCGGGTGCCGGATATCGCCGAAACGGTGGCGGCGATCCCTGATAAAGATTTTTTAGGCAGAATAGTACTGCTCGCCTCCGAGGTGGTGCATCCCCGGGTAGCTGCGCAGTTCAAACATACCATGTTCTTTATCAAGGACGGTGAGATCTTCGATGTGCTGCTCTCCGCGGAAGCGCTTAAAAGACTGTCCTTTATGAACCCCCTGGTGGGTAATCTGGGCTTGTCAGCCGTGCTGACGCTGGGCTTTAAAGAGCTGGTGCTGCTGGGCATGGACTGCGGTATCAAGCAGGGCACTGATAAGCATCACAGCACCGGCTCACAGTTTTATTACGGCAAGTCTGCGGCCATTCCCTTCAAGCAGAATCTCTCCTTGGACAGCACGGTGCACGGCAATTTCGGCGGTTACTGTGAGAGCGCCCGGGTTTACATGGTGGGCATCTTGAATCTGGAAGCGGCAATACGCGCCGCAGGGGATGGTGTAAGGTGCCTTAACGCCTCTGACGGGGCCCGCATTGAGGGCGCGCAGCCCAAGCACAGCGCGGATATCGATTTAAGCTGTTATCCTGAACTTGACAAGGATAAGCTGCGCTCAAGACTGCTTGAGGCTCTGACCTGCACGGTAGAGCTGCCGCTCTTTGCCGATCACAGATGGTGCAGACACCGGGAGTTCTACGCTCTGATAGAGCGTTTATCTCAGATGTGGGAGAGCGTTCCCTCAGATCGTCTTGACTGTTTGGCGCAGATGAGACTTAGTATTGCCTGCCTTAATGCCTTAGAGCGCAGTGAGCTCGCGTTTATGGCCAAGCTCTTGCGCGGCTCTGTGGAGATGTTCTTTATTGCCATGCAAAAAGGTTTGTTCATGGCAGAGAGTAAAGAGCAGGCTTTTGACAGACTTAGAGAGCAGGCCAGGAAACTGAGGTATTTTCTTTTAGATGCCGCCAAATTATACGAGCACGCGCCCAATTATCCGGCAGGTGAGCACCAAAAACTCCTGCAGGGGCGGGTGGGTTGGGATCATCCCGGCAGCAGCGCCCCACCCATGCCGGAGCTGCGCAAACTGATGAAGGAAGGCTACCAGGATCCGCAGCAGCGCTTTGTCAAATTAACCGGCAGCGGCTGCCGGAACTTGGGTACAAACGCAGAGTAAGAGGCTGACAGATGGGATCTGTCCCCGGGTGAAAGCTAAGTGTCCTGGGACTTTGGGCAGGCAAGTAAAGGGTGGGGCAGGAAGTCGGTTGTTTGTATAGCAGAATATCTCACCGGATGCTGCTATGGTTGTAGAGATGACGTTCATAATTCCATAAAATGTAATGATAAGGAGGTACCCATGGGTGAAGGCCAGCGCATGATGGCGCGCTGTGAGCGCCTATATCCCCTCTGCCGCAGCATCACGGGTGAGGGGTTAAGGCAGACTTTGCGTTTGATTCAATCAGAGCTCCCCGAGCTTACCTTACATGAAGTACCCAGCGGCACCCAGGTCTTT
>JAFUGP010000050.1 GCA_017469335.1 Succinivibrio sp. | reverse complement strand
TTGAAAAAATTCCCCTTAAACCCGTGGCAGAAGACGAAAAAACATTATAAAATATCCTTAAAAATCAATGGCGATTTTTACATATTCCGAAAGTCGGATTTTTGTCTGTCAAATCAATGACTTATAAGATCCCGGGTATGAGCGCTGGGACAAGGCCAAGACCCGCGTGAAGAAATAAGCGCAAGATTCATAACTCCTTGATGTGTTTAGGCTCCCTGCGGGGAGCCTCTTTTTATTCTGCGAACTGTAAAATTGAACCTTAAATTTGCCCTCGCAAAGGCAGTTCTGAATCAGTTCAATTTGGCACCGGCTAAAAAAAAGATGCGCTGCACGCATCTTTTTGAGGATAGGGTAAGAGAGGATGAATTGCTTGTTATTGGTAGGTTAATTACAAACGCTCGGCGAGAGTTTTCTGCATGGCGGTGGCGGCGTCCTTTTCATCTGCACCGCTGACCGTAAACTTCAATTCATCACCGCAGTGAATGTTAAGGGCGAGCAGCCCGAAAATATTGCCGTTCAAGGATACGGACTTGTCCTTGTGGAACAGAGTAAATTCCGACTTGAATTCCTTGGCGGTACTGATCAGGGCTCCGGCCGGGCGGGCATGCATGCCCACCGGATCTTTAACGGTATAGGTAAATTCCAGCATTATGATTCTCCTTCATGGCGACAACAGTAAATCATTTATCCTAGGGTTAAGTATAAATTAGGTTGTCAAGGTTCGGGCCAGAATTATGATTCTAAACCGGACACAAAACATATCAAATTTAGATTTACCCCTATTTTCATTTTAACACATCTCGTGCAAAAACTGAACTTTTTAGGCAATCTTTTATCCAAAAATATAATTAAAGACAAATTCAAAAAAGAATACAGCATAACATTTTTGTCAAAGCTCTAAGAGAGGGGATACAAAGAGCCAATCAACCGATTAATGTTGAAATTATGTGGGCTAACTTATAGTAAGTATACTTTATCTAAGTTCACACAATGTTGGTAATATTTGTATTCTAGAATTCCGATCACAACAATGTGCGTATTTTATCCGTAATTAATTGTGCCTAAGATGCATGATTGTGATACAATTTTAGACAAGCTCAAATTTGGCGATTGTCCCACTATTTTTTTATCATTCGCAAAGTGCTTAAACGGAGTTGACTTAAGGAGCTCAATACTCCAGGTAAAACTGACTCAATTGAATGTAAGGCACGGAGGTCCAGGTGATACTGTTTCATGGCAGCAATCAGGAAATCATCAAACCTTCCCTCGAATTTTCGCGCAGTTCACTTGATTTTGGCACAGGTTTTTACACCACCTCCGATTTTGAACAGGCTAAAAAATGGGCTTTGCGTAAGGTTAGTGTGCGTAAAACAGGCTCACCCACCGTTTCTGTTTTCGAAACCTCCGAGCCATCTTGGTCAGTTTTGTCGATTCTTGAGTTTAAAAATGCCGATCTTAACTGGCTTAATCTGGTGTCAGGTTACAGAGCAGGGCGGATTGTTGCCGAGCCTCATGACGTGATTACAGGCCCGGTTGCCGATGATCGAACCATTGATGTCATCAATCAATATCTTGCCGGTTTCTATACTGCTGACATTGCCTTGAGGCTGTTAGAACCCATGCGTTTTACCGATCAATGGGCGATTAAAACCATCAGTGCCATTGCCGCATTGCATTTCAAAGAGTCGTTGCCGGTATGAAGAAATTAAGCCCCACCTCTCTGCAATACTATGACCACGCCGTAACCGATCTCATGATGGCCAAATACGGCTTTGAGCGCCTGGAAGCCTTAAAGAGGTTTGTGAAGTCGCAAACTCATGCGTTGCTTGAAGATCCTGACTGCGGCCTGTTCAGCTTTGGCTGTCACGGCATCTTTGATATCTGGGAGTGCGAGGTGATCACGGGCGATCCGCGCAACTCAATCTATATCCGAGGTGATTGATGGAACTCTCCGTATTAGACGAGGAGATGTGGTTTTTCATCTATCTTCTGGAGCACTATGCCGACTATAAGGGCAAGCCTACCGGTACGGTACTTCAGGAGTGGGAAGACCACGGACTGATTGAGGAGATCTACCAAGGCTATTTTCAGTATCATCAGGAGCGTATTGAAAACGCTTATGATGACATTGACAGTCTTCTTGCCACCGGTGCACACCTATAACCTTCTAAAAGCACACCATGTTCGTCCCTTGTGCGCTGGCGGCATGGCCGAGAACGACCGTTAGACGGTCACAGCCCGATGCTGTCACAAGTTTTTCCGGACACTGTTTCAATCTCCCACTTGGTCACTCCTTGATCGGCCCGGTTGTGCGTGATAATTAGTTCCTCAAGACTGTGAACGGTCAGCTCAAGCAGCAATTCCACGAAAACCGCGCAATCGGCCTTGCGATCTGCCTCTGCCAGTGCTGCGTAGTACTCCTTTCGTCGGGTCAGAATCTGGTCCTCAAGGGGGATCCACCTGAACAATTCCCGCCAGTGGCCCAACAGCAGAGTATGCCATAAGCGACCTAAGCGACCTAAGCGACCGTTGCCGTCGGCAAAGGGATGGATGAACTCAAACTCATAGTGAAATACTGCGCTTTTAATTAAAGGGTGCAGATCGCTGTGCAGATACCAGGCCAACAGGTTGCGGATCTGCCCAGGCACCAAAGCAGCAGGCGGGGCCAAATGGACCAGCTCTTGGCCCTTGAACACCCCCACCGCGCCTGAACGAAATCTGTCTGCCTCAGCTGTCAGATCCTGCATCATCTCCAGGTGGGCTTTGAGCAGAGCTTTCTCCTCAAAAGGTTTAAAGACGGGCAGCAGCGCATAGGCCGCCCAGGCATTTTGCACCTCCTTGATCTCGGAGGGTTTGGCCGGTACATGCTTGCCTGCGATGACGGCCGTGACCTGCTCAAAAGTAAGCGGGTTATTCTCAATGGCCACGGTGGCGTGCACCGAGCGCAGGCGGTACTCATGCCTTTGCTGCACGCTCAGAGCCATGCTGCGTCGGGTCCTCAGCCGTTTTAAGAGCGCACTTATGGCCTCAAGCTGAGTGCTCATGAGGTCGGTTAATTGAAAGGGCGGCTGATACTTGCCCATAGCTGCTGCAAAACTGAGGATAAGCTGAGTCCGGGTGGCGGGCACAGGCGTTTTAATCTGTCCGGGCCTGCCTTAGGATCGATAACTAAAACAATGATATCATAGGTCATCCTTACCGAGACCTGAACATTATTCACTGCCTGGGCGGCAAAAAAGAACGACGCTTTTGACTTTATCGGAGAGACCTTGACATGAAGGATTTTCAGCTGAGAAATGACACCAGACTGTTGCTGCGCCACGATCCCAGGCCCGATCTGGCCCTACTGACCGCTCATAAAAAGGTGCTCTTAGTCTACGGCGGCACTTCCGTCAAGGATAACGGCTGCTATGCGGACGTGCAAAGCGCGGTAAGCCAAGGCGGCGGGACTTTGTGCGAGCTGAGCGGTGCCTCACGGGAATTATCTGAGGTGCAACGGGGCATCGCTCAGGTCAAAGAGCAGAGCATTGAGCTCATTATCGGTGTCGGCGGGGCGCAAGTCATGGACTGCGCCAAGCTCATCGCCTTAGGCTGCTGTCATGAGCAGGATCTGTGGGATTTTGTGAAGATGAGAAAAGATCCCTACGGACAGGCCAAACTGCCCCTGATCCTCATGCCCACCTATCCCTCCAGCGGCTCGGAGTACGGCTTAGGCGCGGTCTGTACCGATGAGCGCACGGGGGATTTTGGCTGTGCCTACGGCATTGCCGCCGATACGGCCCTCTTAGTTCCCAAGTACGCTTTCACCTTGGGCCGGGAGCTTACCGCCTATACGGGACTGGTGACGTTGGTACAGCTGTGCGCCGCCATCTTAGGCGATCACAACCCGGTTTCCTATGACATCGGCATTGCCGTGATCCGCAGGGTGCTTGAGGCCACCCGTACTTTGCAACATGAGCCGCTTGATGAGGATGCAAGAGGGGTGATCCTCTATGGGGCGGCGCTCTCCACCTCCGGCACCCTGGGGTTGGGCAAGGAGGATAACTACGCCTATGAGATCTATGAGCTGGAGTTCATCCCCGAGGTACTGTTCAAAGCCTCCTACCGCCACAGCCTCACCACCATCTTCCCGCGCTTTTTGCTGGCGCAATCTGCCTGCCATGCCGAGGATGTCAGACGTCTTCTGACCGATGCCTTCGGCTTTGAGGGTCCGGTGGACGACTCGGTACAGCGTCTGGTAGACCTGTTTGCCGGCCTGGGCGTGAGTATGTACTTTGAGGGGCAGGCAAGTGAGAGTGCCATCGCGCAGGTTCCGGTACACGGCAGTCTTGATGCCAAGCAAATAGCGCTGCTTATCAGATCCTGCCTCAAGGAGAGCTGAGATGCCAAACAAAGATCCCGATAAATTCTGCGGCTGCGTTACTGTTCACAGCCCCGCCAGGCCGATGACCGCATTGTACCCCCGCAACCTTCTGAGGACAAAGCTCGGGTAGTAGCCACCGGAGATTTAGGCAGCCCTTGCTGGACCAACACTGGTGAGACTGGTTGATGTGGAGG
>JAFUGP010000001.1 GCA_017469335.1 Succinivibrio sp. | reverse complement strand
GGTCTGGGAGGCGATGTCCTCAATGGTCTGCACGATGGTGCCGATCTTCTGGGACTGGTCCACCAGTGCCTTGATGAGCTCGGCATCGACCTGGGTCTTGCGCACCTGCTCCTGGATGGAGCGGATGGTGTCCTGCACCTCGTTCACGCCCTTCTCGGTGGTGGCATTGGCCTGTGAGGAAGTGGCAGCGGCACTCTGACAGTTCTTGGCAATCTCACCGGTGGTGGAGACCATCTCGTCGGAGGCGGCGGCCACGGTCACGGCCTTGTTTTCGGTGGACTGCGCCGAGGCGCTGATCTCCTCGGTGATGGAGTGGATGGAGTCAAAATCCTCCACGGCACGGTTAACGGAGGTCTTGATCTGCCCCACCAGCGTGTAGAGTTCGGTTCTCATTTTCTCGGTGGCACGGATGAGCTGCCCGAATTCGTCCTGGCTCTTGGAGTCGATGGCCACGTTGAGATCGCCCTGCGCGATGGCCGAAGCGGTCTTCAGAGCGGTATTAAGATTGTTAACCGTGTAGTTGGAAACCACGATGGCAATGAAGGTGGCCACGATGAGCGCGAGAATGGCCAAGGCCAGAATGATGTACTTGGGCAGATTCGAGGAAGCCCCCTCGATGATGTTGCCGGCCTCCTTGATCTGTCCTTCATTGATGGTATCCACGGCATCGCGGGCGGCGGTGATGGGCGGATCGAGTTTTTCATCGTAGATCTGCTTGGCCAGAGTCTGCCTGAAGCGCTTGATCTCGGCGACAAACTCCGGATAGACCTGCTGGATCTGCGCCACGCTCTCCTTGATGATGCGGGTTTTTTCCGGGTTGGTGGTGCCCTTCAGCATGGCGGCGGTGTTGGCCAGATCGTTGAGTTTGCTCTCCATCTGGTCAAAAGGAGCATCCTTTAAATGGCGCAGCGCCTCATAGAGCAGATCGTCCATCTCGCCTATCTCAACGCTGATCGCATGAGTGCGGGCATGGCGACCGTTGATAATCTCATGAACAGCATTGGCCGCCGCATTGAAATTGTTCATGATGAAAAACGAGGTAATGCCCATGATTAGGGTAAACAGAATCACTATCGAGAAACCGCCCACCACTTTCATCTTCACCGACATCTTGTCGAACATAAGATTAAGTCTCCTTACGCAGCACGTCACGAGGCCAAAACCCGCCGTACCATAATAATCCCACCTGCGGGAGCAACACTCCCCTGTGCGATTGTACCTTAGGGCGCACGCTCGGCACCAAAGCGTTCCCGTCCTTTTTTCATATCTGTGAGAGGGTTAAAACCTCAGCCGTGCACGCACACGACCTCCGGTCTGCCCTCTTTTCTTTCGCGCACAGGAAAAAACTCACCGCTATCATAAGGCCGAAGGTGCGCCACCCCTCAACCGCTGTCCTGCACAGGGACTCTTTTTTTGGTGAACCGCCCTGGGTGCTATAATCGGCCTGATCGTTGGCACCGCGCGGTGAGGCGGCAGCACCTTTGGAGCTATCCATGCAGAATACAGAACCAGACATCCCTCGCTCAGAGGTTAATGCGGCAGCCCCAACATCCGATCTCGCGCCGCCTGAGGCACCGGACACGGCCTTGTCCTCCACGGACAGCGCAGGTGCAGAGGGTAAGAGCTCAGTCAATTCCGCAGACAGCTCACCCTACTTATTTGTCAAAGAGCTCAAATCCTACGGACTGCTGCAGAAAATTGCCGCGCTGATGGACAAGTATCTGCTCGATCCGCTCATCGGCCTGATCCCGGGCTTTGGCGATCTGCTCTCGGCCACCTGCGGAGTGATCCCGCTGTACCTCACGCTCTTTAAGATGCGCTCCCTAAGCCTGAGTCTGGCAGTGATCTTCAATCTGCTCGGGGACGTGCTGCTGGGGCTGCTGCCATTCTGGGTGGGCGATCTCATCGATGTGTTCAACCGCGGCTATAAGCGCTCTTTAAAACTGGTCACCGGCTTTGCCGAGGGGGATGCCGAGGTGATTGCCAAGGTCAAGCGCCGGGCCTGGTTCATGGCGCTGCTCATTGCCCTGTGCGTGCTGGGAATTTACCTGTTGCTGACCATGATGGGGCAGCTCTACGCCTTCATCAAGACGTTGCTCATCTAGTTTTTAGCAGCAGTTTATTGTTATATATTCAGTTTTCAGGAATAATCTAATCCTGCACCGTCCTATTCTTTCAAGAGCGCCTCCGCGGCCACGCACACTACGATAAGGCCCGCGCCGAGCATGCCCAGGTAAGAGAGACGCTCATCAAGCAACAGCCAGGAGAACAGCGCCGTAAACACCGGAGCGCTGCTTTGCAGCAGCGCCACCCGGGCGGCGCTGATCCCGCGCAAGGCCAGATTCTGCAGCCAGAAGCCGGCCAGCGTACAGGCATACGCAAGATAGAGAATGATGGCCCACACCGACACGGACCAGGCCTGCGGGTGGGTGATCTGCGGAGCGGAGAGTACGGAGAAGAGCGCGGCAAGCAGTGCACAGCAGGTCACCTGCATGGTGGTCAGCAGCAGGGGATCGGCACTGTCCAGGCTGCGCGCGGAATACACCAAAGAGAGCGCCATGAAAGTCGAGGAGCACAGGGTGATGATTTCGCCTGCGCCAAAACCGCTCAGCCCCCCTTTGGCGCACAGCAGATACAGTCCGGCGATGGCTCCTAACAGGGGCAGCAGATGAGAGCGGGCATAACGGCGCTTTAAAAGCAGCCAGGCCAAAAAAGGCGTGATGACGGCCGCAAGCGAGCGCAGAAAAGCCACCGAGGTGGCCTCGGTAAGCGACAGCGCCACATTGCTCAGGATATAGCACAAAGCGATGCATAAAGCCGCCGGCAGACACTCCCGCCAGGGCAGCGAGCGCAGCCTGCGGCCCTGCCTGAGATATAAGAGCAAGCCAAGGGGCAACAGCGCCAGCGCAAAACGCAGCGTCAAAAGCACCGGCACCGGCAGACGCTCATAGGCGATCTTGGAGATAGGATCGCCAAAACCGTAGAGCAGTGACTGCAGTACTATCAGTGAGCCTAAGGCGGCCGGGCGTGCTATCACTGCTCTGCATCCACATAATAGAGCACAAAGACCCAGTCTTCCTGGGTTTTGAGATCGATAAAATCCAGTGCGTTTACGGTGCGCAGGAAATTATTGAGTTCCGACTCCAGGCCGCGCTTTATTTCAAAGGCCTTGACCCGCACCTGCCTGGTGGGGGTGTGCTGCTGCAATTTCTGCTGAAATTTGCCGCCCTGCTCGACAATCACATCCCCGAAGGTGTTGAAGAGCTCCTTGATTTTCTGGGGGTCAAACCCCTCATCGCCGCTCTGTGCCCCGGCCGTGCCGCCAAAAGCAATTCCCAGGACAACTCCCAACAGTGCCGGCTTAAACCCTCGCATACCCCCTCCTCGTGCGCTCTGCATCCAACTTCCGGGGCCGGCGTCTGCCTCCCCCTTCAGGTCTCATTGTAGCAGAGTGGGCGCAAGCAGAACGCTGTCCTGTCAGTCCGCATAAAACTCGGCTATTTCCTCGTCATAGTCATCCTCAGGCTGCCCCGGGGTGGCACCGCGACACGGCACGGGCAGAGAGATGCCCTTGCTGTCAAAATATACCTCCAGCTTTTTGGACTCGTTGGGCAGAGGCTCTAAGTGAAAATCCTCGCCGCGGCCGGCTATCTTGCGCTGGATACGCGTGAGCTCCTGCAGGATGGCCGCCGTCTCCCCCGAGCAGGAACGCCATTCCCCCTTGACGTAACGAAAGCTCTCCTGAGGTTTGGCAATACGCTCCACTTCAAACTTGGTGTCGGCACCCTGGATGAAATTGCAAAATTGCTTGCCCGGACAGCCGCGCAGACCGCGCCCGGCCATCTGGATGGTCGGCAGCCTGGAGCCCTCACGGATAAACACGCTTCTGAGCTCGGGCAGGTCAAAGCCTTCGGTCAGCACCGAGACGTTGGCCACCACCTGTACCTTGCCCCGCGCAAAATCCTCTAACTGTTGCTCTTTGTCGCTGCTGCCGGTGACCACCTCGCAGTGCAGATCGTGCGCCCTGAGCAGCTGCTTAAAATGCAGGCATTCGCTGATGGTGTGGAAGAACACCAAAGAGCGTCCCCAGCGCTCGGGATCCTCGCAGTAGAGCCGGGCGACCACATCCGGCCCCCACTTGGGGATTTTGTAGGAATGAAAGGGTACCAGTACCTGCTGGTCGATGAGACTTTGGATGGAGCAGCTGTGCACCGTACGCTGAAAGGACAGCTTCATGCGGTCGGTGCGCTGCGGCGTGGCAGACAGACCCAGGGTGCGGGTATTGCCCATGCGCTCGTAGAGATTGACGCAGCTCTGGGTGGCCTCATGATGAGCCTCATCGAGAATGCAGAGATCGGCCTTGGGAGGATTTTTGTCAAAGGCCGACACCACGCTGAGGGGGCAGTGAAAGAAAGCCTTGTTGATGGCCTCGGTCTGCCTGAGAATATGCCTGCGGCAGGCCACCCAGCTGACCTTAAGGCCGGGGTTCTCGCGCTGCAGCCGCTGTACCGCCATCAGTCCCATCACGGTCTTGCCCGATCCTACCGGCGATTCCAGCAGCACGGACTCGTGCTCCTTTAAGGCCGCCACCACCTGTTCCACGGCCTGCACCTGATACGGGCGCTCTTCGTATACAAAAGAATTCATCTTAGTACTCCAACACATCCTGCATTCTGGTGGGGAACTGTACCTGCTCTAACATCAGCGCCTCGGTAGGCTCGTGCCAGCTTTCGAGATCTTCCAGGTCAAAATGCGCGGTGAGCTTGTGCCCGATGTAGCGGTTGATGCGGTTGGCCCCGAAACTGTCATGCCCCTCCACGTATTCCCCGTGGTGAGTGCCCAGCTCGGTGAGGAAATTGAACAGAGCGTTGACCGAACAGCCGGCGCGCAGCATGGGCCGGCGTCCCTTGGCAATATTGTTAAGCGAGGTGATGCCGTAGCGTCCGCAGGGATCGCCGGAGATTTCCTCCAGGCGCGAGACCAGCTGATTGGCCAGATCCTTGGGCTGCACATAGCCCGTAATGAGATTCTCCACCTCCAAAAGCTCACTGACCGAGGCTGCCGTCTGCTGTGCCACTTTAAGCCGCTCCTTGAGCTCGTTGAAGCCGTAGTCGTTGGAAAAGGAGTTGAGCATGCGCTGCAAATGGGTGCCATGACGATCTCCCACCACCAGATTGGTGCGGTACTCCGCCACCCGCGCCACCATGCCGTTGGTGCAGATCTGCCGCACCACCCCCAGGAAAATCGACGGATCGCCCAACCCGTCCACCGGGAAATTGAGCTCTAAGATCTGCTGGTAGTCGCTGTCGTTGTAAATGCTAAAGCGCTCAGGGGTCTCAAACTTGGCCTTGAAAACACCGTCACTGTAGATGAGATCGCTCAGGCGCGGATCGGCCGAGAATATCTCACAGGCAATCTGCGGGGGCAGCAGCTGTTTGTTTTCCTCCACCACGCCCAGCAGTCTGTGCTCCTGCTCATCGAAGGTCACCCGAAAGCGCACATCCTGGTTGCGCTCGGCCACCCGGGTGAAGACCTCGGTAGGCGTGAAATAGCGGAAGATATTGGGCGTGAAAGCCAGACGGTGGGCAAAGCTGTTGATGAAGCGGTTGCTGATACCGTAGACCTGACCGTCAAAGAGGATCTTGAAGGTCTCCTCCTTGATGGCCGTGGGCTCAAGATCTTTGATGCTCACGAATTCGTAGCGAAAACGCTTATCCCAGGGAAGTTCCACTTCCGCCGCCTCGCTCTCCCCCAGACGTTGCAGGTAGCAGTCCTTGAGATAGTCGGAGACATTGCCGTTTTTAACCGTCTCATCGGGTCTTAACCCGCGACCGTTCTCCAAGCTGGGATCCGCACCGGCCTTGATGAGCAGTGCGGCCATCTCGGCGGAACTGCACAAGTGCAGTGCCGTATCCTGTTGCGCGTCAGGCGCGTTAACCTCGCAGTGCCCCAGCAGAAGCCTGGCAATCTCCACGCGATCCAGCGCGCAGGCCTGATGCAGCAGTCCCTCCCTGGCGTCCAGGGGACCTTCCAGGTCCAGCAGAAATTTAACCACCCCGGTTTCACCGGCATTAATCGCCGCGCGCAACGCTTCGCTGTTTCCCATAATCACTTCCTCTTTTGACCGGGCCCCTCGCCCTTGGTCTTAAGCATAGGAGAGCTACGTTCCAGATCCCGAAATGTAATCTGCAAAAAGACTATAAATTTTTATCATGTTGATTAATATGGATTAATTTAGAGCGTCCTTGCGGTGTCCTGCCCTGGCCGCCTTTATGCGGGCCCCAATCCGTCCGGCGCAGGCCTTGCTGGGTGTAAGATTGGACAGACGGCTGGGGCCGCATTTTAGATTTCTATTCAGGCAGGAGTAAGCACCATGACCAGAGCTCTGTCAGAGCGCACCGCGGGCTTCACCGACTCGGTGATCCGCCGTATGACCCGCATTTCCAACCGCTACGGCGCGGTCAACCTCTCCCAGGGTTTCCCCGACTTCCCGCCACCTGAACAGATCACGAAAAGGCTCAAGGATATCGCCCTCACCGGACCGCATCAGTACGCCATCACCTGGGGAGCCCAGAACTTCCGCGAGGCCTTAGCTGCCAAACAAAAACGTTTTACCGGGCTTGACATCAACCCCGAACAGCACATCGTGGTGACCTGCGGCAGCACCGAGGCCATGATGGCCGCCATGCTGACCGTGGTCAACCCCGGCGATAAGGTGGCGATTTTCTCGCCCTTTTATGAAAACTACACCGCCGACACCATTCTCTCCGGCGCGCAGCCCATTTATATTCCGCTCAGGCCTCCTACCTTTGAGTTTGACGCCGCTGTGCTGGAGGATGCCTTCAGAAACGGCGCCAAGGCCCTGGTACTGTGCAATCCCTCCAATCCCTGCGGCAAGGTCTTCTCTCCAGAGGAACTTAAGACCATCGCCGACATCGTGATCCGCCATGACGGGTATGTGATCACCGATGAGGTCTATGAGCACATCGTCTACGCCCCCTGGTCTCACACCTATATCTCCACGCTGCCGGGCATGTGGGAGCGCACCATCTCCTGCAGCTCACTCTCCAAGACCTACAGCATCACCGGCTGGCGCTTAGGCTACGTCATCGCCCCCGAGCACATCATTGAGCGGGTTAAGAAGGTGCACGATTTTCTCACCGTGGGCGCGGCTGCCCCGCTCATGGAGGCGGCCTTGGCCGGACTTGAGAGTCCGATGAGCTACTATCAGGAGCTTCAGGCCCATTACACCCACATGAAGGAACTGTTCACGACCGGGCTTAGAGATCTGGGACTTAGCTTTGGCGATCCGCAGGGTGCCTATTACGTGCTGCTTGATGTCAGTGAGTTCAAGGTGCAAAACGATCTGCATTTTTGTGAGTGGCTGGCGCAGGAAGTGGGGGTAGGCGCGGTACCGGGCTCCTGCTTTTTCCGCGAGGATTGCCATCACCTGGTAAGGCTGCACTTTGCCAAGCGCGATGAGACCTTAAACGAGGCCTTGGAGCGCCTGGGCACACTCAAGGACAAGGCCCGCGGCTATCATGACTGAGCCCTTTGAGTACGCAGCCCGGCAGGACTTAATTCTGTCAAATTCCGGAATGATAACAGCAAAGGCATGGGGTTCGCTCTTTCAAACTGCGCCGGAGTGAGTCCCTGAGTAGATATCAAAGCGGCACTGTCCGCCAGGCACCATGCCGCTGCGTCCGCCGTGCAATACCGGGGCCTGCGCCGGACGCTTGACCACCACCCGCCGGGCTCTCAGGGTCAATAATCCGGCCAGCACCTCCTGACTGTCGTCATCATCCTGCACTATCGCGCGGATGCTGCGCAGCTCCTTTTTGACCAGGGCATGTTTGCGCCGCACCGGAAACATGGGATCAAAGTAGATGACGCTGCCTTCGAGATTAAGTCCCAGATCACTGAGCTCAGCGCAGGGCAAAAGTTCAGGCAGACCGCAGGGGAAGAGCCTGGCATCGGCCAGATGCGCCCGGCGCAGGGCATCGTAAAGCAGCAGCCACATCACGGGGTGGCGCTCACACATCTCAACCTGTACCCCGCAGCTTTGTATGATGAGCGCATCCCGCCCTAAGCCTGCCGAGGCGTCGTAGATCCTAGAGGGGAAGGTGCCGCCGCGGCCTAATACGGCTCTGGCCACTGCCTCGGAGGCAGTTTTGGCCTGATGACTGCGCTGTTGCAGCAGGTGGTTGGTAAAGTCCAAAGAAAAAGGCGGCAGGTCACTGCCGGGCGGAAACAGCACCTCACAGCGCTGCGTAAATCTTATCGTAATCGGGGGTAAGCCGCGCCCTGCAGGTGCATTCTCCTCAGCATGCTGAACTTCAATCCCCCGGCTCAGACACAGACTCTCAAGCAGTGCCGCCTCATCCTGCAGCAGGCTGTCGGCGCCCACTTCTACCCTGATTAGCTGCGGCAAGAGAAATGCTCCAGTGCAGCGTCAACATCCGGCATCACCCCGCGCCACAGTTCAAAGCTTAAGGCCGCCTGCATCAGCAGCATGCCAAAACCGCCATAAGCTTTTTTTACCCCCAAAGCGCGGGCCTGAGCCTGGGTGGCGGTGTCCTCATTTAATTTGTACATCAGATCATAAACCGCGCCGCTTTGGGCGATCACCTCATCTTGAAGAGGCAGACCCTGCCCCTTCAGACTTAAGGAGGTAGCGTTAATAATGAGGTCATAAGCACCTTTCACACCCTCAAGCGTGGTGGCATTCAAGGTACCGGCAAATCCCTCAGGCAGCCGTCTCTCAAAGAGCTGACACAGCTCAAAGGCCTTCTGCGCGGTGCGGTTGACAATGGTAAGTTCCTCCGCCCTCTGCTCTAAGAGGGGGAGTATGATACCGCGCGCCGCACCTCCGGCTCCTACTATCAGCACCCGCCTGCCGGCAAGTGGCAGACCAAGACGCTGCAGGTCCAATACCAGGCCCCGTCCGTCGGTGTTATCCCCCAACACCCTGCCGTCCTCAAGGCGTTTCAGTGTATTCACCGCTCCGGCCGCCTCGGCATAAGAAGAGAGCTCGGAGGCGAAATTATAAGCGTCCAGCTTGCAGGGCACCGTGATGTTGCAGCCTGAACCGTTGCCGCCCTGCGGGTCAAAAAATTCCTGTATAACAGTGTGAAAGCTCCCAGGTTCCACTAATTTGGCCCCATAGTCGAGATCCTGTTTGGTCTGGGCGGCAAAAAAGGTGTGGATCTGCGGGGAGAGGGAATGAGCAATGGGGTTGCCGAATACGGCATAGTGAGCGGTCATGATGAGGATCCTGTCAGTTGCGGCCACTGCGGTCCCTGTCTGAGCAGTTCTCCGCTGAGGCAGTCATAAATGGAGGTGGCCCCGGCAAGTCCGCCGCAGGGCAGGGTGAGCACGCCATCCACCTGCTCTTGGATCTCCGGGGCTAAGTCATCTAACTGCGCGCTGGGGGCAGCACCGCTTATATTGGCGCTGGTGGAGACCAAAGGGACACCGGCGGCAACCACCAAAGCGCGCAGAGGCTCAAAGGCGCTCACCCTGACCGCGAGCGTGTCATGCTCGCCGTGCAGTAAAGGCAAAGCCCCCGGCGCGGCAGCCACCACAAAGGTAAAAGGTCCCGGCCACAGGCTCCGCATCAGATCCTGTGCCGCCGGCGGTACCGCGTCCAGGGCAGCGAAAGGCTCAAGCTCCTGAACGGAGGCGGCAATCACGATAAAGCCTTTGGCGGCCGGGCGTTTTTTTATGGACAAGAGCCGCTGCAGCGCCGCCTCGTCATCGCAGCGGCAACACAGCCCGTAAACTCCCTCGGCCGGGGCCACAATCACCCCGCCTCGCTGCAAAATGGCGCCGGCCTCCTTGGGAGAGGCGGTGTGCCAAACCGGGCTTATGCTCATTTGGCGTTTAAGCGCTCCTGCAGGGCGTTATCCTTGGCGCGCACCGCCGCGGCATCTTGGTCGCGCTGACGCTGTACACGCTGCGCGAGCTCGGGATCGGACAGAGCCATGATCTGCGCGGCCAGATAGGCAGCGTTGCGGGCCCCGGCCTTGCCCACCGCCACCGTGGCCACCGGAATACCGCCGGGCATCTGTACCGTGGAATAGAGCGCGTCCAGCCCGTTTAAGGGCCCGCCGTCGCAGGGAATGCCGATCACCGGCCGGATGGTACGGGACGCCACGGCCCCGGCCAAATGGGCCGCCAGTCCGGCGGCGGCGATAAAGACCTGACAGCCGCGCCTTTGGGCGTCGGTGACGTAGGAAGCGACCTCATCGGGAGTGCGGTGGGCCGAGGCAATGCGCATCTCGGTGCGGATGTTAAAGTCCTTTAAGATCCCCGCGGTCAGTTCCAGCAGCGGCAGGTCCGAATCCGAGCCCATGATGATGGCGACAAATTTATCCGACATGATTATCTCCGTGCAGACAGCGTCAAAGCCCGCTGCAGGCTCTTAAGTTAAGGTGCTGACATTTTAGCACTTGGGCATCAGACCTAAGACGGTCACCTTACTCCAGCTCAAGCTCAAGCTCCAGCTCAAACTCAAAATCATAACTCTACTTTTGCAGTTCGATTTTAGACTCAAACCCGCGGCCTAGCGCCAACGGTGCTCTTTAAAAAACTATGCTTGCAATAATTGGGCTTTTCTGGCTGGCCAGTTTAGCTGCATGCTGATGAAGGTCAGGGTATCGG
>JAFUGP010000049.1 GCA_017469335.1 Succinivibrio sp. | reverse complement strand
GTGAGGCGGTGGACAAGGCGGTGGAGAGCATTTTGCCCGACGTACCGCCGGAATCATCGCTGAAAAACGACAAGGATTTGCTGGAGGATCAGGACTTGCTTAAGTGGCTGGAGGGTCTTGGAAGAGGCAGTTAAAACAAGGAGATATTTTGATATGTTGCCAGTTGAGCGGTGTTTCACTGTCTGATTAGGGAGTTATTGCTCTCTGGCAACAATAATTTTTTGGCAACATAAAAAGGATTATGTTTCTAGCAACATAATCCTTTGAAGATAAATTTAACACCGGCCTCGTACATGGCGTGCTCCCACTCGGCCGAGACCATCCCGCGGTCGGCCAGCAACAGGCAGTCTTTGAGCATTTCCAGATGCATGTGCTCGCGCTCATCGGCCACCGCCTCGGTGATGTCTACCCGTTCAATGCACATACGGCTGATGTTGAACAGGATATCTAGCTTTACACCGGGAGCGGCAGGGGAGCCGTCCGCTTTCGGGTGTCCTGCAGCCTTGCAGGGCAGATTGGCTTTAGCGCCTTCACGTAATGTCACCTGTGAGCCATCGTATGAGAAAACAGCCCGAACGTCCAAGGCCTTCTCAATCGTCTGCAATGATGGCGGTACCAGAATAGACAGGTACTGCTCAGCCTTGGTCCTTATCGCGGCTAACAGCTGCTCTGCACATTCCTTGCACAGTCCTGGCATCTGAGGTTTAACGATTTGATTGTGCAAGGCTTTGTTTGATATCCGGACTCCGGTCCTCTTGATGTACAGCATCCTGCAGTTCTCTAGATGGTAGGACTGCTGGTGCAAAGCACCATAAGCTGTAAAAACCACCCCGCTCGCAACGTAGGCTCCGGGCTTAAACTTCCGCATACGCATAATCAAATCCATGCTTCTGGCAATCTCGTCTGCCATAGTCTCAATCCCCAATTTGGTTTGCCCGATAGTGAACAGAGCGAACGGATTTGACACTGGCTCGGTGACACAGCCCTCGCCGATTGATAAAATAGTGGGTGAGCCTTTGACTTTGGAATTTGGCATTTGGGTCCTCCTATATGCCGAGGTTTTGGACTACACTCATCTTGAGTCAAGGGCTCACGTTTTGCAAGTAAAATCAATCTGTTTTGATCCATCTATCACAGAAAATATTGAATTATAGTCTGTTTTGATCCTTGGATCACGCTCTAAAAACAGAACGGGCAGTTAGCCGCTAACCCCAGGCCACAAAGCTTTCCACTTTTCTGGAATAGCAGGGACCTCCAGGGGTGCCAAAGGCCACTTTTGGCAGGTTTTTGTGAGGCTAAGTTATTGATCTAGGTTTTTAGGTGCCTTTGATATAAACAGATTTATTCTATCATTCTAAGAATTGTCTTATATATCAATAGGTTATACCTGATTTTCTAAAGATCGGGGGCATGAAAGAAAATTGGACTGATGCAACAGGTCTGGGAGAGTATATTTCCGCTCTGTCAAACAGTGCAGCGATGAAAGGCATGGAGCAAGCTTATCTCATTTTTGGTGTTAACGATCAAAGCCATGCACTGACAGGTACTAAATTTAATTACCACAAAGAAGTAAAAAATGAGCCATTGGAACATTTTTTAGCCAGAAATCTTGCGCCTGATCTTAATTTTTCCTTTCAAGAACTTAAGGTTGACGGTAAACGACTGGTTGTTCTGGTCATACCGGCAGCAAAGAAAGCCCCCACAGCTTTTAAGGGGATCAGGTACTTGAGAATCGGCTCATCAAAGGTCAATCTGGTTAAATATCCTGAACGAGAAGCGGCGTTGTTTAACCTGTTAAGTCAGGGACAACCATCGCTGACCAATCTTGCCTCCGCATACCAGGAATTAACCTTTAAAAAACTTTTTCTCTACTACGAGGATAAAGGTATAGTTCTGGACAACAAAAACTTTGAGAAAAATTTAAAGCTCAAAACCAAACAGGGAGAATACAACCTGCTTGCTCAATTGTTATCCGATGATTCTCATTTGCCGGTTAGAGTCTCAATCTTCAGAGGGAAGGATAAAACAGCTCCCTTGTATTCTGTGCGGGAGTTTGGCAACAATTGTCTGTTTATCACTCTCGATAAAATACTTGAATATGCGGATGTTATCAATATAGTTCAGGCAGATGAAACTAACAGGATTGTTCAGCGCAAGGAGGTACGTCTCTTTGATGAGGATGCATTCAGAGAGGCTATGATCAACGCATTTGTGCATAACAGATGGATTGACGGCAATGCCCCCATGATCACAATCTACTCTGACCGTGTGGAGATCCTCTCCCGCGGCTCGCTGCCACCTCAGCAGACACTGCAGGGCTTTTTCTTAGGTGAGTCAATCCCGGTTAATCCTGCCTTGTCCGATATATTTTTGCAGCTTCATATCAGCGAACGCTCCGGCAGAGGTATTCCGGTAATCACAAAAAACTATGGAAAGAACGCTTTTGAGATTCGTGAACACTCCATTTTGGTCACTATTCCCTTTGCATTTTCAGAAGTATCTCTGGGAGATGTATTAGAAAATAAAGTCGGGGATAAAGTGGGGGATAAAGTGGGGGATAAAGTGGGGGATAAAGTGGGGGATAAAGTGGGGGATAAGACTGCCCTTAACGAGATCTCATTAAATATCACTCGCAGACGCATAATTGCCGCGATGAAATATGATCCTCACGTCACCCATGTGCAACTGATGAAACTAATCGGCATTGGACGCACTGCCCTGCAAAACCATGTGAGTTATCTGCGCAGACAAGGTTATATCACGAGGGTAGGATCCAACAAGAACGGCAGCTGGCAGGTTAACTCTCAGTTCTAGGTCGCAGGACGCCCGGATTTTGCGAACTAGCTTGACTAATGAGATTGAGAGGATTTACAGACTAAGTGATTTATTGAGAGTAAACAGAAGCAAAGTCATGATGGAGTTAAGTCAGCGCAGAGCATACAAACTGGCAAGGGATGACTGGATAGAAAGCGGCATGGTGAGTGAGCGTCCAGGATTGGAGGCTGCTGAGTTGAGAGCCAGCGAGGCAGAAAAGAGAGCGCAAGACCTTGAATCTGAGCTGAGCTGCTGAAACAGCAGCTGATTCATCAAAACAGAACTGAATAGTTATGTGCACGTATATATTATTACACCGAGGGGCTATGTGTGCCCTAGATATAATCTGCAATTGAGTATTTCTCCCAGAACTGCTGACGGTTGGATAAAGATCAGCAAGATTGATTACTTGCGAATTTTTTGAGGTAATAACATGAACTACACTCTCTCTAACGGTGTGAGCATTCCCCGCATCGGTTTTGGTACCTGGCAGACCCCCGATGACCAGACCGCGGTTGATGCCGTTAAAACTGCCTTTGCGTGCGGCTATAGGCATATTGACGCTGCAGCGGTATACGCCAATGAAAAGTCCGTTGGGCGGGGTATTGCCGTAGGGCTTTCCGAGCTGGGACTTAAGCGTGAGGATATCTTTGTCACCAGCAAGGTCTGGAACACCGAGCGCGGTTATGAGCGTACCTTGGCAGCCTTTGACAAGACACTTTCCGATCTGGGACTTGAGTATCTCGACCTCTATCTAATCCACTGGCCGGCGGTCAAAAAGCAGTTTCCCGACAGCTGGGAAGATCTCAATGCTTCTACCTGGCGGGCCTTGGAAAAACTCCTTGCGGAAGGTAAGGTGCGCAGCATCGGAGTGAGCAATTTCTACGAGCACCACCTGCAGAGCCTGTTTGCGCGTTGCAAGGTGAAGCCCATGGTCAATCAGATTGAGTATCACCCGGGTTTTAGGCAGCAGAGTGTGGTGGATTTCTGCCGCAGCGAGGGGATCTTAATTGAGGCCTGGAGTCCTTTAGGCCGGGGCAGCGTGCTTACTAACCCGGTGATGGTGGACATCGCCGCCCGCCTCAAGGTCTCGGTGGCGCAGCTGTGCGTGGCCTGGTGCCTGCAAAACAGGACCTTGCCGCTGCCTAAGTCCGTCACGCCCTCGCGCATAGCCGCGAATATTCAGGTGGACTTCGAGATCCCGCAGGCTCAGATGCAGGCCATCGACAATCTGCCCGAATGCGGCAGTTCGGGGCTTAACGCCGACGAGATTGATTTTTAACTCTTTATGCACCTTTTTGTGCACAGCGCTCCTGCCTTCACAGCAAGTGGCGGGAGACTGTCAATCAGCGGCCATGTGCCATGAAACAGTACCTCGTGGATGCCTTCACCTCAAGGCTCTTTCACGGCAATCAGGCGGCGGTCTGCGTGCCGGATTGCTGGCCTGAGGATGAGCTGATGCTGCAGATTGCCGCGGAAAACAATCTCTCGGAGACGGCCTTTGCGGTCAAAACCCCGCGGGGCTATCAAATACGCTGGTTTACTCCGCGCTCGGAAATAGACTTCTGCGGCCATGCCACGCTGGCTGCGGCTTATGTCATTTTCAACTTCCTTGAGACGGAGCTTACACAGTTGCGCTTTGAGAGCAAGGCAGGTGAGCTGATTGTCACCCGCTGTGGGGAACTCATCACCCTGAACTTTCCGGCCTACCCTCTGCATGCCACGGCGGTGACTGATGATCTGAGCGCAGCGGTGGGAGTAAGGGTTAAGGAGGCCTGTGCCGCGCGGGATCTGCTGCTGGTTCTGGAGCGTGAGGAGCAGGTCTTAAATCTCAGACCTGATTTTGCGCGTCTTGCGGCACTGCGCTGGCCGATTATTGCCGTGACGGCACAGGGCAGGGACTATGACTGCGTGTCGCGCTGTTTTGCCCCCTCCCTGGGGATTAATGAAGATCCGGTGACCGGCAGCACCCACTGCCTGATCACTCCCTACTGGTGCCGCACCCTGGGCAGGAGCGCGCTTAAATGCTATCAGGCCTCCACAAGAGGCGGGGTGCTGCATACCAGACTTGAGCAGGGGCGGGTGATCATCTCGGGGCAGGCGGTATTGTTCGCGCAAAGCGAGCTCATGGTATAGAGAGAGGTATGCGCGCTCAGGCTGCGCTCTCAGCGCAGATAGTGCACCCGCTGCGGATCGAAGCGATCCCGCTGGGGCGACTTGTGTTGGGGATAGCCAAACGGCACCACCGTAAAGACCGTCAGGTGCTCAGGCAGCCCGAGCGCGGCAGCCACCTTGTCCATGCGCTCTTGGTGAGGCGCGATGCCCAGCATCACCCCGCCTAAACCCTGCGCCTCAATTTCCAGCAGCATATTCTCGGTGGCGATGGCCAGATCATAATCGCGCATCTGCGGGGCACTCAGCCCCTGTGTACGGCCGACCACCACGATGGCCACCGGGGCATGGGCCGTCATGGCGGCATAGGGACTGGCCTGTGACAATTCCTTGAGTACCGCTTGGTCGGTGACCACGTAGAACTCCCAGTGCTGCTGATTTACCGCCGAGGGCGCGGCCATGGCCGCGCGCAGGATGCGCTCGATTTTGGCCTCCTCAACTGGCCGCTCCTCATAACTGCGTACACTGGTACGCGTGAAAATGGCGTCCATGGCCTCTCCGGTGCAGGGTGCTGTCATTGAGTCTGCCGCCTGCAGGGCAGGGCAGATCATGACCAGGGCTGACAGCGCAGCTCTCAGGACATACCTGAGCTGCGCTATAGCGCAGGTCCACACTGTGTTCAGAGCACCGTGAGAATGTCCTTGAGGGCAAAGCGGGCCTTAGGCCGCTTGTCGAGGGTATTGGAGTCCTGCGCGGAGCGGTAGCCAAACAGCACCAGTACCTGCGATTGCAGGTTCAGGGAGCGCAGATCCAACAGCTCATCGGTAAGGGCGGCGTTGAAGCCTTCCACCGGGGTGCTGTCCACCCCGTAGGCCGCCGCCGCATACAGGGCACTGCCTAGCGCGATGTAGCACTGCTTGCCGCACCAGCTGCCGTAACCGTCGGTGCGCCAGTGCAGATCGGCAAAATGCTTTTTGCCCTTAAAAGCGTTGGCAGCGTTCTCCTTTTCGGGATTGGTAAAACGGCCGCACTCATCTTCATTGCTGCAGACTGCACGGATATCTTCGTCGTTGAGCGGATTTTTGGCCGCGATGAGCAGCACGTGCGAGCAGCTCTGGTAGCGTTGCACATTGAAATCGGGGATCACCGACACCAGCTTCTGCTTGCTGTTTCCCGAGAGCAAAAAGAAATGCCAGGGCTGCATGTTGACCGCGCTGGGGGTGAGTCTGATGCACTCGAGGATCTTCTGCATGGTCTCTTCGGGTACCTTTTTGTCCGGATCGTAGTACTTGGTGGTATAGCGCTGCTGCATGAGCTGTAGAAAATCCATGGTAGCCTCCTGAGGGTTGGATAGGTAATGCGGTGGACCCGCGGGTTGGGAACTTAGTTGATGCTAAGCAAATCACTGCGGCAAAGGGGCGATCTGGGTGGCAAATTTTCCCATTGCTTCAACACAGATCTAATTTTAGTCGGCAAGATGCGGGCTTTTGGCGTAGTCTAACCCCTTGATAGGTTAAACTGAACGGACGGTAATTCAATCAAAAACGGGGTGTGAAATCCCTAAGGTGGGGCGGCATGAAGATTGTGATTATAGGCGGGGTGTCGGGCGGCTCGGCGGCTGCCTTGCGCCTGCGCCGTCTCGATGAGAACGCTGAGATCACCGTGGTGGAGCGCGGTCATTATCCGGCTTATGCCAACAGTGCGCTGCCCTATTACACCGGCGGGGTGATGCGCAACCGCGAACAGACCTTTGCCGCCGCCCTGGAGGCGCTGCGCCACGATTTCAACATCAAGCTGCTCACCGAACACAACGCCGTGGCCATCAACCGTCAGACCCATGAAGTGACTGCCGAGCATGGGGGGACGGAGGTTGTCATACCCTATGACAAACTGGTACTGGCCACCGGCAGCAGCCCGGTGGTGCCGTCCTTTGCCCGCGATGTCAGCAATGTCTTTACCTTAGGCGGAGTGGAGGATGCCGATGCCATCGTCGCGGCCATCGAAAACTGTGTGCACCACAGCGCTCTGGTGGTCGGTGCCGGTTATTCGGGACTGCAGATGGTGGAGAACCTCTCGCAGCGCGGTCTGGCCATCACCCTGGTGGAAGCGCGCGATCAGATCATGCCTCACCTGGATCCCGAAATTGCCATGCCGCTGCTTTATGAGCTCAGACAGCGTCATGTGACGGTCAAGTTAGGTACCATGGTGGCGGCCGCCCGCATGGTCAATAACGCTCTGGAAGTGGGCTTTACCAACGGTCAGGTGGGGTACTTTGATTTCGCAGTGGTCTGCGCCGGGCGCAGGCCCAATACCGTGCTGGCCGCGCAGTGCGCGCTGCCTCTGACCGGCGGCGGACATATCCGCACCAACGAATACATGCAGACAGGCGATACGGACATCTACGCCATAGGTGATGTGGCCGGGGTGTCCTCACCGGTGGGGGGTGAACTCACCGCGCTGCCGCAGGCGGGCCCGGTGAATCTGGAGGTGAGGGCCATGTGCTCGCATCTCTACGGTCAGCCTCAGCCTTTCAGGGGCCTGGCGGGCGCGGCGGTAGCCAAGCTCTTTGCGGTGGAGGCAGCCTGCTGCGGGCTTACCGACAAGGAGGCGGCCAGGCGGCGCATCAGCGGCGCGCACAGCGTCTGGGTACACGAGCGCGGTACCCAGGGACTTTATCCCAATATCGAGCGCACCCAGGTCAAGCTGACCTTTGACAGTGAGGGACGGGTTCTGGGGGCGCAGGCCGTAGGGCGGCGCAGTGTCGATCACATAGTCAATGCCGTCAGCGCGGTGCTCTCCGAAGACGGCACGGTGCATGATCTCGCCTGCCGTGAACAGGCCTATACCTCGCCTTTCAGTCTGGGACGGGGACTTTTAAATCTGGCGGGGGCCGTGGCCGAGAATGCCGTGGACGGTCTGTACCGCTTAGCCCGCTACGATCAGCTCAACTCTACATTCCGCAATGCCTACTGGCTGGATGTCAGACCGCCCGAGCAGTTTGCCGAAAAGCATCTGCCGGGTTTTGTGAACATCCCCTTCAAAGAGTTGCGCGAGCGCCTGGACGAGATCCCGCGCGACAGGCAGGTGCTCATATTGTGTCTGATGGGACTTAAGTCCTACGAGGCCAGCCGCATTCTCACCGGACGTGGGTATGAGGAAGTGTACGTGCTCTCGGGGGGTATGCTCACCTTGGCGGCGGCCGGGCTGGTGTGAGCAGTACTTCGATATTCTGGATCAGGCAGGGGCAGTATTGACGGTGTCACCTGCTTTGAGTGCGCACTCTGTCACTGTGGTATTGAGCATATTTTGTATTTTCCCTTGCCCTGACCGTGTACGGCTTCAAGCAGGCCACTGTTTGCCATTTCCTTGAGCAGCGCGCGCTTTGGTGGTCTGACAGGACAGAATTTCCATCACCTTTTTGACATCTATGATCTCTGTCGGGGAGACAGCACTCATCAATGTCTCGGCAGCTTTTCTGGATTTGGCAGATATCATGCTGTTGGAAATCAGCGTATCAAGTCGTTGGATCAACTTGCTGTCAGGCTGAATCGACGTGTTATCGGACTGAATCGACGCATAACCGGGCTGAATCGACGTGATATCGGGTTGAATCGACGCGTTCTCAGGTTTAGTCGAGTTGACTACGGCCTTCTGATCGGCAAATTTTTTGCTTTTTACTGTGGTTTTGAGAATGAAGGTGCTGTTGTCGAATACCGGATCCGGCAGACCTAAGGCCTCAAGTTCGCGGCACATACGGTCAACTCCTTCACCAAATTCTTTCACGTAGCCATAGTCCTTGAGAAAGGCGGCTATCTTGGGATTGCGGGAGAAAGGGGTGAAACGGATGTTTTCTTTTCTCACCAGGCCGGACAGTGTACCGGGACTGTCTACTTCCAGACGGTCGTCAAACATCTTGATTTGAATGTCAGTGCCGCCTATGGCGTAGTCACGATGTGCTACCGCGTTGACCACAATTTTCTGTTGATTATTACAGATCGATCCTACCAACCTACAGCAGGTGATCCTATTTGAGGAGTTTGCAAACTTGTAGGAAGTTTCAAACCCAGTAGTTGAATATCAGGATAGAAGCAGAATAGAGAGTGGTAGTGTTGGGGAGGG
>JAFUGP010000048.1 GCA_017469335.1 Succinivibrio sp. | reverse complement strand
GGATATTCTAGAATACTGTGTGAGATCGCACGCGTCCCAACGCGACATAGACAAGGGCAAGAACTACCCCGCACTTACCGCTAAAATTGCAGCGGGGGTCGCGGCATGAGGCCGGAAAAGCTTAAGTACGGGGGCATGATAATTTTTCCTATCTGAAAATAGGAATACACCATGGTGGTATTAACGGTGGAGAGGATCTGAGCTTGCGCGGAATCGATGATGAAGCTGATTTTCTCTGAGGCTGCGGCCAGAGTGTTTTCTTGGGCGGAAACCTGTGGGAGATTTTCTGACATGGTAAAGGTTTCAATATACTGATTTTATGAATATTTTAACGACTTAACAGGATCTCAATGCCGATCCCTGCCAGCACAGCCGCACCGGCCAAATTGAGAGCCTTTTCGATATGCCATAAGGTGCTGGCCAGCACTCCCAGGTAAAAACAGCCAAGCGAGAGCGCAAAGCACACCACGCCGATGACCGTGGCCTCGAACATGATCCCCGAGCCGATAAGCCCCAGGGAAAACCCCACGGCCAGGGCATCTAGTGAGGTGGCGATGGCCAGCGCGAGTACTGTCATAAGTCCCAGACGGCGGTGGGGATGTTCTTCTGAGGGATGCAGGGCCTCGTAGACCATGCTCAATGCCACGGCGCACAGCAGCGCGCAGGCCAGATAGGGGGCAAAGGAGGAGATGAGCTCATAGACGGCCAAACTTAAGTGATGGCCGGTCACGGGCATAAGAAACTGAAAGAGTCCGAAACTGCAGGCTAAAGTTAAGCCGGTGCGCAGTCTGAAGCTGCTCTCCCGCAGGCGGTTGCCGTAGATGATGCTGCACACGCTGGCATCTACCGCGAGCGCCACAGAGAGCAGGAGCAGCTCAGGATAATTCATCGCCGCCCTGGGTCTGCTCGATGAGACGGTAGTACTCTTCTTCGCTGACGGGCTTGCTGTAGTAGTAACCCTGGATCTCATCGCAGCCGAGCTTTTCCAGCGCCTCGCTCTGCATCTTGGTCTCCACGCCTTCGGCGACGGTCTTGATGTTGAGCTTGTGGCACATGGTGATCATGACGCTTAAGATGGTGAGGATCTTGGAGTTGTCCTCATTGAGCAGGGAGTCGATGAGTTTTTTGTCGAACTTGACCTCGGCCACCGGCAGATCGGCCAGGGCCCAGATATTGGCATGCGCCACGCCGAAATCGTCGATGGAGAGTTTGTAGCCGTGATCGGCCAGCTCCACGGTGGTGTCCTGCAGATCCTTATGGTAGATGGTTTCGGTACGCTCGGAGATCTCCAGAATGATGAGATTGTTGGGAATGTGGTACTGCTCCAGGATACGGTTTAAGTTGGGAATGAAATCGGTGCGCACCACGGTGTGGCGGGAGAAATTGCAGGAGACCGGCAGTACAATCTTGCCCTGGTTGATGCGATCCTGCATGGTTTTGCAGATGCTCTCCAGCACGAAGAAATCCACCAGATGGGTGTAGTGGGCAGCCTCTAAGGTGGGGATGAAATCCCCCGGCGGGATCACCGTGCCGTTGATGTTGAGGCGCACCAGACCCTCGGCGCCGTCAAAACGCCCGCGGGGAATGCTGTATTTGGGCTGATAGACCACCACAAAGCAGTTGTTTTCGATGAGCTGCGCAATCTTGTCCGGCGAGATGATGTCGAGCACCGAGTCCTTGTCGAGGCGGTAACGTGCCCCGCCGGGGTGCTGGCGGTAGAAGCGCTTTTTCTCCAACAGCATGTCTGACTCGGCCTGGTTGACCGCGTACTGCAGTTTTTTGCCGCTGATGCACCAGTGCGAGCCCACCGCCGCCGAGAAGCCCTTCTCGCTGGTGAGCAGGGCCTTGAGGGTATCGGAGAGCATGGTGAATTCCTTCTCCGTGGTCCCGATGTACAGCCCTAAAAATTCATCGCCGCTGATGCGGTAGAGGTTGTTTTTTTCCGGCAGAAGCTGCGCGAGCACCGAGGCAATCTTGATTAAGATGCTGTCGCCTTCCTTCATGCCGTAGGTGTCGTTGATGGTCTTGAGCCCGTTGATATTGACGTAGAGCACGCCGATGTTGTTGGAGCCCGAGAGGGAATTGAGATCCTTGAGCAGGGCGTTGCGGTTTTTTAAATTGGTAAGGGTGTCGATGTTGTGCGAGCTGTCTATTAAGATGCTCTGGCGGCGGCTCCACAGCGAAGCGGCCATGGCGTTGAGCACCAGCGGCATGAGCCTCTGGTAGCGATCCAGTTTGGCCTGATCGGGATTGGTCACGAACAGATAGCCCATGAGACGGTCATCGCAGCTGATGGGTGCGCAGTAGATGCTGTCGATGCCGGCCTTGCGCAGCGCCAGGAAGGTTTCCCTGTCCTGTACCTCGGAGGCCAGCATATAGGCCGGCTGTTTGGAGGCAAAAGCCCGCTCCACAATCATCTGCGGCAGACTCTCGTCCTGCTCGTCGGTTACATCCAGGCTCGGGGAGGCGGTCCAAAAGGAGCTGCGCACATAGCGAAAACGCCTGACCACCAGTTCCTGCCGGGCCTCCTCGTAAACGCTTACGTGCAGCGCGCTGTACATCATGCCCAGCATTTCCAGGGCGCCGTAAATCTGCAGATCGGGGTTGAGCAGGTTGTGGGTGAAGATGTCGAGCACCACGGCCACCAGATCGGACTTGCTCTCCAAAAAATCGAAGTTCTCGCGGATCTTGGCGAAATTCTCCTTGGGCTTGCAGATGGCGATGGTGTAGTTGCGGTTGTCTATCACCAGGTTGAGCGACTTCATGATCACGACCTGCTGCTTGAGATTGGGCAGGGCGAGATTGTTGTGACTCATGGTGAAACCGTCTGTGTTGTTCACGGCGTTGCGGCAGTTGCGGCAGGGGGCCTTGCGCCCCCTAAAGAGCGCGTAGCAGGTACTGCAGAAAGGCTGCTGCAGTTCTAAGGCCTCGGCCATGGGACGGTTGACGTAGAGGATATTCTTGGAGACGGAATCGCAGACCATGACATAGGCGGGGATCTCATCTAGGACCCGCTCGGCGACGGAGGTGATGTCAAAGGCCGTGGAGTTCTCAAAATCCGTCTCCTGCATGGCCTGTGGCATGGTGATGTCTTCCTCGTAGATGGTGCTGCTCAACTCACTGTCCATAATTCTGCCGCCACTTTATGCCTGTATACAGATATCACCCGCGTTTAAGCCGCAACACTCCAACGCGTCCGGGTAGGTATGGGTGATACTTTTAGATATTACTCATAATGGGTGAAAAATATTATGATGCCGGGCAATGTTTAGAAAAAATATACAGTTAAAATTTGCGGGAAATTTAAGAAAGCTCTGAATACGCCCGTCCTGCCGGGATAAGGTCTGGCAGGTTCCCCTGTAGATTAAACGCTTAAGCAGGCAACGACCACAGTGCTGCCTAAGCACCGAGCACTGCCATGCGGCCTGCGCTCTGACAAAGCGCAACCTGGCAGGGGCAAACACCCCCAGGCGCAGAAGAGGGGCAGAGGCACAAGAGTGGACCTGATGTGGGTTTATAATCCCTTAAGCTCTTTTGCCCTTTAACAGAGGCGATAAAGAGGCGCCTGTTTAGTAACTTTATGTGAAATTTAAGGATAATTTATGAAATTGGCCGAAGCTCTGAAGGAACGCGCCGATCTGCTCTCGCGCATCGGACAGCTAAAAAGCCGCGCCGTAAGCTATGCTCTGACGCAGGAAGGTCTGCTCTCGCCTGACGATCCCAAGGCGCTGCTAGGTGAGCTTGATGACTGTGTCAGGCGTCTGGAGAGCCTTATCAGTGCCATCAACCTTACCAACTGCACGCTCAAGGTAGGTGAGCGCACCATGACCGAATGCCTCGCGCAACGCGATGCGCTGCGCTTGCAGCTTGAGGCCTATCGGGCAGTGCAAAATGAGGTAGGGTCCGTCAACTTTCGCGCCCGCGGCAGCGAAATCAAGTTTGAACCGGCCTTAAACGTCAAGGAGCTCACCGAGCGAACCGACAAGCTCGCGCAGGAGCTGCGGCTTTTGGACAACCAAATTCAAAGCGCCAACTGGAGTTGTGAGCTCAGGCAAGAGTAGGGCTCTGCCGCATAAGGCGCGCGCTCTGCTAGAATGATCCCCCAGGAGAGCAGGGCGTGTATCAGGGCAGCTGCTGCCTCAAAGCCAGCACTTTCTCTACCTCGGATGAACCTCGGATGAACCGTCAGGGCCGGTTCTTTTTAAATCGCGCAGCCCTATGGCGTACATGTGCATCCTGCATTAATCCCGGGTGGGTTTACGGCGTATTACCGCGATGCAGACTGACTCTCCTCCCCGTGACCAAAGGTGCTCAGGCATGCACCCTGATTTCAGACTGCAAGGCCTGCGCAGACCGGGCAGTTTTCATGCTTTTGATGCAGAAAAAGCAACTGTCGTTCAGCTTGATCAATAAGCCAAGGTGCCCTAACTGCATCGGGACCGTTTGAGCGCTTAACCTGATACCTGCCAATACCCGGTTTTATTTGACCCCAGACGCTCCAGCAGACCTGCCGTTTTTAACTTTTTGAGCGAACGATCAAGGGTGCTTTTTCCTATGGCACACAGGGAAATCAGGGCCGGACGTTTGATGAGCGGGTTGTTTTTAATGGCGGCCAGTACATTTTTGTCCGTCTCGGACAAATTTATCTCCCCATTTATTTCCCCATTTATTTCCCCACCATGGTCATTTCCGTTGGGGATTAAGGTTTCAGGCCCTACAGTGGCGGTTGCTACCCTCGACAGTGGGATGGTAATGCGGAACACGTCTCCCTCGACAAACTGCGGCTCGCCGCCGGAATACATCTTGGTGTATTTGTAGGTGTTTCTCATACCCGATCCCAACTCATCGGCAAGCCCGATTTCCCGAAACATCCTGGAAATAGGCGGATTTTTCTGGAAGGGCTCAAAGGTGGCCAGACTCAGGATCCCGCTACCGTGAGAGAGGTTGGCGTTTTCGGTTCTGATTTGCTCTTTCTCAATGACCAACTTTGCTATGTAACCGCTGGCAAAGTCGCGGTGCATCAGCAGATTGGCAATGATCTCGCGCAGTATATGATCTCTGGCACTCACACTTTGCACCCCGTCTAAGTGGAAAGTGTCGTTCAGGTGTTTTTGCCCGAATGCCATGAGTCTGTCGTAACTGTCCAACAGATTGGTGATGATCATATCCCGATCATCATAGCGATCGGTGTTGAACACCCTGAAAATGGCATCGGTCTTATGTTGAGGCAGGACTGACATGATGGTGGCATCCTCGCCGAACAATAAGATCCCTGCCAGGGTGACACCTTCCTTGCGGGTATGTTCATCGGTCATCAGCAGACCAGCGCTGCGCAGCAACTGCTCATCTGACATGGTCTGCCAGGGATGGTCTTTTACCCGGACACAGGCCCACTTCCGGGCCCGTTCAATCAGGTCAGAGCGCAGTGCGCTGAGGTCAAAACCGGTCACTTTGTTGACAAAGTACGAATGACTTTTGCGGGCGTAGAGCCGATACACGGCCTCGGAATGATCGGTTATATCCAGATCTGATTCGTGGTTGCGGTCATAGATACGACCATTGCAGCGGCAGACATCCTGGGCAGGCGGTACCCAAATATAGAGTATGGTTTTGCCCTCGGCTTCATATTCAATCAGCGTGAGATATAGCGGCGGGTATAACTTGTTTTTATTATTAACAGCGGTTACGAATTCTTTTTTCAGCTTATCGAGCAGCTCATCCTCAATACCGAGTATTACACCTTCATCATTGACACCCAAAAAGATATGGCCGCCATCCCGGTTGGCAAAGGCACAGACCGTTTCATATATGTCCTTGGTTAATTGCGATCTGGACTGTTTAAATTCAACGGAGATATTTTCGCCGCCTCGAATCAGCTCCAGTAATTCTTGTGGAATTTGCTGCATTGTCAAGCCTCTTCTCTGACCTCATTTTGCACCGTCTTGCACTTCCTTGCTGAGGTACCTCTCCTAGTCAAGAAAATTAATTTTCAGCATCTGGCTGAAGTTCACGGATCCACTTATCGCAGTTTCAGGGGCCCCTGAAGTGAAGAGCCGTACTATGGCAATAAGGGAGCGGGGGTGCCCAGTACCGGAGACTCGCCGAAGCAGTGGGGTCTGGACAAGTACACCCGCTCGTGATGTTCAACAGGCCGGTGGATGATTTCTGTCTTGTCTGCGTAGATACTGTGGTTTGAGTCTGCAAAATCTGCCATGCTGTGTGCAAAAGAAAATCCCTTTATTGCTGCGGCTCCTGCCCAAATCTCTCTCAGCCAACTTCTGCTTTTTATCAAGCGTATTGTCCTAGGCGACAGTGAAGAAGGCTCATTTGCTTTGTCATCGATTATATTTTAAGACAGATACATTAAGTTAGCCTTAAATTGTGTAGAATTTTTCAATAGAGAAGGCAACACTTTCCAGATCCTTCACCCCCAACAAGCCAGAGATTGCCATGGCAGGACGCAAACCAGATCCCGTATTAATTTTGCGTGGAACTTGGTGCAACACTTGGAAATATTTAAGGAAAATTAATCAAATGATCACCATACGTGCCTATGAGAGCTTTGACTGTGCCGATGCCACCGCCATTTGGAACGCGGTGGTGCGCGAGGGCCTGGCCTTTCCGCAGGAAGAAGAACTGACAGTTGAGAGTGCCAGACAATTCTTTGCCTCCCAGAGCTATACCGCGGTAGCGGTGACGGAAAAAGCCGAGGTGGTGGGGCTCTATATCCTGCATCCCAACAACGTGGGGCGCTGCGGCCATATCTGCAACACCAGTTACGCCGTAAAAGAGGGACTGCGCGGTCAGCATATCGGCGAGGCCCTGGTCAAGGATTCCCTGCAGGCCGCAGCCCGGCTGGGCTTTAGGATCCTGCAATTTAACGCGGTGGTGGCCAGCAACACGCCTGCCCTGCATCTGTACCGGCGTTTGGGTTTTACCCAGTTAGGGCGCATACCCAAAGGCTTTCGTCTTAAGGACGGCAGCTATGAGGACATCATTCCGCATTATATCGAGCTTGTTTAATCCTCGGGGCAGGGGAGACTTATCTTGGTAATACCAAGTCTGCCTTGTTTGACTCCCTCACAGGCTCTCTCATAGGACTCTTACCTTATCTCATATCGTAAGCACGATAAGGGATTATCATGGATGCTGCATTTTCCTTGTTATTTAAAGAAAAAAAGTTCTTGCATATAGTTCGGTGTCTAACTATAATGACTTCTGTGAGATGGTTAAGGGTTCGCACGGGCCGTTAAACATTAGTATTAGGTTTAAGAATCTATAAAAAGGTGATAACAATGTCAGAAGTGTTTCAGAAAGCTACCCTGGATCTTAACGCTGCGCGCAGTGAGCTGCATGATCTGCTCTCCCTTACCGGGGCCGAGGTGAGTCTTAACAATCTGCCTGCCGGAGCGGCCGTACCGTTTGTGCACGCGCATAAACAAAATGAGGAGGTCTATATTGTCCTGTCCGGCAGCGGAGAGCTCTATATCGACGGTAAGGTGGAGAGTCTCAAGGCCGGTGATGTGTTCCGTATTGCCCCGCAGGGCAGGCGCGCCATCCGGGCCGCAGCTGCTGATGGAATTAAATTCTTGTGCATTCAGTGTGCCCAAAACAGCCTCAAGGAGTACACCGACACTGATGGCGTGATGTGTGAAAACGAAAAGGCTCCCTGGCATTAATCCTAACTATAACAAATAAAAAGCAAATAAAAGCAAATTTTATCAAAACCCCAAGCTCTGATAATTCAGAGTTGGGGTTTAATCATAGCACAATCTCAAAAACTGTCATGTTCAGTACCGATATATTGGATGGTATTTATTATGTCCAAGAAAAATTCTTTAGTGGTGGCCCGAACCGGCCGACTTTTAGAAGCGGCCAACGGCTTTATCGCCGCCAGATTAAAAAACAGTGCCCTGGCCGATCTGCAGCCCTGTCACGGTGACATGTTGTTTCATATCCGCCAAAACCCCGGGATCAAGGTAACTGAACTGAGCCTCAAAACCCATCGCACCAAATCCACCACCTCGGTGCTGTGCGATAAGCTGGTGGCGCTAGGCTATATCGAAAAGCGTAAGTGTGCCCAGGATCCGCGCGCCTTTGAGCTGTATCTGACCGCGCAGGCCACCAAGCGCTGGGCGGACATGGAGCGGATCAGTGCCGAGCTTAACGATACCTTGCTGCGCGGCTTCAGCGATGAGGAAGCTGATCTTTTGGAGAGCCTTTTGGAGCGGGCCCGCGCCAATTTCGATCCTCACTAGTTTTAAGACGCGGGATTTGACGGTAAAAGTGCGCTGAGAACTGCGGCGGCAGCGCTCTGCGCCAGGACTCTGCCTTAATGCGGTGCGGCGGCTGCCGGGGGGGACTTACGTGACCGCATTCAAATGCGCGACAGCGTTGCGGGCAGGGCGCGACAGGAACTCAGGCAGCAGATTATGGCAGGTACTGCCTCATCAGCTGCCGCTCTGAGGGGCCGGCGATCTGCTTTGATCGGCCCACTTGAGTCCCCAGCGGGCCATCTCATAGAACACCGGCAGCAGATCGCGGCCTTTTTCGGTAAAGGAATACTCCACATGCGGTGGGATCTCGTTGAACTGTCGGCGGCTGACTAAACCTTCCTGCTCTAACTCGCGCAGAGCGGCGCTGAGCATGGTATTGGTGATCCCCGGCAGCAGTTTTTTGAGCTCGCCAAAACGGATGGAGTCATAAATGCACAGGCAGTAGAGGATCTCATCGCGCCATTTGCCCTGAAAGATCTTCAAAATAGGCGCCGCCGGACATGCTCCCTGGGCGGTGGTGAGCGTATCAGCCTTAAGCCTGACCAAAAATTCCTCAAATGTCAGTGACTGAGCCATGCCGTCTCCTTAGGTTTAGTGCACCATACCAGGTACGTATTTTCTGCGTACTTGATAGTATCTGTAACCATAGTACAATTTTTAGACCGAAGTTTCACCTTTTATTTTTGGAGTTGTACCATGCAGGATCAATACTATCAGGATGTCATAAAAGAGCTGTCCTCGGAACTTACGGCAGAGCCGGTAAAGTTCCCCAACCGCACCTGGCAGGTGGCGGGCAATCTCTATAAGCCCAAAAACGCCCAAGGCAAATTAAGCGCCATCGTGGTGGGTCATCCCTCCGGCGGGGTTAAGGAGCAGACGGCGGGGGTCTACGCGGCCCGCTTGGCCGCGCAGGGCTATGTGACCCTTACCTTTGATGCCAGTTTCCAGGGCGAGAGCGGCGGGGAGCCGCGCTATTTGGAAGATCCGGCCATGCGGGTGGAGGATGTGCGCTGCGCCGTGGACTACCTGACCACCCGCGCTGAGGTGAATACGGATAAGATAGGTGCCCTGGGCATGTGCGCCTCGGGGGGGTATGTGGTCAACGCCGCCGCCACCGATCTGCGCCTTAAGGCCATCGCCACGGTGTCCATGGCCGATCTGGGCGATCTCTTCCGCAACGGCTTGGGGCGTACTCCCGAGTATGCTGCCTATAGGGCACAGCTGTTGGAGAAAATCGCCGCACAGCGCAGCAAAGAGGCCGCAGGCGCCGAGAGCTACTATACCTGGTATGTGCCGCCTACTGTTGATTATTACAGATCGATCCTACCAACCTACAGCAGGTGATCCTATTTGAGGAGTTTGCAAACTTGTAGGAAGTTTCAAACCCAGTAGTTGAATATCAGGATAGAAGCAGAATAGAGAGTGGTAGTGTTGGGGAGGG
>JAFUGP010000047.1 GCA_017469335.1 Succinivibrio sp. | reverse complement strand
TAATCATCGTCATCATAATCATCGTCATCATCATCATAATCTTCGTCATCCTCGTAGTCATCATCATCATAATCTTCGTCCTCCTCGTGGTCATCATCATCGTCATCTTCGCCGTCGTCATCGTCTTCATCATCATAATCGTCATCATCAAGGTATTCATCCTCGTTGAACCGGGAGTCCTCGTCATACTCACCCTCCCTGTCATCATCTGCGTAATCATCCTCGTCAAAGCCCTCGATATCGGACATGAAACCAGCTATCTCCTCATCGCTCCAGTGGCTTTGCAGAGAGCGCAGCTGCGTGGCAAGCTCCTCTAGGAACTCAAAGACCTCCGCTTTGACCTTGGCAGCGCCCGCAGCCTGGGTGACTGATTTACCCTTAGCGCCGCCGTCAGCTGCGGCGGCCTGACCTGAGGTTTTGGCTGACTGTACGGCTTTGAGCTTATCCTGGGTACTGAGGCGGCTGTGCTCGAGAGCAGCCTTGGCATCGCCGTCAAAGCTTACGCAGGCCTTTTGCAGCACGGCATCGAGCAGCGCGAGCTCCGACTGACGCCAAGTGCCGCAGCAGGCGGCCAGATAAAGCTTGAGCAGCCTGAGGCGGATGGCTATAGTCTCACAGGGCAGGGCGTCCTGCATGGCCTCAAAATCGAGGTGTTCGGCACCCGATAAGTTCTCTTCTTCGGCAAGCGCGCTCAAGAGCACATGCAGCAACACCAACCCGCCCCGGCTGTGGGAGAGGAGCTCTAAATCGACCACCGGGCTGTAGTCCTCTCTTAAGCCGCGCTCAATGCCGCAGGCCAGAGCCCCGGGCAGCTGGGCCCTGAGGATGGGGTAATCGTCTTTGACCTCACACTCGTAGCGGTAGGCATTGTTCTCGGTGAACCCCTCACCGTGCAGGGCCAGCACGATGGCACTGAAAAAGCCCGAGCGGTTGGTGATCTCCCTAAGATCCTCGTCATCGCAGTCAGCCAGCCCTTTGGCACACATGAGATCCTGCCTGACAAAGGCATTTACGGCCATCGCGCAGTCCATGAGCACGGCAACCGGATGGGCCTGCCCTTTTAAGCGCAGCTTGCGGAATCTCTCACGCTGCTTATCATCGCGCAGCTCATCAAGCGTGACATTGCACTGCAGTGCCAGGCGCATATAATCCTTTCTGTCTATCGTCATCTCATTCTTCCTTATCGCTGAACTCTCTGAAATCTCTGAAATCTTTATCTTGGTCCTGTAAGCTCATTTAGCTATCAAGCGGGAAAATACCAACAAAAACTATCTGCACCCAGCCTATGGCAAAGCGGTGTTCCTTACCTGCCCTGCCCGCCTGTCTGCCCCGGGTTTAACTGCTCACCCGGCTCCCGCGGTTAACTCCACCAAGCTCAGTCCGAGCAGCTCACTCAGTTCAGACCGCTCAGAGCACTTAACTGAGGTCTCTCAACTTTGCTCGGCCCCGGCGGGAAGCGGCGCTGCCACGGGTAACCGTCCTGACCTTAGGATCTTCTTTAGGGAGCTTCTCTGGTATCTTCTCTAGGGATCTGCTCAGGGATCTTCCCCAGGTGCTTCTTGAGGCGCTTCTCCCCAAGAGCCTCTCAGAGGTGCTGCACCGCGCCTTCAGACCTGTCTGCCGTATCAGTCCTCATCCTCATCATCATCCCGGTCACGATCCAGCTTGATCTCAAGATGAAACCCGTGGCCGTCTTCAGGATCATCCTCATCCCAACTGCCGTCTGTGGAGTCATCGTCATCGTCCAAGTCATCATCATCGTCCAAGTCATCGTCTAAGTCATCCTCTAAGTCATCATCCTCATCGCTCTGTGAGGCGAGGAGCTCCTGGAGATGATCAAGTTGCGCCGAGAAATTGTTCAGGACCTGATTGACGGAGGGACGGTTCAGCTGTTGGATCAGGCGCTCCCGGGCAGCATTTTCGGCTTTATCACTCACCTCATTGAGCGCATCCAGATATTCTTTGAGCAGTGCAAAAGAGCTTTGATCAAAACCCTGACTGCTCAAGAGCCCCTCGATTATGTCATGCGACATAAGCAGCTGCACTAAGATCTCATCCAAGCGCTCCAGGGTTTTGCGACCAACCTTAAGCGCTGAGGCATCAGGGCCTGCGGCAGCGTTTTTAGCCTTATCCTGGCGGCTTTGCACTGCCTGCCGTCTGCTCTCCCGGCTCCTGCGCCCTGCGGCCAGACGCTCGGAGAGCTCGGTCTCCGAGTGCGGGCAGATCTTAGAGAGCAGGGCATCAATGAGCTCGTACTCACGCGAGGTACAGGTATTCTCCTCCACGCTCACCAGCATCCAGATAAGGCGCCGTCTGATCGCGCCCAAGGTGCACAGCCTGATACACTCGCGGCCTAAGAGCTGCTGGGCGGCCCGATCAACCGGATCATTGTCCGCATCTTCATTGATCATCCTCCTGACCAGGGAGCGCCCGGCCTCATCGTAGGCTAAGATCTCCAGATCAAGTAAGGGGTCATAGTCCTCCTTGAGTCCGCGCTCCAATCCCGCGGCGGCGGCACCGGGCAGCTGGGGCCTCAACGTGGGATAATCGCGCAGCGCACTGTACCTGCCGCTCTTTGAGTAGATGGCAAGCGCCGACAAGCTCATCATGCCCACATGCCCTGCCATGCGCTGCAGCTCATAGTCCTTGAAGGCACGCGGACTGTGCTCACCCAGGCGGGCCACATTGATATAGCCCCACAGCGCGCAGATCCGTTCTATAAGCACCGCAATCACATGGGCCTGTCCCTGCGCGGCCTTTTTGCGGTATTTATCCTTAAGGCGCTTGTCGCGCAGCTCTGTAAGGCTCAGGCTGGTAAGCTCAACTAAGGTCTTTATCTCGCCTGTGTTGCTCATATAATTCTCCCTTATCCTTGATATTCAGGCAGTTAAATGTTCAGACAGTCAGATGTTATGGTAGTCAGACGTTCAGTCGCCTAATCCGCGGTGTTTTGATGCTTTAGGTGTTCAGTTGATTCAGGTGGTTAAGTGCTCAAGTCCTGCGCAGGGACACTTAAGGCGCCTACGCGACACTTTCTCAAGACACCGTTTCCTCGGAGAGAGCACAGCCGCAAGAAGTGCGCGGTGTGCGCTGCGCTCTACACCGGCTCCTCGCTGTACTGGAAGGTGTAACCCTCCAGGGCATCCTTGCTCTGCGTGTCATCATCCTCAGGGGAGGAGGCGTCAGTCGCGGCAGCGGCATTTTCAGGCGTAAGCCGCGCCAGGTCCTCCGCGCCCTGAGCCTGGGGAGGTGCGCTCCGGCGGCTTTGCTGCAGCGCCAGCTCCTTGAGGTGGTTGAACAAATCCTCGTCTAAGTCCGGCAGATAATTGGCAAAGAAGTGCTCCTTGGCCTGATTGACCGCTTCCTGCTCGACCTGATCGAGCACATCCAGGTATTCTTTGAGTTCAGGGGCGTCTATGATCTCCCCGGGTTTGAACTCTTCGTTATCATTGTCCTGTGACCAGCGCAGCTGCGTGGCGAGCACCTCGACGGTGCGCAGAAATTCCTCACTGAAGGTGCGGCCCAACGGGAGATCAGACCCTCTGCCCGGGCGGGGGCCCCCGGCGGCGCCCTGCTGTTCCTTTTTCCTTTGCAGGCCGCGGTTGATAACCTCTTCGATGATCTTCCTGGGGTTGATACCCTCAAACTGATCCTCATCCTGAGGAGCCCGCCCCCTGCCCGCCGGGGCCTGCTCATCCAGGCCCCGGGCGGGATTTTGGGGATCTTCGGCAAGCGCTGTGCCGCTCTTTTTGAGCAGCACTTTGATAAGGTCCAGCTCACGCGCGGAAAACCTATGCTGGCAGGCTGCCAGCATCAGCCAGATGAGGTGGCGGCGCAGAATGGGGAGATAGAACATCTCCGGCATATCCTCGTTAGGGCGCTGCACTTCTATCACATCGTCATCACAGCCCCCGTCGCTGCCAAAGAGCTTTTCAAGGATGTGGATGGCGGCTCTGCTGCGGGCGATCTCCTCTATGTCTGGCAGCACCTCATAGTCAGGCCGCGTACCGCGCTGCAATCCCGCGCTCATGGCCCCGGGCAGCTGGTTGCGGAAGGTAGGGTAATCCACCCTCACCTGATACTGTCCCCGTCTGCCGTGCAGCGCGAAGGTGGTGAGGGCGAACATATTGGAAAAATAGGCCATGCGCTGCAGCTCAAAATCACTGCCGGCCTGAGCCGGCATCTCGGTGCCGGCGAGGCTGGGCTCATGGACAAAGGCCCACAGCGCGCAGATTTTCTCGACCACCAAACTAAGCTCGTGCGCCTCACCTCTGCTCTGCAGTCTCTGAAAACTCTCACGCAGTGCGGTATCTCTGAGCTCTGCGGGCGTCACGCTGTTTTGCTCGATAAAGCGGCGGTAGTCAATCTTTTTCATGTGCGCTCCTTTATGAGTTGGCTTAGGTGCTGCGCCTCAGTTATCCGGGCGGCGGCAGCTTGGATACGCCCTCTAAGGTAAAGCGGCTTGCTTACGGCAGCCTGACGGTACTGCGGCCTGTGGGTGTTCCTGAGGTGATCTCAGGTCCGGCACACCAGCATTGTCCCACCGCGTGGTGCTGCTGCTTTTGACCTCATCCTGCCGGGTTTACCGCCAGCCTTACTCCAAGTTTTTACTCAAGACTCCAAGTTTTTGCTCAAGCCTTTATCCTGGCTTGCTCACGCCTTTACCTTGGGTTCACTCAAACCCCCGGGACGGCCGTCCCGGGCGGTTGCCTGCGAACCGGGTAATTTTACCTTGCCCATTTTACCTTAAAGTGAGAGGCGCTTGGGTGAAGTGCGCCAAGGGAGCGCTCGAAGAGGCTGTTTAAATCCGGGCGCCGCTCAAGAAAAGAGCCCGGAAGGCAACAGGACCTGAAACTGCTGCCGCCTCTGGCGAAACGGGCAGCCGTGGCAGCGGTGGGCTCAAGGCGCAGGGTTCACTGACCCAGGTTGTTGATGTCAAAATAGCCCTGTTTTACGTGATCACAAACGCAAATCTCAGTCCTTCATTGCTACTGCTGCGGGAGAAAAATTACCAAATCGGGCAAATTTGGGGGGATTTGGAAATTTTTCTCCGTGACTGACTTCACACTGCGTCCCACAAAACTTCAGTCCTCATGCTTGTTCCAAGCCTATTGAGCCTTGTTCTTTAGCTATTACCGCCTGCCTCAGCTCTGAGTTTTCGTTATGGCTGCGGGAGCCGGATCTTAGAGTGCCGGCAGATCTCTGGGCACCCAAATCACCGGCTTGTCAAGACAGGGGCACTTGCTATACACTGCCTCCATAGGGTACAGGCGCGGAGCGTTTTTTATGAAGCCTCAATTTGGATCTCAATGGCTTAAAAGTGAAGGGGGGGGGCGTTTGTCTTTATAAATCAATCAATTAGCTTAAATTTATCCCCTATTCCCACCTTTTTCCAACATCTTTTCCACACCTTCGGTCTGACCTTTTCTCCATGGCATGGCCTTACCCATGCCACTGTCAGCTGCCGGAACCTTAATTATTCACACCCATCCGCGGTTCTCTCCCGTGCCGCAGGTATGTTCGCTCTTTCCCTGGGAAGGTGCGGGCATCTCTTAACGGGAGACATCATAAATGAAGTCATTGCAAACGCCTGGAAGCGGCAGGAACCGGGGTTGCCCTTATCTTGACGTGAGTGTTCCAGGCGTGTTTTTTAGGAAGCAGTGGCAAAGGGTTAAAGGGGGGAACGAAGAGAGCAGTGACCACAGATACGCAATAGGCAGTAGCAGGCAGTAAGTTCAATGCCCTGTGCCGTGCGGAATTAGAAGTTGGCAGGTGGAAGTGCCACAACTTTTAGTCTGTACCGCAGAGAGCATAAGCTCCATAAAAACGCTTAAGGCAGAGCCTGGGCGTCACTATAAAACTAAAGTGACCTGGGAGGTAGCGAGGTTACAGCACCTTGGCTTTAAAGCCACGTCAGTCAAACCTGGCATTTGTCAGCATGAAAGAGGCTCAGACGGCGGCTTTGTAGGTTAGGTGGCAGTGATTCTCTGCACCTTAAGGCACACAAAGGAATTTCTGATGATGTATAACACGCACTTCTTTTTCAGGGCGCTAGCTGCCCCCTGTCATAAAACTAAGCTTAAGCCGCCAAGCATGGTCTTGGTTTCTCTACTAAAGGTTAATAAATCTTATTTTGAGAACCGGCTATCTCAGTCAGCCGAATGCCTAAGCCTTTAGCGCAGAATATCAGACAAGTGCTGAACATTTGAGAATCTCAGGCGTCCTGTGCGCGACGTCTGCGGCTGTGACGTAGCTACAAAGACCTCTGTGATCGTGAATTCATAGCTTATTTGTTGCTCTGATCGTGTGCTGCGCTTGCATGGTCCAATGACAACTTTGTCTGATCGACAACCGTGAAAGGCTGATGGTTCTCCATCGTTGTTGAACAAGGTGATGGCTCTGCAGGCGGTGTTGCCTCTGATCTGTCAACTCAGGTTAACTGCGTGCTACCTCGGAGAAGGTATTAGGTTTGAGTTCTTCGACATCTTGAAACCACATGACCGTATTGTGACGACGATTCGCGGAGGCATCAAAGTCTGGGCAACAAGAAAAATGCTCGGTTCCACCTTTTTAGGGTAAGAAGTGGTTTGATCGCACGTCAAACCGCCAATACCAAAAAACTGAAAAAATAACATTAGGGAGTTTATTCAAATGAGTGATATTGAAAATAACGCTTCGGTTAAATTCACATCCGTAAAAGATCTTGCGGTGTTTCTCAGCACCCTGCCCACTGCCAAAAACAAGCATTTTTACTTGTTGCGCAGCCCCAGGACCAAAAGAAATGCCGAGGCTGAAGATTTTAATTGCGCGGAGTTTTTTCCGCAGCCTGATGAGCTTAAAACCGAAATGGTTTCTGACCTGTGTCAGGTGTACACGTCACCACAGTCAAAATTCTTCATGGAGAGCAGGTACAACAGTAAAATTATTGACTACTCATCAGGGCTGCCCTCGGACTACATCAGCGTGCTAGATATCGCCGATCCCCTGTTGCTTGATGCGGGCATCAGTCTGAAACAAGCCGTGGACGGATGCAAAGACCGCGCTGATCTCACTAATGGTAACGGAGCGCAACTGGCCGTAAAGCTCACCTTAGAAAACAACCAAATTTGTATCCTGTTTGTGCTCGGCAACACCGTAGAGGTGACCCTGGGCAAAAAATGGTTCATGCCCTCCTCCAATGATGGAAACGTCATCAAGCTGGACAAACCGCTTATTCATCTGAGTAAAAATATCAGCATGATCTACTACCAGAATCATCTGTACATTCTCAATGAACAAGCCGTGGAGAGTTTCTTTAATTTAGAACGAGCACATAGGATAAATGCCCAAAATAAAATTAAAGGTTTCATCAAGATTGGATTAATTGACAAAAAAGAGGCTGCCACCTTTGAGAAAAATGCCATGAGGGGACAAAATGCCAGACGCCTGACCAGACTGGACCAGGGCACACTGCAAGATTTGCTCAAAGAGCCCGAGGCTCAGAGGGTAGCCAAGGAACGTTACGGATTGGAATGGCGCCCCGGAGGCTTTAAGCTCAACGGAGAGCAGGAAAAGACAGATACTCTGATAGGAATAATCTGCGGCTTTATCACCTTAGACTGGCGTGGCGACAAGATAAAGGAGGCCTTGGGCGGCACCATTGACTTCGCTCCTTCAAAGGAGCAGGGATCAGCAGATAATGCCTAAGTGCTTTGCCTTTTTTCTTCTGGCATCAAGCTACGCACCGCTGTGGCTCTCAGTTGCTGTAATTTACGGGGCCGAGATTTGGTGCAGCAGTTCCCCCGAGCCGACCGCACTCCAGACAATCTGCGCTGGAGTTGCAGCAAGCGGGGAGAATGCTGAGGACGCAACCCTCAGGGCAAATTTGCCAGAATACCTGACCAAGAGCCAGCCAACCATAGCTGGATCTGGAACTACGCATGACAAGTTACCAGAGACCATGATGTCACGGCTGAAGGATACAGCTAACTGGCTTGTACAGAAGTGGGACTCTTCCAACCTTCTGCCCCGTATTGGTTTTGTGCTGTCATTGTTCATGTTGGTGGTGCCGCCGCTGCTGATGTTTTACTTCATCAACGGGTGCAGACGCCGGCCAAATGAGGAAGATCTATTCTTGTTACAGGAGGTACGCAAGGAACAGGACGTAACAGTGGTTTACCTGCTTGCCTATATTCTGCCGCTTACAGCCTTTAATGTGACCAGCAGTACGGGAGTGATTACTTTCCTCATTTTTATCTTCCTCATAGGCATAGTCAGCATCAGACGCCGACTGTTTTACTTCAACATTTTTCTGGAGTTACGCGGCTACAACCTATATAAGGCCACTCTGGTCACGGCAGGTAAAACCACCGCTTATCCTGACGTCTTCATAATCAGTAAACAGGAACTGCTTACTCATTACTCCCCGGCAGAAAATCACACAAATACCAGTAACCGCCTAGAGAAGGTTAGCGTGTCAACTGCCCGAGAACACTGGCTGGATTTACATTATTTAAGCCCTTGCGCCTATTTTGATCCTAGGCCCGGAATTAGGCACCGCAGGAAAATGCAGACTGAAGATGAAATCTGCGCCGATGAGGTTTTGTCCTAGCGACAGCGACATTCAGAACAAGATACCTTTGGAGTGCAGCGGGAATCGCGATGGAAATCGACAAAGATGATGGGATTGGTCGGTGCGAAAGGTGAATAAGGAGGAACAAGAGAATATGACCTCAGCGGACAAGATAATAGCGGCAATTGAGCCTAAGACAGTCCTCTGAGGTCTGAGATCCGCTCTGACACACGATCTATGGTCAGGGCGGTTTTTGGAAACCGCGGCGGCCAGCCGGTGTCCCGGCGTCTGTCAGACTATAAGCTTACCGCAGACGCCGCCGCGGCCTCTTTTGAGATCATAGCCATGAGGCTTGCCCCTTAGCAAGGGGCGTGCGCGGCAAAAAGACCGCCGTTCAAGACGCCTGATGATGACCTGCCTTGGCCATGTTTTGCCCTGACCCTTTTAGACGATCGGGCAGCCCACAGCGGCTGCAGAAATGCTGAGCAAAGCTTTTTCTCGCATCTTTTGCCTCTTGCAAAAAAAATCTGCGCACCTAGCTATAATTTTGTATAATTATGCAAGCTTATAGTCTGTGTGAAGTCAAGATTAAATGCTGGCATAGATCAAGCACTGGACTTAAATTACACAGCAAAATCTTTATGTTATAGCGCCTAAGGCGCAGTTTTTGACAAAGTGCGTAACAGGGGAGATCCTGCAGCGCGTTTTGTTGTGTCTGTTAAAGACGGGCACTTTTGCTCTCCAAACAGGCAAAATCCTCCCTTCAAAGTCCCTTCCCAAATTCAAGTCCCTCAAGCGGTCTCTCATCATTGCTCTCAGTTGCTGCGGATCCCCCCTTAGTTCCGCAGGGCCGGACGCGATTACGATGAGCGCCAATGCCTCGGCGGCAGATGCTGTAACGACCCTTAAGTACAGCACTGCCGGGAGCGCAGGCGATCGGCTCACAAGTCATCCCAGGCCGAGCCGTCCTATCTGGAATCGCCAAAGTTGCCTTAATAAGGCAGCAATGGGCGTGTCTTACACGCGCTCACGGGGACTTGTCTTCACCGAGCAAAAAGGCAACTGCCTCAAGTTCAGGCACCACAACCTGTATGCCCGCCTCACTGAAGGCAGGGCTATGGCTGCGATCGTGGCACTTGCTGCAGCTGCGCTGGCATTCCTATCCCTTCTAAAACTTAACCATATGAAGTCCCTTGAGCGGTCACTCTGCCATGCGTGCCCTTCACGCCTGGCAGGGTCCGCTGTTTTCCCTTCAGCAAATTTCAGGCTCGGGGAATTGCTCCGGCAAGGCCAAGTGTGCCAAAGAATCATGACCTGTTGCCGTAGGGTCTCCTCATACCTTAGTGCGCAAGGTTGCGGTCATACAAACTGCACTCACATGCGTTTTGATGTTGCTGTTTAGTTCGGCCTTATCGCCCAAGCAGTTAGGACTTAATAAAGGATCAGCCTATATGGCTCAGGAAGTTGTCAGAGCTTACGTCATCGCAATCCGGGAAAGGGATCGCGGTGAGGATGTTCACCTCTTTGCGCTGCGTGACTCAGATGATCCCTACCTGGCAGACAAGGTTACCGTCTCACTGTGCGAGAACTATGACCTTGAGCCTGACTATGGGGAGGGTGAGCCCATCATGAAGGACTTCATTGAACGGCATCCCGGCGAGGATGATGAGTCCTTTGAGTTACGTACCCGGATGGCGATGGCAAAGGTAGGACGCAAAATGTGCCCTGAGTGTGTGGCCAGGCTGTACGAGAGTTTGATTTAAACAAAACAGGATAAAAAATGACTGTAATTCTTTTGAAAAAGGTGTTGCGGACTTCCCGCGCAGCGATTTTTAGAAGATCGCTGCGCCGGGAGTCTGTGCTTTTTGTGTTTGTACAAACTGCGCTTACCTTCCGGCCTGAAAACGCACAGTCGTTTCGGGTGTTCATTAACTTATGGCGGCATAAGCAGCCTCTAGGAAAGGAGGCGTCTATGTTACCAGACAGTGCGCCGTCTTACCTGCACGGGGCTGACCTATCCCGCCTAATATGGGATTTTACATATGATTAAGCTTACAAGAAGTGCGATCACCATGCTTTTGGCTGAATATCGCGCCGTCTTGAGGAACGCCTACATCAAGGGCGCCGTGGCAGCAGCCTTAGCTGCCTCTTTAGGAGTAGCCGGGACTGCGCAGGCAGCCTACTACACCGATTCAAACGGTGATGTACAGACCCTGGGCACCAATAGTGAAACCGGTGTCATAGTCGAACGTATCTGGCAGGAAACAAGTGGCAACCATGATGTCACCTATGTAAGCGGCGACGTGGTTACCCGTAGTGCCACTTCAGACAGTGAAAAATGGGGTGTTGCTGCTGCCAACGCGGGTGATGTGCTCATCATAGGCGGCACAGTCTTCACCGGCAACACTCACTCCTCCACCGGTGGCGATGTACTGGGCACCGTTTGGAATGCCGGAACTACCACAATCAGCAACTCAACTTTTTCCGGTAACCAGATCAACGGCTCCGGAGGCGCCATCTATAATGGCGTCTACAACGGCGTGGTGGGCGATCTTATCCTCACCGGAGTCAACACATTCTCGAACAATACAGACAGCAGTGGCAAGAACGACATCTACAATGCCGGCGGGACTGTGACCGTAAAAGACGGCACCACGACGCTCTCCTCGGGGTACACACAGGTCTATGACAGCAACAAGGCTACTTTAACAGTAGCCCGCGGTGCCACGCTGAATGTCACAACCTTGAGCTCGGTTGGTAAATCAAGTGTTGCCGGTGAAGGGGAGACAGCGGCTCTCTTAACTGCTACCTCGGCGAACGTCGCCGCGCAAGAAGCCTCGACTGAAGCCTCAACCGAAGCCTCCAACGCTACCTCAAACTCAACCGCTGCTTCTAACTCAGCGTCAAATGCAGTCTCTGACTCAACTGTAGTTTCGACCGCAGCCTCAAACGCGGCTTCAGACTCAACTGTAGTTTCGACCGCAGCCTCGAATGCTGTGTCAGACTCCACTTCAACCTCCACTGTGGCATCAAACGCCGATTCAGATTCCACTTCGGCTTCAACCATTGCGTCGAATGCCAATTCGAACTCTACCTCGACCTCCACCGCGGCGTCCACAGCTAACTCGAATTCAACCTCTACCTCTACTGCTGCATCAAACGCTGCATCTGGCTCGACCGCCGTCTCAAACACAGCCTCGAACGCTGCATCTGACTCGACCGCCGTCTCCACCACTGCCTCAAACGCAGTGTCGGACTCGACTTCAGCGTCAAACGCTGCTTCAAACGCGGTAAGTAACTCAGCATCACACTACACCCAAGAATCTGCGGAGGATAATACTTTAAGTACGGCGGCATATACCGCTAACTCAGATTCGACCTCAGTTTCAACCACGGCATCAAACGCAGTGTCGGATTCGACTTCAGCATCAAACGCGGCTTCAAACGCGGCTTCTGACTCTACCTTGGCATCGAACACAGCCTCGAACGCTGCATCTGACTCAACTGTGGTTTCGACCGCAGCCTCGAACGCAGTTTCTGACTCGACTTCAATCTCCACCGTAGCATCAAACGCGGTTTCTGACTCGACTTCAACCTCTACCGTGGCATCTACTGCGGATTCGAACTCTACCTCGACCTCTACTGAGGCATCGACGGCTAACTCGAATTCCAATTCGGCCTCAACTAATGCATCGACGGCTGACTCTAACTCTACATCAGCATCTAATGCAGCCTCAAACGCCGAATCTGACTCAACTGTGGTTTCGACCGCAGCCTCGAATGCTGTGTCAGACTCTACTTCAACCTCCACTGTGGCATCAAATACACAGTCAAACTATGAATCTGCCTCCACAGCAGCTGAGAATTCGAAGAGCAACAGCAACGCCTCGAAGTCCACCGAGATCGACATCGCCGGCACCGTTACCGCCGACTCCTTAGATCTGGCCTACGGTACTTTGAACGTGCAGGGCGTATCCGGCTCCAACGCCGTGCTAAACGTCGGTGAGTTCACCAATTCCAGCGGCTCAGCCACCACCAACATCGTCAACCTGGGCGGCTACGCCACCATCAACGGCACCGGCGATGCGCTTGACTTCACCAAGGCCACCGTGAATGCCGAGGGTCTGGAGAACGAAATCTCCGCCAAGGTCCTGACCATGGGTCTGACCAATGTGGGTACCGGTACGGGCGATGACTTCAGCTCCGAGTTGATCTTGACCTATACCAAGTCCCTGACTCTGAGCAATACGGTAACCGTCAACTCCGACGGCGTGCTCTGGCTCAACAACCAGACCGGCAAGGTTTCGACCTTCAGCTCCGAGTCCGGTGACATCGACGCTTCCAAGATCACCAACAGCGGCACCATCGCCCTGACCGGCGGTGATTTCTCGGTCAAGACCATCAGCTCTTCGACTGCCGCCGACAACCTGGCCGGCAGCATCTATGTGGACGGCGTGACTCTGTCCGTAACCGACGGCTCGGCCTCGGCCACCGCAGAGAAGATTGAGCTGGGCGGCACTGAGATGGTCACCCTCAACAACGGCGCGACCCTTGATTTGAATGCTGTGACCGCATCCAGCAATCTCAAGGTTGATGTTCTTACCAGCAGCGCGGCCGACATTGTCGACCAGGATAATTCCAGCACAGCTGCTCTGCGCGTCTACAACGAGTCCAAGGTGCTAGTCAACGGCTCTGCCCTGCTGGGTACCACTCTTGCGGTATCCGAGAAGGTTGTCTCCGGCACGGCTTCGGCTGCTGCCACCTGGGAGAGCGGCGCCACCAAGTTCGACGGCACCTCCTACCTGGTGCTCACCGGCTACACCGGTGCCACCTCGGTTGATTTGGCCGCCGCCAAGAGCACAGTAACTGCCCTTGACGCCGAGAGCGCAAACGCCATTGTGCGCTTCAGCGCCGGTGATGGCAGCACTTACCTCACCGTGTCTGCCGCTTCGGCTACTTCTACTGTCTCGGCCACCGCCATTGACGACGTGGCCAACCTGGCCGTGGCCGGCACGGTAGACGCCACCGGCTCCATTACTGACGAAGACAACGGCGTGACGGTTACCACCGAAGTCACCGGCGCAGTGGTCGGTACCACTGACAGCGCGACCGTGTCCGGCGCCTCCAGTGCCGCTCCGGTACTGGTGGTTGGTGACGGCTCGACTGACAACACCGTCAGCATCATCGCCGCCGACGGCGCGGGCTTCATTGCCTCCTCCGCCACTTCCTCGGCCACTACCTCCGCTGACGTGATTGTCAACCAGAGCGCCACCGTGGCTCTGTCGGTACAAGGCTCCGGCACTGCCGCCATTGATTCTGTGACCGGCGAGGGCAACCTCTCCGTCAACACTACCATTGCGGCCAATACCACCGCTGCCGGCACCGTGTCCGTCAACTCCATCGGTGTGGCCTCCGTTGAGTCCGCCGAGGGTGTGACTGCTTCCAACGCAGCTGCCTTGAACGAGGTCTCGGTCGGCACCGGCATTCTGGCCGTCTCCGGCGATGCCGTGGTGAACAACCTCACCTTGAAGAACTCCACCGCCACTGTGAACGTGGGTGAAGAGCTCAACATCAACGGCAACGGCGGTACCATTACCTCCGAGAACGGTCAGGGCTCCGTAACTGCAGCCGATTTGACCTTCGGTGAGGTGACCGATACCGAAAATGCCAACGAGGCGTACACCATTGAGGCCACCCGCGTCACCGCGACCAACCTCACTCTGGCCGCCGGCACCGGCAGCACCACTACCTCGGCTCAGGCCGGTCAGTTGAATGTGGTCTCCGATGAGGATGGCAACATTGCCGAGCTGCATGTCACCGGCACTACCGACTTAGGCGGCGGCACACTGTTCATCGACCCGTCCGTGGTCTACATCAACAGCCAGGGCTTCGAGAACGGTGATTCCGACACCTCGACCTCCAACGTCACCAACGGTAACATCATCTTAGGTACCGGCTCTGCTCTGTACTTAGGCACCACTTCATCGAACCTCGACACCTATGTTACCGTCTCCGGCTCGGCTGCTCCGTACACTCTGGCCTTCAAGAATGTAACGGTCAACAGCAGGACCCTGCTGTCCTCCGCCAGCCCGACCAACCTGGCCTTCGCTGACGGCTCGGTGGTCATCGGCTCCGGTTATGCCTTAGAGGTCAACCCGAACCTCAGCTCCACCAATACGGCGAACAATCAGCCTGCGACCGGTGCCGACACCCTGTTGGTAACCGACGGCGGCGTGCTGGTGGTCAACAATGCCATCACCTTTACCAACAACGCCGGTACTTCGGGCACGGCTGCGGCCAGCACCCTGACCCTGGCTCCGGTAGGTTTCTACACCACCGACAGTCTGGTGGTTGACTCCACCGGCACCAGCTCTGCTACCGCCACCGTGACCTACAACTCCGGTACGGGCGGCACGCTGCTCTTCACCGGTGCGAGCACCGCCTCCGTCACTGCCGACTCCGTAGACCTGACCGCTGCCACCGTGGCTGTGACCTCCGGTACGGCCGCCACCATCACGGCTGCCTCCTTCGGCACCACGCCGCTCTCGCAGGCTGCTCTGACCGCCGAAGGCGCTTCCTTCGTCATTGAGTCCACCGGCTCGCTGACCTTGGACAACAACGGCTCGGCCGCCGCCTTAGGCAGCACGGTGACTGTGGTTACCGCTCAGGGTACTGACGACGGCGCTCTGACCGCCGGCGACCAGACCTTGTCCGACGGCACCTCCACCGTGACTGTGGCAGTCTCCGACGCCACCTCGGCCACCGCCATCAGCAACGCCAAAGCCATCGCCTCGGCCGAAGCTGCTCTGAGCGCCTCCACGGTGCGTACGGTGACCACTTCGTCCAATGCCTCCTACGTCTCCGGCACGCTGTCCTTAGGAATTGTCCCGAAATAAGACTTAAGACTTCTGAGGTCTGATTATGTAGTTCCATTGAGGGTGCGGTCCACCGAATTTTATCCTGAGATTGTCCATAACTTCCTGGTCTACTTTGATGCCCTTACGGTATATCTTGCCG
>JAFUGP010000046.1 GCA_017469335.1 Succinivibrio sp. | reverse complement strand
TTTTCATCCCCTATTGCCTGGCGGCCACAGCGCCGCGGTACCACCTGTTCCCATTCCGAACACAGAAGTGAAACACGGCCGCGCCGATGGTAGTGCAACGTACGATTGCGCGAGAGCAGGTCACCGCCAGGCTTACTACACCACACCGCAGCTTCTTTGGTAGCAGGTACTACGGAAGCTGCGGTTTTGTTTTTTTAGAACTACTTGGGAGCGCTCCGCTCAGCCTTTGACGCAATCTGAGCTGACCTGGATGGTATCCGAAAGCAGTTGTGATGCATGTAAGCTCACAATTTTTTCATTTTTATATGTTTTATGTTACCTTGCCCACACGCAGTAATTATGGGCAGTTCTATAATAGCAAGCTGTATATTTGCGCAATACCATAAACATAGGAGCTCCACATGACCGACGAGACAGGCGAGGAAGGTTTGGATACCTCCCAGCAGAAGTTTGACGCCATGTATCGCACGGCCTCTGATCGCTCAACTCAAGGCCGTTATTACGACGCCGGCATTTACTACGAGCAGGCCCTGGCCATTAAATATGATCCGGATGTGTGTCTGCACCTTGCCGACATCTATATGCGTCAGTTGCGTTTCAAAGAGGCTCTGGAAGTATTGCACCGTGCCGAAGAAGATTTCAAAAATGCGCCGTTGAGGGCCAAAAGCCAGCTGGAGTACAGCATTAAAACCAGTACGGCCATGGTTGAGCCAAACCCGGAGGCCGAGTACTACGTCAAGCACATTCTCAATGATATCGGCAACACCGATAATCCTGAGGCTTATGCCAGGGCGGCAGAGGAACTGCTGATTCATACTTTCCCTTCCAACGCTCTGTCCGACGATTTTCAGCCTTTGCATGGTGAGGCGCAGAAGATTGACTATTATCAGCACTATTTCCTGTACGACGAGATCTACTCCATTGTACGTTACCAAAAGGTGACCGATTACGAGGAAGTGCGTTCGGTACTGCTTAAGGCGTATCCACTGGTGTTTGTGGAGGACCGTTATTTCCGCGGTCACGATCTGATAAATACCGATGAGTTTGCCCCGTTTAAAGACGGTGCTACTTCCATCTATGCCAGGCTTCCGGTAGAAAAGCGCATGATGTTGCGCACCGCAGTACTGTTTCAGCTGAACCGCCACTTTGCACGGCGTGACTATCCCAAAGAGTTTTTGTCGGGCAATCTGGATCCCGCTCTGACCATCAGGATTGCCGGGAGGGTCTGCTATATTACCAAAGAGGTCATCGACTTCATGAAGCTCAGAGTGGGTGGCTCGAAGTAGCGGCTAAAAAGGTCGGTTTAAACAGAAAAAGCACTAGAAGATTAGGATTTTGATTAATTATGCCCGAGTTTCAAAACGAAGCAGCACATGTGGCTTACGAGAGTGCCAAACGCCTGTTCAATCTGGGCGAAAGCGCGGAATCACGCAATGACGCCAGCGCCGCACTGAGACATTTTCGCAAGTCCATCAGCATTTTTCCCAGTGCCGCGGCGTACCTCAACTTGGGGATCATATATTACAAGAGACTCGACTATAGACGGGCTTTGGAGGTTTTCGAAGAAGGCCTGGAACTGGATAATCTGGACGAAGGCGCCGATGCTGAAAAACTTTCTTTCTGGATGACGGCCAGCAAGCAGCCACTCAATGAAAACAGGTACGCTGACGAGATGGCTGAGTATACAATTTACGAGTTGGAGCAAAATCCCAACAACAGCAGCGAGGAAGAGGCTCTGGGCAAGGTTGCCACCGAGTTGATCGGGGATTTGTTCCCGCAGTATCTGGATTCAAGCGATGATCATGTGCTGGATGTCTATGAACGGCAGTACCTTATGAGAGAACTTAGGGATGTGGAGGCTTTTGAGGATCCTCACCGTTATCCTCTGGTGCGCAGTCTTCTGTGTCAGGCCTACCCGGATGATTTCATACGTGAGTTCACTTTCAATCCTAATCCGGAATTCAGCCGTGACAAATTCTACGATCTTAAGGCCGGCCTTGATGCTGTTTTTATCAGACTGAAACCAAAGGTAATGGAAAAGTTGCGCTCCATGGTGTTGTTCATTATCAACAAGCGACTGGCTGAGCGTGATTATCCCGAAGAATTTAAGACTTTTCAGTTTCAACCAGAACACTTTATATCGGATCCTGACGGCAATACTTGCTGGATCACCAAGGAAGCGGTGACATATCACGGCAGGAAATAGGTTTTGACATGATGAGCGAGCATAACAACGGAGCTTTTACCGGAGCAGACGATCTGCTGCAACACGGAGTAGGCGGTCAGGCTGATCTGAATGAATACCGTCACGGTATGAACATGATGGCCAGCTCCGATGCGTATGTCAATCTGGCAATAGTGCACATCAACAGGTTGCAGTATAAGGAAGCCCAGCTGATGCTAAACGAAGCAGCCCGTTTAGACAAGGCAGAGCGCGGAGAGGTTTCACCAAATGTCGAATTCTGGTCTAATCTTTGTTCTTATCCCCTGGATCCTGAGGAGAGCAGCGCTGATGAGATTGCCCGCAATGTGGTGGAACTTTACGAGCAAAATGGCGGTACGGATGACTGCCTGACCAATATAGGTATGTCCATCATAAATGCCGTGTTTACTCATTTCTTCCCTGACGGTACCGAGGATGATCCGCTGCCTGAGACTGAAGCTGAGCCAGGCATTGAGTACATTGACGACAGCGAGTGGGAATCTATAGATCGCTACAAAATGTACACCATGTACCGAGAAATATCATCCATCTGCCGCTATGAAGAGCCTGGTGGACGTTACAAACTGGTGCAGGAACTTTTCACCGCCGCGTTGCCCATAGATTTTGTCCATTGGCGTCTTGACCATACTTTGTTGCCTATCGAACGTTACATCCAGATAAAACTGGTGTTGGATGCTATCTATATACGTCTGCCGGATACCTTGAGGCACACTGTGAGAACGGCAGTGATCTGGTGTCTGAACTTGATGCTGGCACAGATAGATTACCCCATGAAGAGCCGTATGGACAGCTTCTCTCCGGAGGAGTACGTGTGTGATGAGCGCGAGAATAAATTCATTGTGCTGCGTGAGGCTCTGGAATATCAGAGGGCGCATGCCCCTGCCGATTAGTCTGAAACAGGGAATATCAACTCAGCGCCGGGCTTCAAGCTCGGCGTTGATTTTTTCAAAGGCTGCAAGCGCTGTACGCTGGTCCAGTGCCCTTGAAGCGTAGCCCAATAACTTAAGTTCCCTGCTTAAGAAATGATCATGTTTCTCCGACCTCAGAAAGCGGATATCCTTCAACAGTGCCTGAGGCGGTTGTTCGCCAAGTCTCAAGATAGCTGCTATAGCTTCGCGCAGGTTCTCCACTGATACGTATTCAAGCTCGATGTGCGAATGTATGGAATAGGCGCGCAGAGACATGTTTCTGAGCATCAGTGCCATGGTCTGCATGGCGCGGTCTCCTACCCAGGGATACAGGCAGAGGGCCTGGGACTTCTCCACCACCTGTCGCTGTGCCATGTTCAGAGCCTTAAAGCTCTGTTGGGCCTGAGTAAAAAAAGTTTTGGCGGTACGGTTTAGGTAGACCGGGATCTCTTGTTGCTGATAGAGTTTGAACATGCATTCGCGCACTTTATCGCGTATATAACTGCCGCTACCGTTAACCGGCAGAGGCACGGCCCTGCCCTGGTAGGGTTTGACACCCACGCGATGGTGCTCCCAGGAGAAAAATACCACTTCCCAGGCCCGTCCGGCCAGAAGAAAGGGTGTACCTATCTCAAGTTCGTTGTCGATGGGAAAGGAGCCTAAGATCTGCCCCTGGTAGTCGATGGTGAACTCTACCGGTACCGCAAATGCGGCGTAGAAAGTCCAATTTCCAACCAGTTTTTCTCCGCTACGCCCCAGAGTCAGGGCGCCGTTTTTCATCTGGCTTAGCAGTTCATGTTTGCCCAGATCCCGCAGAAGCTGCGCAAACAGTGCGGGGGTGATCAACTTGAAGGTCCCGTGCTCACAGAGCAGGGCATAAAGCTCCCGGGCCTGACAACTGCCGTAGGAAGCGATCACCGAGAGGATCTGCTGGATAAGCGTGGAGAATGCGTACTGCCCGCCTTCAGGAGCCTCATACCAGTGCTGCAACAACAGTTCCACGGTGGCAGAGGCGAGGATGGTGTCTTCATAAAGCGGGTAGGCATCTTCCGGACCGGATGCTTCGGGAATGAACATGCGCAACACGGCCTTGTGGTCTCGCCGCCCTGAACGGCCCAGGCGCTGTCTGATTGACGAGACTGAATTAGGCGGTCCCACCTGAGCGATGCTCTGTACCCCGGAGATATCGATGCCCAGTTCCAGTGTGGAGGTACAGATGGCTGTAGTGGGCAGTTTGCCTTCGATGAGCCTTTTTTCCAGGCTTTGGCGCAGATTGGCGGCCAGGGAGCCGTGATGGGGAAAAAATTCATTGGGTACGTGGCGCTCCTCGCTTAAGGCGCTAAGTTCCTGCGAGAGCTGCTCGGTGTCGGCGCGTGAATTGCAGAACACCAAATTGGTAGAGCCGCGCATAAGTCTGAAAAGATCCTCAGGCAGATCGGCAGACCAGTTTGATATCGACATTACAGCCTGTTGGTCGTCTGGTGTCTGTCCATTGTCTGCAGGATCAGAGTCGGACTCTGTCGTGACACAACCATAGCTTTTTATCTGTACGAGCAGCTGGTCCTGGTCATTGCCCGGATCAGTGATGATCTTGCAGGACAGAGCCTGCCCGGGGCGCAAGGCTGCAGCCACGCCGCTGTGATCGGAGAAAGTTGCCGAAAGAGCCAGCCGTGGCACATGGCGGCCAATGAGGTTTTCCAGACGGTTTAGTTGGGATTGAAGTTGTTGTCCGCGCGGATTGTCCAAAAAGGCATGAAATTCATCAATTATGATGTAGTTCAGTGAGGGTAATGCCTGTTTCATCCAGCTGAGGTGATTGATGAAGAGCGATTCCAGCGACTCAGGAGTGATGAGAATGATCCCCCCGGGCTCCTCAAACATGGTTTTTTTAGAATGATAGTGCACATCTCCGTGCCAGGGGGTAACGGCGATTGAGGTGCCTTTGGTCATGCTCTGCAGCCGTCGGTACTGATCGTTGATGAGCGCCTTGAGCGGACTGATGTAGAGTATGTTGAGACCTTCTTGCGGATGCTGCAGCACTCTGGTCAAAGCCGGCAGGAAGGCTGCCTCGGTTTTACCGCTTGCAGTGGAGGCTGAAATCACCACGTCAGAATCGGCCTTCAGCACGGCCTTAAGCGAGGCCTTCTGGATGGGCAGCAGATCCCGCCAGCCCTGATTGTAGATCCACTTTTGGAGCGACGGATGCAGCAAATTGTGCATCGAATTCTCAGATTTGGACATGTTTATCAGAGCTTAAAGGAGGCCAGCTCATCATCGTCTCCATCACTGCTTCCTGCCTCATCGCTGCTGTCCTTAAGCGTGGTCAGCGTTTCCCCGTCAACCTCGCGCTCGATTTTGATGGAACCTATCAGAGTTTCCCATTTCAAAGCCGGGTTCTGGTCCAGTACCGACAGCAAATCCACAAAGGATTTAATGGTATTGCGCGGGGTTCTGAAATAAGCCTCGCCGATGTTCTGAGAGCAGTGCAGCAAGAACGCTTTCAGAGCATCGTTAGTTAGCAACCTTGTCTCATCATCAGGACAGAAAACCAAGCGTATACGCTGCAGCAGTACGTAGATGTCCTCGGGGGAGAGATTGTTAAGGGGCAGAACCGTGGCGCTGTAATCGGTCACTCCGGCGATCTTGGCAAAGCTGTTCTCGGCCAGGCGGGTTTTAAGCGCATCATAGCTGAACACCCCACGCTGATCGTCGTACATAAAATCGGGAGTTCCTCCCAGCAGAAAGCCTATGCCTTCAACAGAGCCCTGCAGGCAGTTGTTGAGCATGTGCAGGATTTGTTCGTAACAGGCATTGCGGCTGCGGGAGTTGGATAGTTTGTAGACATTGGCCATTTCATCGAGATTGACCAAAAGTCCCTGATAGCCGGCCAGTCTGACAAAACGTGCCCAAAGCTTTAAGTGGTCATAGACATTATGATCTTCAATGATGGCGTGCACTCCTAGATCGCGTCGGGCATCGGAGCGGAGGGTATATTCACCCCTTAAGTAGCGCACTGCCGCATTTTTGAGATTTTCATCACCTAGATTGTAGGCGCGCCAGTAAGCGGCCACCACATTGGCGAAGTCATAACCGTCCACCATCTCAGAGAGTGAGTTTAAGCTCTGTTTGATGATCTGTTCGGGATCCTTTCCCTGTTCCTGGGCGATGCGCTGCTGCTCGCCGACAAATTTTTCCACCACGGAGAGCACGGCATTGCCGTCAGGCTGAGCTCGGGTGGACATGTTGGCGGTAAGTTCCCTAAAGAGGTTACGGGTCTGCCCGGTGCGGCTGTAAAGTCTGCGATCAGGTGAGAGATCGGCATTGACCGTCACCAGGCCCTTTTTTAGGGCAATGTAACGGATCAGCTGTAAAAAGAAACTTTTGCCGGCGCCAAAGTCTCCTATCACTATCCTGAAGGCGCTGCCGCCATTGCTGATATTGTCCAGATCGGTGATAAGGGCATTTACCTCGTTTACTCTGCCGACCTGAATACGCTCCAGGCCCACGCGGGGAGTCACTCCGGCGCGCAGGGACTGAATGATGGCTTGCCGCTCCCGCGGTCTGATGGTGGACATGATGTGCTTCCTCGAAAAGATCTAAGCTTTGTATTCTACTTGAAATAGAAAGAAAAAGCCATGATAACGTCCGGTAGCCGTCTAATTGGCATTAAGCGCTCTGGATCTGGGTAAATCTGTTGAAGGAGGAGCTAGGGGCACGGTTGTCAGCGTCTAAGGGCTCTTAACAGAACCCAATCCTCGCTCTCTTTTTGTTCAACAAACTCAAAGTCTTTTTCATAGGCCTGCCTGACGGTGTGTGATTGCTCTTTGAGCAGGCCGGAAAGCAGCAAGGTGCCACCTCGGTCGGTGAGACGGGCTATCTCACCTTCCAGATCAGTGAGGGGACCCAACAGTATGTTGGCCACGGTGAGCGCGAACACTTCATTAAGACTGGTGCTGTCTGAGCGAAGCTTGAGCCTGGAGCGCTCTATATGATTGCGTTCGGCGTTGCTGCGTGAGGCCTGCAGAGCCTGTGGGTCGATATCCACACCTGTACAGCTTTGCGCCCCGAGCTTTAGCGCGGCGATCCCCAAGATCCCAGATCCGCAACCAAAATCAAGCACGCGCAGACCGGTCAGATCCATTGAATCCAGTGCGTTTAAGCACAGCCAGGTAGTGGGGTGGCTGCCGCTGCCAAAAGCCAGCCCCGGATCCAGCATGACTACCACGGCTTGCGGCTCCTTCACCTCCAACCAGCTGGGACAAATCCACAGCCTGTTCCCGCATGCTATGGGCTTGAACTGATCCATCCAGGCTCTTACCCAGTTCTGGTCCTGGACCTTTACTTCTGAGATGGGGATGTTGTCGCCCAGACGGGTCCTCAGAGCCAAAAGCAAAGAGGTTCCGTCGCGGCCCTGTTCCCACAGCCCGGTGACCACGGTCTGCGGCCACAGCCTCCGCTCCCCGGGCAGCGGTTCCAAAATGGGACTGTCTGCGGCATCCTCGTAGGTTACCGCCATGGCACCGAGTTCTTCAAGCAGCGTACTGACCTCATCAGCTTTGCCGGAACTGGTGAGGACTTTGATGGTAAGCCAGTCCTGATCCGCTGTCTTGATCATATGTACTCCTGTCGTTTCAGCTCTCGGCCTTTTCGTATTCGGCTGTCTTGGAAAAGAGTGGGTCGAAAATGACCGACAACTGCCTGAAATGCTCCATAACCTCCAACATGGCCATGTTGAATCTGAAATCAGGGCCTGGCTTGAGTACTTTATGGCTGAAATGGGTATCGCTGAAGCGGTTGAGCTGCTGCAGGAACTCCTGACGGCCCGCGAAGTAGTGCTGACGCTGTTCTTTGCCGTTGGTGAAAAAGGCAGTCAAAGCCAGTTCCAACGTGCGGGCACAACCGCGGCTGATTTCCAGCACCTCGTTGCGATCCTCCGTGGAAAAAGCGGTGGGTAGGTTCTGGTTGATGCTGTCCAGACGCTTGTCAATCTGGTTGACCAGCTGTGAGCACTCGCTTAAGTTTACCGAGGCCAGCAGACACAGACGCATGCGCTTGCGCTGGGCGCCGCTGTCGCAGTTGATGCCGGAAAGGTAATCGCTAACCTCGGCTGAAATATTGCGGATACGTGTCTTGAGATCGCGGTTGGCAGTGGAGTGGGTGCCCTGGACCATGACCACGCTGCCTAAGTTTCCCAGCATTTGCTGCAGAAAATCTCCGAGGCTTAACAGCTCGCGGGTGGCGTTGGCCAAAGCCAGATCGGGATCCATGTAAGCGTTACGGTCAAGATGTTTGGGCTTGTTGGGATCCGGCAGGGTTTCCTGCTCGGGCAGCAGGATATACAACAGCTTTGAGCACTGCTCCACCAGGGGCAGCATGGCCACACATACCAGGGTGTTGAAGCCGACGTGAAACCAGATGACGAACTCACCTAAGCTCAGCGTCTGCTCCTGCAGGCGGACGATGAAAGGCAGCAGCGGCAGGCATACCACCGAGATCACGCACTTAAAGAGGGTATTGCCCAGCATGACCCGCCGCGCGGCCAGCCCCTGCCGCAGAGCGCCCATGATCTCCAGCAGGCAAGAGCCTAAATTGCTGCCAATTACCAGAGCCAGGGCACTTTCCGGTTCAATGGAACCTGAGGTGGACAGCAGGGAGGTTAACAGTACGGCTGCCAGGGAAGAGTAGCAGATCACTGCCAGCATAACTCCCAGCAATACGCTGAAGGTTATCTGATCGGTCAGTGAACGCAGCAGCAGTGCGGTGAGGTCGGAACTGAGAACCGGCTTGGTGGCACTGACTATCAGAGACAGTGCCAGCAAAATAAGCCCCAGTCCCAGAATAATGCCGCCGCCGTTGCGCAGTTTGGGTCGATCGGAGCCCATCAGATAGCAGGCGGTGCCCACGGTGAGCAGCAGCGGACAGAGCAAAGAGAGGTCGTAAGTTAACAGACGGGCCATCACAGCAGTACCCAGGTCGGCGCCTAACATGATGGCCAGGGCCGTGCCCAGGCTTAATATGCCCTTGCTTAAAAAAGAGGAGACTAAAAGTGAAGTGGCGGTGCTGCTTTGTACCAGCATGGTGGTGCCCAGCCCTGTCAGCACAGACTTGAAGCGGGAGTTTAAGGCCCGGTTTAAGATGGAGCCCAACGAGGCACCGCAAACACGTAAAACCGAATTTTTGGTAACGGATACGCTGTAGGCCAGCAGGGCGACCGCACTGAGCAGTCCCAGAATAAAATGCATAGGATCTAAGAACTCTTATGGCAGGATCCTGCCGGAAAATTCCAATTACTTGAGAAGATAGCACAATTATATGACGCCTGAGTGCTGCACGAGCGTTCAGTCTTGGGCGGTTGAGTTGATAAGTTCCCTGATCCTGACATAGGAGCCGATGTTGAAAGGCTGACTGTACCTATCGTCACTGCTGCGGTCTTTGAGCATGTTTTGCAGACGCTTTTCGATGAGATAGCAGTTTTCCCCCACATCACAGATCAGGCAGAGGCTCTGGTGGTCCAGGCGTACCCGGCTATTGGAGATGGTCTGCACGCTGCTTAGGGACACGGTCTGCAGATCTGCGACTTTCAGTACCAGTTCACGTCCCTGACGGAACACTTCGCGGAGATTATTGAGCCCGCCCAGGCTGCGCAACAGGACAAAAGACTGCAAATCGGCACTGCCGTCTCGGGAGATGGGATAACTGGGAGTATTGGGGGTTTTGTGCTCAACCTTGAGCGGCAGAAGTCTGGTACCGCGTATTAGCTCCAAAAAACACATCAGCGAGACAGGCAGCAGGGCAGCTGCCAGCGCGCAGTAGAGGGTGGTGCCGCGCAGATCGGTAAGAGCCTGTTCGTAGAGAATGAGATCGGGACGGTAGAGGGTGGTGAGGCTGGTCAGAGCCGGACAGTTTAAAGCACTGCAGCACAGATAGAGCAGGGCCGAACTGACCAGCAGCGAGCAGAAAGTACCGGGTAAAAACAGCATGACCAGCGCCAGCTCCAGCGAGACGCAGGTGCCGACATGAGAGACCAGCAGGGCACAAAAGGCCATCAGCGCGGTAAACAGCCGCCAGGAACCTTGACAGAACAGACTCTTGCACAACAGCACCGCTGGCAGTGAAATCAGGCAGGTGAGCATCGCACTGTCAGCAATGTGACCTATGACCAATGCGGCGGGATCAAGTGTGGACATGGTGAAAAAGGCACCGTTGAAGCCCAATGTCATCAGCGAAGTAAAGGCCGGCGCGGCCAGGGTGGCGAAAATTACATCTTCCACTCCGTCATTGAAGGTCAGAGCCACCAGACGTTCAATCTGGCTGGCGATGGCCATCATGAGCAGGCAGGTGATCAGAGGCAACAGAATGATGCCGGCCAGTATACCCAGGTGCTCCTTGAGCTTATCCAGACTGTAATGTCTCGCCTCCGGGTTCAGCAATTCCCGGTCCGGCAAAGTTCCGGTGTTTTGTTCGGGCAGAAGCAGCAGCACCGGGGTGACGGCGGAGATCACACAGGCGGTGGGATAGTAGACCAGATTGGGAAACCACCAGCGGGCGGCGGAGTAGAGCAGGGTATAGCATAACGCCACCACCCACAGCTGTAATCCGCGGTTGGAGGTGGGAACGAGAAAGGCGGTGGCCATGGCCATAAAAGCTGGCAAAATGGCCCGCGATGCCTGCAGCAAAAATTCACGCAACTCCTCGGAGATCTCGTGGGAGAACCTCTGATCGAGTGCATAGGAGCACAGGGCCAGCAGGCACAACGGCAACAACAGTAACACACTGTCAGTGAAGTTGACCTTGTTATACATGCCGTAATATCCTATGCCCAGCCATAGCTGAGTAGCCTGTCGCCCGCATCTCCTATTTTGCTTGTCAAACCCCCTGCATCTTCATGAAGTTATCCAACGCATTGAGTTCGGCAGTAAACTCGATGGTGTCATTTTGCAGCATGGCCTCATGCTGTTTGGCAAATGCCTGCTCCAGGCGCTGCATGACCTCCAGACTGCGTTTTAAGGCCCGTTCGACTTCGGTACTGCCCTCCTGTTTTGAGCCCAGGCGCAGATGCTCGTCCACTATCTTGGCCGCAGCCGGCAGGTAGCGCTTTAAAAACTTCTGCCCGGGATCTTTATCGCGAGGATCGGTGCGCATTTCCTTAAGAATTTTGTAAGCACTAAAGCATAGATTCTCCAGCGACTCTCCCATGTCGGGCGGGAGGCTGTCCTTTTTGAGCAGCAGTTCCTTTACCTGGGCATCAAAACCGCTTAAGTCATCATTGACGGCCTGCTCGGGGGTAAGAGCGCGTACTTCTTGATCCAGGTATTCGTTAAGTTCTTTGGTGCGCTCCAGGATCAGGTCTTCGCTGAATTTTGAGAACCCAGCGGCCTTTCTTAAACTCTGCAGATCGGGCGGGATGGCGGTGCCGTGACCGGTTTTGGTGCGGGCAAATCCCAGGATGTCGCGGCAGGATGAGTAGATCCGCTCATACATTTCCTGGCCTGCGTCGCTCTTAAAACCCGCCGCGTCGGCGAAAGTGCGGGCTCTTTTCAGGAAAGTGGCAAGTTCGGTACGCAGTGCCTTGCTCAGCTTTTCGTCAAAGGATACGGAACTAATCAGATTTAAGGTGCGTTCAAATTCGTTGCGGCGAATGCTGCTGCCGCGGATTTTGCCGTAACAGAAGTTGATAAATGCTCCCAGTGCCCCCAAAATCACCATGGTTGACAACAACGCTGACCACGGCAGCGATGCCATGGGATAAATATAGTTCAACGTCAGCGTCAAAGAGAGCGCCAGGATGGGAACGGCCGTCCATTCAAAGCCTAATTTACCCTTGAACTGAATTAGGCGCTGCAAATAAGTCTGTGCTCCGCCGAAGAGCAAACCAAGCTGCCAGGGAAAGCCCGAAATTGTGGTAAAAAGCCACTGCAGCACTCCTGTGCCGGTGGGCAGATACCAGGTGTGGGAGGAGCGGATACCGCGGGGGAAGAGGCAGATAAGACCCGTGTAGACACTAAGAAAGATAGTGTAACCGTCAATGCCGCGCGCCTTGAGTGCCCCCGAGGCGCTGGTGATACACAACGCGATAAGCAGCGCCACGCCATGAAAGCCGATCCTGCGGCCCACCTGTTTGGCTGTATTCCAGGTCTCGTCGCTGACGTTCTGCGTAGGTTGGACTGAGCCCTTTTTCTGTTCGTGTTCGGCCATAACTACCTCTATTGCACAAGTCAGAAGTGCGTCACTCACACACAAAAGCGCAGGGCCCTGAGTTAACAGAACCCTGCGTGCTGCTTGATAATCAAGCCTGTTTGGTCGTGCCGCGGGCACCCTCTATGGCGTTCTGACGGCTCTTGGCGGCCAGATCGGTCAGGCGGGTGCGCAGATCCTGCTCCATCTGCTGGAGTTCTTTCTCGGTGGCCTGTCGGCGCTCACGGCCCTCTTGCGCGATGTTGATGGTCTCCTCAATGGTATTGAGCAGTTTTTCCTGCACTTCCTTCAAGGTATCCACGTCCACAATTGCCCTTTCCACCTCACGTGCGGTTTCGATGGTCGAACTCTGCAGCATCTCGGCATTCTTCTTGAGCATGGTATTGGTGGTATCGGCCACCTCCTTTTGCAGCTTGGCCGCACCCTGTTGCGAGTGTATGGCCAAAGCCAGCACCATCTGATTTTTCCAGATGGGGATGGTGGCCAGAATACTGGTCTGGATCTTTTCGGCCAGAGTACGATCATTGCTCTGAATCATGCGGATCTGCGGGGCAGTCTGCAATGTGATGGTACGTGAGAGTTTGAGATCGTGCAGACGGCGCTCGAAGCGGTTTAAGCTGTCAACAAAGTCGCGCAGTTCCTGTGCCACCAGGTTATCCTCTGCGCCTTTGGCCTTTGCCTCCAGTGCCGGCAATTCTTCTTTGCGGGCAGTTTCGAGCCGCTGTTCGCCGGCCTTGATATAGGCCGAGAGATCGCTGTAGAACTGAGCGTTGTGATCATAGAGCTGTTCTAGCACGTCAATATCCTTGAGCAACCCCAGTTGAGCATCCTCCAGTTTGGTGGAGATGCCGTCAATCTGATTGGAGACCGTGTCAAACTGGCTCATGGTACGTTTGACATTGTTAAAGAACCTGCCGATGATCGGGATATATTCCAAAAAGCTCTTGCCCTGCCTGGTGATCTGTTCGATTTTGATCTCCTGCACCCGCTCAAGCAGTGAGCTCAGATGCTGTCCAACCTCACCTGAATCCTTGACACGCACATTGCCTAAGATGGAATCGGCGAACTTGGCGATCTCGCCCATGGTCTGGGTACCGTAGTTGACGGTCAGTGCGGGATCTTTGAAGTCGATCTCCTTCAGAGCCTGCTGCACCTTCTCCTCTGGGATCTCCACGCCCTTGAGCTCAATTGGAACGGAAATGTCGGTCATTTGTTAATCTCCTGCATATCTCACGCAAACACTTTGCGTTTGTATTTCAAAAACTGTGCGCTCTGCGTCCTTTGCCGGGGACGGTCAGAAGCGGCGCCGCTGATTCTGGTTCTCCCGCGGTTTGGGCCGCCGCTCTATTCGGGTGTCCACCAGCGTATCCTCGCTTACCCTGAGCTTTAAGCTGTCGCTTTGGGCATAGTCATCCGCGCAGCTGCGTGCCCTCACCGAGGTCAGTGAGGCGGCCAGACCTTTGACGATGAGAAATGCCGTGCCGATTGCCAATGGCAGAGCCAGCATGACCACCAAGGTCCAGTCCAACTCCTCGGCACCGTTCACATCGCCTCCCAATCCGTGCTCAGCAAGACGTAGATCCCTATAGTATAGACCACCCACAGTACTAACGTCAGCAGGGCAAAGCAGGTGTAGAAGGCTTTTTTGTCGAGCGGCAGGTTACCGACCAGACGACCGGTCTGGGCGTTCATGCCGAAGGTGAAACGCTCACCCCGCCAGGAGGTGTTGAGCAACCACACCGGATAGAGCACATAACGGGTGTGGTTTTGGTGAAAGCTCACCTCAGAGGAGGTGGTGTAGATCTTGTCATAGCCGCGTACGGTATTCATGAACACCCGCTCGGTGGTGTTGGTCATGCGCTCCAGAGCCCGCGGTCTGGCCTCCTCTTTGGTGACATCATACTGATGAGCGGCATATCCGGAGAGATAGGCACCGTCAAATTCCACGGCATCGACCGGAGAGAATGGTTCCAGCGATTCAAGCAGGTCGTCGGCCATGACCTTGGAGCCGTCCACCGGCACTGCGGCAAAATCCACGGTGCCGTCGCGGATGATGTCGTAGTAGCGGTGTTCCGTGTAGTAGAAGTTGGCATCCTCCCAGCGGCGGATCCGCTCACCCCGGTAGCGGAAGGAACCGTGTACCTGGCTGTCAAAGAGCCAGTAGGGAACATAAATGCCGCGGATCTCCCGGAAATGATTTTCGTCCTTGAAGACCTTGGGCAGAAAGTGTTTGCCGGTCAGGTGGCGCTGATAGTTCTCGCGTACGGCTTTCTGGTCAAGCTTGAAAGGCACGATGAAGTCAGGCCGAAGCGCTCCTGAGAACTTGCGTGGCATGATCTGAGGATTGCCGCAGAAAGGACAGCTGGAGGCACCGGTGGTCTTGGGGACGATGATCTCGCCGCCGCAGCTTTGGCAGACGTAAAGATCCATCTGCGCACTGTCCTGCGCACTGAAAGTTTGGCCTTCCGCGGCATCTTCTGTTCCAGCCTGGGACTGAGTCTCACCTAGCTCTGCCTTACCGCGCAGGGAGGCGATATCCACCTCAGTGTCGCAGTAAGGACACTTCATGCGCTGCGTGGCGCTGTCGAACTCCAGCGTGCCGCCGCAGGCAGGGCACTTATAGTGGTATAGACCGCTCATTTAAGTTCGGCGCGCTCAGTTAACCCTGTCATCCTCGGTGAAAGGATCGCCGCATTCGGGGCAGAACTTGGGCGGATGGTAGGGATCCTGAGGCTTGTAGCCGCATTTGTCGCAGACATAAAGCGGCGCGTCGGCCGGTTTGCGTTTGCCGCAGTACTGACAGAATTTGCCTAAATTGTAGCCACCGCACTCACAGCGCCAGCCGCTCTGTCCCTCCGGCCTGGGCTTACCGCACTCGGTGCAGAACTTGCCCTGGTTGACCGTGCCGCAACTGCACTGCCAGCTGTTCTGAGTTCCTCCGGACGCGCTGGCGCTACTCTGAGCCGCGGCGGTCTTGAACAGCTCGGTTGCGTTGAGACCTCCTGATTGCTGCGCCATGCCCATTCCCATAAGTCCGGTTACTGCGCCGGCGCTGTTGGATGCCGCCGCAGTCATGGCGGCGGCCTGGGCGGCAGCCAGTTGTGCCGCTGCCATGCCGGGATCGCGCATGGCCGCCCCGCGTTGCAGATCCTTGAGGATTTTGGCGTCATCCTCGGGCAGGGTGACGGAGTTTATGGCAATCGACACTATGCTTAACCCGCGCAGCTGTGTCCATTTTTCCGAGAGTTCTGCGTTCATGACCTTGCACAGTTCACCAACCTGCGAGGGCAGAGCATAGGGCCTTATCTGCAATTCAGAGAGTTTGGACAGGGCAGGTTGCAGGGCGCTGATGAATTCTGCTTTGAGCTGTCCTCTCAACTCCTCAACCCGGTATTCGCTTTTGACGTTGCCGCAGACGTTGGCAAAAAAGGAGATGGGGTCGGTGATCTTAAAGGAGTATAAACCGTTGCAGCGCAGCGAAACGTCCAAGTCCAGGCCGATATTGCGGTCCACCACCCTGAAGGGCACCGGCACGGCCGTGCCGAACTTGTTGTCAACTATTTCCTTCATGTTGAAGAAGTAGACACGCTGATCGCGTCCGGTGCCGCCGCCGTACTGAAAACGCCGCCACATGGTCTCGAAGATGGCGCGCAGTCGCTCCTCGTTGAGCTCTCCGGCGAAGATGCTCGGCTCGGCATCGGAATCATAGGTAAAGTACCCGGGCTCGGCCACCACCTCGGTAACCACACCCTGGTCCACTATCATGACGCACTGCCCTTCGTTTACCACCAGCCCCGAGCCCTGACTGATGATATTGTCACTGCCGTAGCGGTTGCCCGACCGCCCCGAAAGCACCTTGGTGCCCTTGACCACCAAAGTCTCGCTGTCGAGGGCATCGCAGCAAAAATAATCTTTCCACTGATCGGCCAGTGTGCCCAATGTGGCGCCCAGCGCCGCCCGGATAATACCCATATAAAACCGCTCCAATGCTCATAGAAAATCAGCTGTGAGGCGTCATACTGACGTGCTCAGTTATAATACTACTCGCCAATCATTCCTCATAACAGGATCTAGGACCGCAAAATCATGGCGTAGCACAGGTGGCGATGTCGCCTGGGCCTGTGGTCTGGAGCAAGAAAAGGGGCAGAACCATTAAAAGACGTGAAAGGGTGGATGACGCCCATCTTGAAGCCTACGTAGAAAATCCGGTGCTCAGGCAGATCCTCGCCAGCCGCGGAGTGCGAGATGCGGTCGAGCTTAAATGCGCCCTCGCCGATCTGTTGCATTACGCCTCTCTCAAGAACATTGACAAGGCCGCAGAGGTCATAGCTGCGGCAGTGCGTGAGGGCGAACAGATTTTGGTGGCCGGTGATTACGATGTGGACGGTCTGACCGGTACGGCCCTGGGGGTGAAAATTCTGCGCGCTTTCGGCGCCGCCAAGGTCAGTTTCAGTGTGCCCTCGCGTTATGAAGGCGGGTACGGCCTCTCCGAGGAGGTAGTACAACGGGCGATTTCAGAGGGCGTCAAACTCATCATCACGGTGGATAACGGCATAAGCTGCCATCAGGCGGCGCAGTCAGCGCTCAAGGCGGGAATCAAACTGGTCATCACCGACCATCACGAGTGCCAGAGCACCCTGCCACAGGCGCAAGCCATTGTCGATCCCAAACAAAGCGGCGATCAATTCCCTTCCTCCAATCTGTGCGGGGCCGGCGTACTGTTTTACGTGCTTTGTGCCGTGAGAGCTGTACTGCGAGATAGCGGTTGGTTTGAACGGCGCAGTCTGCCCAAACTGAGCGATTTTCTTGATCTGGTGGCATTGGGCACTATCGGTGACGTGGTCCCTCTGGATGCCAATAACCGACGTTTGGTCAAAAACGGTCTTATGCAGATAAGACAGGGCCGGGCGCAACAGGGTATTTTGGCCCTGGCGCGTATCTGTCGTCTTTCACTGCCTGCTTTGACGGCGCATGATGTGGCCTTTGCGATGTGTCCGAGGTTAAATGCCCCGGGCAGACTAAAGCTGCAGGGCGCCAATCCTGCCATCGAGCTGTTATTGTGCGATGATGCGCAACGCGCCCTGGAACTTGCGCAGTCCCTTGATATGTGCAACCGCAGACGAGGTGACTTTGAGCGTGTGGCCTTAAGGGAGGCTCTTACCGCAGCGAAGACCCAGTTGGGCAAACAGGTGGTGGTGCTTTACGGGCCGCAGTGGCTTACCGGTATCCTGGGGCTTATTGCCGGACGGGTCAGAGAGCAGCTCAACTTACCGGTGTTTGTCTTCAGCGGAGCAGATGAGGAGGGAAGCGAACTGCAGGGATCGGGACGCTCGGTGCCCGGGTGTTCGCTGTCGGATATCTTAGGTGAGCTGGATGAGGAAAACCCCACCTTGTTGGTACGCTACGGCGGACATGCCATGGCGGCTGGAGTTTCTCTGCTGCGGGAGAACCTGGAACTGTTTGATGAGCTGTTGTGCGAAAAGGTCGCCAAGGCCCCGCGCTGCGGGGATGATGAGCTGTATACCGACGGAGAGTTGCCGGAGAGCTGCCGCAATCTGGAGTTTGCCTGTGAGCTGGAGGAAGCGGGACCCTGGGGCAGCGCCTTTCCTGAGCCGGTTTTCGATGGCACTTTTGTCATTCGCAGCGCTTACCTCATGACCGGCCGTCAGGGCGGGAAACTGCTCAGACTGGGACTGTATACTCCCTCTGGAGCGAGCATGCAGGCGGTTATGTACCGTGCCTCAGATGAATTTGCCGATCTCAAGGAGGGTATGACCGTAAGACTGGCCTATGTTCTGAGCGTTGATCGCTACATGAGAAATCAGCGATTGGAGATCGTCATCAAGGAATTGGAGCGGGTCACCGACGGCAACGTAGCCCGTTGAGTCCAGGTGCCGCAGACTGGTCACAAAACAACTGTCAAACCGGGCTAATTGCCTGGATGGCCATTGGAGTAGAACATGAGCAGAATATCCTCAGCCGAGGCAAAACATGCAGCAGATCCCCTGGAGGAGCTGTTGGGACAATGCAACCTTGAGAGATTGCAGCAGTTGTTGCGCGTATACGCAGCAGAACATCAGAATTTTGCCGCGGAGTTACTGCGTTATGCCCAGGCAGAACAGCAAAACAAGAGTGCCGAGGCGTACGCAGACGAGATTGACAAATTCTTTGCCGAAACACCTCAATACGAGGGGAGCAAATGGCGTTACGGCTGTCCCAACTGGCCGATACTTCTGCCTGAGTGCGAGCGATATCTGGGCATCGGCGAGAAACTTCAGCAAAGTGGTCAGGTGGACGCGGCCTGCGCCATAGCCCTAGGGGTGCTGCGGGGATTGGCGGCAGAGTTTGACGACAGTTCTTTATACGTGGAGGACAAATGGCCGAAACTTCCTTCGCCCTTTGAGGTGGTAAGAAGAGATGAAGAACTGTTGCGCGATTGTTTCGGTTCGCCGTCCTTGGATCCTAAATTGCGTGTCAAGACCAGGCAGGAGGTGCAGGATCTGTTGGACGATGATGACAGTGACGGCATGCTGCCCAGTTTGATTCAGGATGATGACGAGGATTCTCTGGAGCAACTGCTGGCCGATCTCGATGCCTTGAGTAACGATGTTGCCAACAGTTAGGATGGTACTTTTTGGGAACGGTAGATAAAGTTTGGTGCTTCTCAAAGCCATCGGGAAGAAGAAACAGGAAAACTGCTTGGTGCATCTGCCGTTACCTTACAGCGTTATGGCGAGAGATAACGTGTTGAATTAATGCGTGTGAACTCGAGCTCACGAGTGGGACTATGCTTTACGGTGCCGAGCGGAAGATTAAAGGACGTATCTCATGAATACACACAACGAACTTACCAACAGCGGTCTGGAAAATTTTGGCGAGTTGTATGAGGATGGCGGCATCTATATCGACAAGACTGCCCATTTAAAAGAAATCTACGCTCAGCATATCAAGGCCGATGGTAAGTCCACTATAGACAAAGTACTGCTCTTTACCCGCCCCAGGCGTTTTGGCAAGACTCTCACTTTGAGCATGCTCAAGAACTTCTTTGAGCTCAACTATGAAAATCCCGAGGACCGCTCCCGTGCCCAGAGGCTCTTTCAGGGGCTTGCCATCTCTGAGGATAAAGAGTTCTGCAACCGGCATTTAGGCCGTTATCCGGTAATTCTCATCTCCCTGAAGACCATCTCAGGCCCGACCTACGAAAAGGCTCTGCAGAAAGCCCTGCAACTCATGGGCGATTTGTTTTTGCCTTACCTTAATGTTCTGCAACAAAGTGACCGCCAGCTCCCGGCCAATCTGCAGTACTTAAACAACGTCATCACGGACTCCCGG
>JAFUGP010000045.1 GCA_017469335.1 Succinivibrio sp. | reverse complement strand
GTATGACGGCGGCAAGATATACCGTAAGGGCATCAAAGTAGACCAGGAAGTTATGGACAATCTCAGGATAAAATTCGGTGGACCGCACCCTCAATGGAACTACATAATCAGACCTCAGAAGTCTTAAGTCTTATTTCGGGACAATTCCTTAGGCTTTAACCTCATCCTCTTTTACGGGGTGCTGCAGTCCATTCCGCAGGATCAGTATGAGGCGGCGCGCATCGAGGGGGCCTCTGAGTGGCAGCAGTTTAGATTCATTACCTTCCCCTCCATCAAGATGGTGCTGGGATTGCAGGCGCTGCTGGCCTTTGTGGGCTCGCTGTCGGTGTTTGACATTCCGCAGGTCATCACCAAGGGCGCCAACGGCACTCAGACCTTCATCATGTCGGTGATCCAGACCGCCTTCAACTTCAACAGTTTCGGCATGGCTTCGGCGATGTCGGTGGTTTTGTTGGTGATGATCGTGGTGCTCATGGTGGTGCAGAACCTGCTGTTCAAGGAGAAAAAACATGTCCGCTAATGCATTGACCGCTGAAGAAAAGGCCCTGATGGACAAGGTGGCCGCCGCGCAGCGTCGCACCGACTTGGAGCGTCTCAAAAGAAAGCTGCACGATCCTCGTTGGGTGTTCTGGATGGGGGTCAAGTACCTGACCCTGATAGTGGCGGCCCTTGCGGTGCTCATTCCGCCTTACTGCGTGCTCATGGCCTCCTTCAAGACCTTAGATGAGTACTACAACACCTCCAAGGTAGGCCTGCCGGAGTCCTTCTTGAACTTTGACAACTATCTGGCGGTGTTTGAGCGCGGCAATCTGGGATTGGCTTTTGCCAATACCGGCATCATCCTCATCATCTCGCTGTGCCTGACCGTGCTCTTCGGCACCATGGTGGCCTACGTGCTCTCGCGCTTTGAGTTCAAGCTCAAAAAAGCCATCATTGCGGCCTATCTGTTCGCCATGATCATCCCGGCCATCACCACGCAGGTGGCGACCTTTGAGATCTTGAAGTTCTTGGGTCTCATCGATCACAAGGGCTCGGTGGTGCTGCTGTATATCGGCGCCGACGTGGTGATGATCTACGTGTTTTTGCAGTTCATGAAGGGTATCCCCACCGAGCTTGACGAGGCCGCCAAGATTGAGGGGGCGACCTACTGGCAGATCTACTGGAAGATCATCCTGCCGCTGCTCAAGCCGGCCATCGCCACGGTGGTGATCTTGAGGACCATCTTCATCTACAACGACTTCTACTTCCCGTTGCTGTACTTAACCTCCGAGAGTCAGGTCACGGTCTCCACGGCGCTGTATAAGTTCACCTCGGTGTTCGGCACCGAATGGACCACCATCTCGGCGGGTGTGATCATCATCCTCATTCCCTCCATCGTGGTGTTCTTGCTGTTGCAAAAGCAGATCTTCGCCGGTGTGACCAACGGCGCGGTCAAAGGCTAGAGCAAAGCTCAGGTAAGGTTACTGTAAGTTTGGCCCAAGTGGCCGTGAAGAGAAGACTAAAAGGAGCGCAGTATGTCAGGTTCAACCCCGCTTGAGCTGTTCTGCAACTGGTTGTGCCGCCTGTGGTGGCTTAATACCGCCTTCTTGGTACTCACACTCTCAGGCGGGCTGCTCTTTGGCCTGTGCCCGGCCACGGTTACGGTGTGTCTGATGCTGCGCCGCTACCTAAACGGTCAGCACAGTGTAAGTGCAGGGCAGTTATGGCAGGTCTACCGGGCGGAGTTTGTCCGCGCCAATGCCTTGGGACTTACGCTGCTTGTGCCTGCCTTCGCGGCCTTCTGGTACTGCGCGCTCGCGCAGCATACCAAGGACACGTTGCTTGCCACCGCCTCTTTGGCCCTGCTGCCTTTGGGAGTGTTTTTGGCTCTGTGGTGCTACAGCGCCCTGGTAGGGCAGAGCATCTATGCCGCGGGCAGCCTTGGTGCTGCGCTTAAAAACGGCCTCATTCTTTTGGGGCAGGGCCGGGTGCTGGTACTTACCTTGATTTGCACCCTGACGGTGGCGCTCACCGAGAGCGCGCTGCCGCTGCTGGCGCTCTTTGTGGGGCTCACCCCGGTGCTGTTCACCACGGTGGGACTGTTATGGTACACGCACCCTGAGCTTAAGGTGCAGCCCCTCTGACGGGCACACCCATTGAGTATGCAGCGACGGGCACAGAGCGGATTAAGGCAGGTTGGGCACTACCGGAACTTACCTGTCTGCAGCTGAGATTTAGGAGTATTTGATGTTGAATTTGCAGGAATTTAAAAGCAAGTGTGAGGCCGAGGCCCGCTCCTTGTTGGACTATTGGCTCACCTTGCAGGATAAAAAACGCGGCGGCTTTTTCTCCAGGGCCGATTTTCAGGGAGTGATCGCCACCGAGGAGCCTAAGGGGGTGCTGCTGCATGCCCGCATTCTCTGGGCCTTCTCGCGGGGCTACCGCGCCTTTGGCGATGAGCGCTACCTTGAGGCAGCCCGGCACTGCCATGAGTTTCTGACGGGACCTGCGCTTGATCAAGAGCACGGCGGGGTGTACTGGCTGCTCGATGCCCAGGGCAAGGTGGCGGACAGCCAAAAGCACATCTACAATCAGGGCTTTGTCATCTACGCTCTCTCCGAGTATTACCTCGCCTGCGGCGACGAGAGCGCGCTCACTTTGGCTTTTGAGCTGTTTGACCTCATCGAGGAGCACGCCTTTGACAGTGTGTTCGGCGGTTATCGCGAGGCCTTTGACGTCAGCTGGAAGCCCATCGAGAATACCCTGGTATGTGATACCGCCGAGGGGGTTTTGGCCGAAAAATCCATGAACACCCATCTGCATATCATGGAAGCCTACACCAAGCTGCAGCAGGCCCGCGCCAACAGCAAGGTAGAGCAGCAGCTGCGCGGCCTTATCGAACTTTTGTGCGACAAGGTGGTCAACGACAGCATGCACTTCGGACTCTTTTTCAAACGTGACTGGCAGTGCGTCTCCCATGATGTGTCCTTCGGGCACGACATCGAGGGTACCTGGCTTATTGACAAAGCCGCCCTGCAGTGCCGCGACGAGGCTTTCCGGGCGCGCGTGTTCCAAAAAACCCTCACCATGGCGCAGGTCAACGCCGCGCAGGCCATCGATAAGGACGGCGGGGTCTTCAACGAGCTGCGCGAGGGACACCTGATTGACTGCGATCGCATCTGGTGGGTGCAGGCCGAGGCTTTGGTGGGGTATTTGAACGCCTACCAAAAAGAGCGCGAGCAGATCTTTATGGACAGCGCGCAGCGGGTGTTCTCGGTGATCCTGGCGCAGTTAAAGGATCGCGACAACGGGGAGTGGTACTGGAAGGTCGACCGCTACGGCAAACCTTACCCGCAGTGCCCCAAAGTGGAGCCCTGGAAGTGCCCATATCACAATGTCCGCGCCTTAATTGAGGCCTCAGAGCGCCTGGCCTCGCTCAGCGAGACTTAAAGCTTGCGGGCAGCGCGCTGCGCTTTTGAGGTTGCCTTATACAGAGATTTTTTGGTATCAACGCTACAAGAGGATTTCATCATGTACTCAGTGGAAGTTAAAAAACTCAACAAGACCTTTGGCAAGAACGTCATCTTAAACGACATCGATCTGACCATGGAGGCCGGGGGCTTTACCGTGCTGTTAGGCCCCTCCGGGTGCGGCAAGTCCACGCTGTTGCGCCTCATCGCCGGACTGGAGGATGTCACCTCCGGACAGATCATCATCGGCGGCAAGGACGTGACCTTGGCCGATCCCAAAGACCGCGATATCGCCATGGTCTTTCAGTCCTACGCGCTCTTCCCGCACATGACGGTGGAGGAGAACATCGGCTTTGGCCTTAAAATCAACAAGCGTCCGGCAGAGGAGATCAAAACTTTGGTGCGCGATGTGGCCAACATGCTGCAGATCGGGCATTTGCTGGAGCGTACCCCCGCGCAGTTATCCGGCGGTCAGCGCCAGCGCGTGGCCATCGGCCGGGCGTTGGTGCATCAGCCTAAGGTTTTTTTGTTTGACGAGCCGCTCTCCAATCTGGACGCCAAACTGAGATCGGAGATGCGCCTTGAGCTCAAGAAGCTGCACGCCTCTTTGGATTCGACCATCATCTACGTGACCCATGACCAAATTGAGGCCATGACGCTGGCCACCAAGATTGTGGTCTTCAACAAGGGCAAACCGCAGCAGATAGCCGCACCCTATGAGATTTACAATCAGCCGGCCAATGTGTTCGTGGCCCGCTTCGTGGGTACCCCGCTTATCAATATCCTGGAGGGTACCTTAAAGCAGTCAGGCGGCAGCTGGCAGGTGGACATCGCCGGCACAGCGATCCCGCTTGATAACTATAAGTTTACCGCACAGGTGCAGGTGGGGCAGAAAGTGCTGTTAGGCGTCAGGCCCGAGCATGTGCTGGCAGCACCTCCGGCGGCGAACGGCTTCAAGGCGCAGATGCGCGTGGTGGCCTTTGAGAAGACCGGCTCTGAGACCTTAGCCGAGCTTGATTATCTGGGGCAGAGCGTCAGAGCCAAATTAGAGGCCAACATCGACATTCAAAACGGCGAGCTTCGGGATCTCTTCTTTGATCTGGGTCATCTCAATGTCTTTGATGCGGAAAGTGAGCTCAGGCTTTAGTTCAAACCTGAACCTGAGAGCGCGCCTGAGCGCCTGCCACGCAGACCTGCTCAGGCCTGCTCAGGTCTGCTCAGATTTGGTCTTGGCCTTTAATTAAGGACTGAGAGTAATGACCGTAAGGCCGCCTTCAAAGAGCAGTAAGTTTTTGATGGCTGGCCGGGAACACCAAGATCTGTTCAGGTAACTGCCTGACTTTCGTACAGACATATAAAAGCCGCTACCGGCCTGCCGCAGGGTGGGCCGGCTTTATTTTGGTAATTGCCAAAGCTCAGGCGGAAAGTAAGTGACAATTGGAGAGGCAGTTTTTATCACCGCGTTTAAAAGTTATCTCTCTGCGGGGCGTACAGCAGACTGTTGACCCCTTCAGGCTTTTATTGGGAATCGACAAACCGGTAAGTACAGTCTGCATTTTGTTCAAAAGATTAAAAGTCTAACGGGGATGAGATACTCATGTACGTGTCAGAGATTATTTTGGGTTTTTCATGTTGACATGTTAAATCACGTATAACATGATAAATAAAGCGTTTTAGGCGTAATAGTAAGTGTTTATACTACAAGTGTTTACATTTAAATGTTTTTAGGGTATAATGACATAAGTCAAAGCAAAGAGGCCAGAGCTGACCTATAATAAACGGTAGATAGTGAATGAATAAAAAGGATGGAGCCAAGAGCGTTCAGAACCCAACGGGTGAGGTAACTGAAAATCAAAATACTGCTGACGGCAAGAACAAATCCAAAGACAAAGCCAGCCGGGCACTTTTGTGGTACTCGGATGTTTTTGCCAGCGTTGTGAATGTTCTGTTGTGTGACGGTGAACAGACTGTAAATCCTGCAGAGTTGCAGAACGCAAAAACCTTTTCTGTCCATGGGCTTGATGACGAGCTAAAGGAACAGGCGCGTGATGTCTGCAAATTATGGGTTCGTGCCGGCATTAAGATTGCGCTTCTGGGCATTGAGCATCAAAGCGTGTCTGATCCGCGCATGGTGATGCGCGTCATGGGTTATGACTCCTCATCGTATATAGAACAATATGATAAAGCTAAGAAAAATCAAAAGAAAAAGAAAAAGAATGCAAAGCGTAAGAAGAAAAACTATCGCTATCCGGTACTCACGGTTGCGTTGAATTTTTCCCTGAAACGCAGGGGCTCTCCGCGTTGGTTGCACGAGTACCTTGCCAAGACGCCGGAAAAGATTAAACAGGCTTGTGGCCCTCTGTGGAAACTGCTTCCAGATTACGGTCCTTTGCATGTGATTGACATGGCATTTCTCTCAGATCGGCAAATAGAACTGTTGCACCCCGATCTGAGGGCGGTAGCGCTGAGTCTGCGCGGCAAAAGACTGCACGGTGAGCCTATTATGTCAGATCACTCGCTGGTGCATTTTATGGAGACTGCCCGGTTGCTGGCGCTGCTGTCGTGGAAGCGAAAGAAGAAACGTAAGAAATACTTGGAGCGTGTATCGGATATCGCCGCACGCAAGAACAACAAGGAGATCACCATGATTGACTTATTCGCCGCCTCTGAGGAAAGGGGCAGAGAGCAAGGTTACGAGATGGCGCGGGTTGATCTGGACGCGGCCAATCTCCGCGCCGCACAGATGCAAAAGGAGAGAGATGCCGCCAAGAAGAGTGCCGATGCCGCCAAGAAGAGTGCCGATGCCGCCAATAAGCGTGCTGATGATCTGGAACAGAAACTCAACGAATACATAAGCCGCTTTGGCGATCTGCCGCAGTAAGTTTCAGGTTACAGACTGTGCGGTTGGGGCTCATGTGGCCTCCCACTCCCGGCGCAAAAGCAGGAAATCACCAAGACAGATTGATCACATCGTCCTGCCCAACCGCCGTCGGGCAGGCACTTATCACAGCCGATAACATTAGAGAATGGCGGTATTAATTGCCCAAAATTATGGTCTGGAGCATGGAATGCGGTGGCCGCAAGAACCGGAGCTGTGACAGAGCAACGCTTAAGCTTTACTGTCTGGGTGCCTGCACACACTATGGGCGAGACTCACTGACATCCACTTGATTGACGCGTTCGGCACCTCGTCCTGCGGCCGGACGATATATATCCCTGTCTCACATCAAGCGGCATTATCCTCAGATGTGTAGGACGTGTAAGTAGGAACAACAAGCCAATGAACCAGGAAAAACACAGATTGATGGCGGAGATCACCCAACTTGAAGCACAAATCGCTGCGTATGACGCTGAACTTACCGATCTTGCTGACAAAATAGCCGAGCTTGATATCATAATCGCTGAATGTCAGGCTGAAATCGCCCTGTTGGAGGTCAGGATCGCTGCGTATGATGCCGAGGACGCAGTGCTGCAGACCAAAATCACCACGCTGCAAGACAGCAGTGCTGACGGCTGCGCTGAAGAAGGTGAGTTGAGTGCCGATAAAGCCGCCCTTGACAGAGCTTTAAAGAGGCAAAATGCCAAAAATGACGCCTTGGAGGCGAGAGCTGAGCTGCTCGCAGCCCAAAACACTACCTTAAGCGCAGAACTTCCCGTTCAGGAAAAACTCAAAGCTGCCTTGCAGGAACAATCAGAGACAATGAAAAGCTCCACTGACCTGATGAATAAAAGAAAAGAAGCCATGAAGGCCCTCATCGCGGCAGCGACCGAACTCAAGCGGCTTAAAGTCAAGCGGCATTGAGCAGGCACCGGCACCGGCAGCCGGGCCTGCCGTCGTGCTAGTAAGCGTTGCGGGCGGTGCTTATCACATAGCTTATCGTCATGGGCCGGGTGTGGTCGGGATCATAGGGGGAGATGAGGACCGAACTGCGCACCTTAGGATCATAGTAAAGGCTCACCTGCTCACAGTCAGACAATGCCCCTAAGATTTCCTGCACGGTGTAGGGGCTGAGCACGAGACGGTGGGTAGCGCCGTCATAGTAAGAACACTCTGCCTTAAGACGGCAGTTTTGTTTTGAGGAGTTGATGAATTCAAAGAACAGGGCGCCGTCGGACTTCACAGCCTCAGCGGGGGCCTGCTCACTCTGAGGAGGCATGACTATGGCCCTTAAGGTTGCCTTGATCCAGTCCGGCTCCTCAAAGTTGGCAAGCTCGGGTCTTTTGAGGGCAGTCTCGGCGATATCGTTGCCGTCGGGCGTTAAATCGCCTGCGGCAGTAAAGAGCAGGCGCAGCTGCCTGGGGCGGGTGCTGTCACGGCGCAGTGCCTTGCCGGCATAGCTCTTGAGGGTTTTGGGATTTGCTCTGAGCTCTACTCTGCGAGCGGGGAACATCGAGCTTAAGTCAGGACAGGTGCCGTTGCCTGCCTTGCATCTGATTCTGCCGCCGGGCAGAACGGCGCCGAACACGTTAGTTGAGAGCTGCAAACTCACGCTCTGATCTGAATTTGCGTCCAAAAGCTCCAGCAGCAGCTCCCCCGCCTTGGGGTAGACCGCGGCTTGCCAATCCTCGGCGCTGCGCTCGGGGGCTTCCAAGGCAGTCCGCAGATCTGCCAGCTTAAAGCCGTCCGTGGCGGTGCAGCGCAGGATCTGCGGCTGCTCGTGGTCTATCTTAAGGTGCAGGCATCTGAAAAGGTCGCGGTAATCCTTGGGATCGGTACAGAACAAGGTGTGCTGCAGCAGAGAGTGTAAGTTGCGCTCGCTGATGCTCAGCCGGTGCTCTATCACCTCATCAGGCCACAGGGCATTCACGGGTTCAAAGCGTTCTATGTCAGCCCTGCGCTCACGGCCTTTCATAAACAGGCGGGGACGGAACGGCGCGTGCAGCGGGATCTGCTGTTCGTGATCTGACTTACGCCGCAAGTCAGGCTCACCCGTGCTTAAGGTTATGATCTCGTCGGGGGCAAAAGCTTTCAGCTCATTCTGCAGTTCGTAGGTATCCACCATCAGTGCCGTGGTTGCAGTGCTGTTCAGCGGCTCTACCTGCAGGGAGATAAAAACCTCCGCGCTGTCATCGCTTACTCGCAAAGTGAGCACATCATCGCGCAGGCTCAACAGGATCCGTCGGGAATTTACCCCCTCAGGTCTGTAAAATAAACTGTAGCCGCCCTCCAGATGTTCGGCCGCCTGCTTCAGCTTGGCGACGGCATCTTGGAGATCCCGGATATGTACCTTAAAATTCATCAAAACTCCCTAAGGGGCACCCATACAAGCCCCGGGCCGTTACCTCAAGACCGCCTGAACACTGCCGTACGACACTCATTTATAGTTGCTCCGATCAGCGCTATGCCCGCACCTTTGAGCCTAAACCTTAAGCTGCCGGAGAGAGCGCAGTCACCCGGCAGACTGCCTGAGACTTGCTCTCCGGGGTTTGCCGTACTCAGAGTCAGCGGTGCAAAGCCAACCTGAGACACTTAAGACAGCTCAGGACAACTCAGGACAACTCAGGACAACACAATACCGCTCAAGAACGCTCATGAACGATCATCGTTTGCGGCGGCTGTAAGTCCCGGCGCAGGAGTGCCGTGGCGGTGGGCGTAAAGCGCTCTTTGTCGTAAGTTAAACCGGGACACAGGGTGGGAGCCAAGCCCGGGCACCGCTCCTCTTAAGCAGCCGGCACTGCGTCTTTGCCGCAGATCATAGCATGTCAGTGTCCGCAGGCAGGACAAAAAGATGAGTTGCCGCAGGCGGTGCCGGATCACAGGCCGTAAGAGCGCGGGGTTGAGACCAGGGGTAGATCCGCTGCAAACGGAAAACTCACCCGTGCGGTCAAACCACTTTGCCGCACGGTCAGTCCATGCGGCGGGTGAGCACTTTTTGTGACCTTCAATGGCGCACCCCGTGACGACACGTACCAAGGTGAATTTGGCAATGGTCCTGCCGCAGTCACGGGTCTTGATCTGCTTTATTCCCGGTCTGGTAGAAAGCCTCCGGGGGACAGTACACATGGCTGCGCTTTACCTGTCACCGTCCATGGCAGGCGCAACTTGAAGGTAAGCGGCCCCCTCTGGCAGCTTGGTACCGCTCGCCCGGCGGGCGGACTTGAAGGGAGAGCTGACGGGGCGGCTATGGCAGGCGTAAAAATCTGCCTTCTGCCGTGCGGCGTAAAGGCGGCCTGGGTGAAATCGGCCTAGGTCGGAGGACGTCACTTCAATATGCGAAGTGACGCAGGCAGACTTATGAGACGCAGCGGTTTTAACCGGTGTGATTTATTAAGTTTGCCTCTGCCTTGCAACTGCATCCGCAGGTTACCGGATCTGCTGTTTTGTGATCTGAGTTGGTGATTTAGAAACTGTAGTTAAAATATTAGTACAAAGTGGTATATTTTTGTCGTGACGGACAGCAGGCGATTGACTGATGTCGGATGCCAAGTTTGCAGCAGTTCTTTTATTGTACCGTAAAGAGTTTACCCGACATTGTGCAGTATTTTTTAGGAATTAGCACTTTCCCTAGTGCTGTAAACCAGCATATCTAAAATCCACATCTTCCAATCTTTCGAAGGCCTAGATTTTTGATCATGGGCCTGTGTTTCTGATATCGCTCCTTT
>JAFUGP010000044.1 GCA_017469335.1 Succinivibrio sp. | reverse complement strand
CGAGTACAGTCCGTACGATTTGAGGGAGGGATTCAGGCGGCTAAACGCCAATTTGAAAATTGCAAAAAGGGATGGTTTTGCAAAAGAGGAATGAGATCGATCTTACTGTCCGCTATGCGATCGATCTTGTAATAACCAACACCTACCGAGCAGGAGACGGTGGGACTGGCCCGTGATTATTGGGAGGGCTATGAGTACTACCGGGTCTCGCCGGCCAAACACCCGCGCTCGGTCAATAAACTCATGTTCTCGCGCATGGACTCCATTCTTACCTACACCGCGCTGGCGCAGGTGCAGATGTGCGCCCCCAGGCCCATGCTGTTTATCGCCGGGACCCAGGCCGGCACGCGTTATTTCTCCGAGGAGGCCCACCTCAAGGTTAAGGAGTACTCTCAATTGTGCCTCATTGAGGGCGCCACGCACATTGAGCTCTACTACAAGGAGCCTTATGTCACGCAGGCGCTCGACAGGCTGCAGGGCTTTTTCAAGGAGCATTTGCGCTGATCTCGCAGCTGGCAGATCAAGGTGAGATAAGCGCCGGCCAAAAAGGCCGCTTATGCCGCAAAAATGCCGTTTGAGTCGGGGATTATAAGGAACTTTGGGGAGAGTGTGGCAGTCAAAGGGATATATATCATATGAAGTCCCTTGAGCGGCGGGTTTGAATTACCCTAATTCAGATCTGCCGTTTTTTTGTATGGGTCTTTACTGCCACAGCGCCATTATACCCAAAAAGAAGCACAGAACATCATGCTAAATTCGCTGTAAATTTAATATGTTATCTGCAAGCAGTGTTGGGCAGGCCGCAATTTTCACCATTATGCCTTGAAAAATCCACCCCAGGCTGCCTCATACACCTATTCTGCGCTCACGCGCACACTACGGTGCCGGCGCTGCGGCCGGGCCTAAAACGCCAGAATGATCCCGGTGAGAAAGGCATTGAAAAGGTTAAGGCAGAAAGCCGCCACCAGAGCCCTGACGATGATTTTGGCCAGATCTTCTCGTTTACCCGGGCATAAAGTCCCGATAGAGGAGAGACAGATGGCCATGCTGCCTATATTGGCAAAGCCGCCGATGGCCACACACAGCATGGCCTGGGTGCGCTGATCAAGCTGCGCCAGCATGGGCACTAACTTATCAAAGGCCACGAACTCGTTTAACACCAGTTTGCAGCCCAAGAGTTCGGCGGCAAAGCCTCTTACATCCTCGGCAATGCCCAAAAGATACGCCAGTGGGTAGAACACGACGGCGAAGATATCCTCCAGCCTGATCCCCAAAGGCGAGAGCAGACCGTTTACCAGGGCGATGATGGCGACGATGGCCACCAAGGAGGCGGCGATGGCCATGACCAGCTTAAGTCCCTCCATGGCCCCGTTGCCCAAGGCGTCAATCAGATTGATGCCGTAGCTCTTACGCTCAAACTCCAGCTCTGTCACCGCGGTGGTCTCAGTTTCGGGGAAGATCAATTTACCCATCACGATGGCCCCGAAGGGTACCAGGGTGCAGGCGGTGATGAGATAGGGCATGGGAATGCCCATGGCGCTGTAGCCGCCTAAGATGGAGACTGACATGCTGCCCATGCCGGCCACCACCACGATAAACATCTCGCTGCGCGTCATGGCCTTAAGGTATTTGGCAATCAACAGCGGCGACTCGGTCTGGCCCAAGAACATATTGGCCACGCAGATAAAGCTCTCGACTCTGGAGGTGCCGGCAATCTTGCCTACGGCTGTGCCCAAGAGCAAAATCAGCATCCGCAGTATCCCCAGGTAGTTGAGGATATTGATGAAGGCACCCAGGAAAATTAAGGGACAGAGCACCTGAATGATGAAGATAAAACCGTAGTGGGCGGTATCCAGCAGCGGTCCGAACACAAAACTGATGCCGTCATGGCTGAAATTAAACAGGCGCTGTATGACATCGGAGATGGCCTCGATGATCGCCACCCCCGCCGGTACCTTGAGGATGATGAGCGCCAAAACAAACTGTGCGGCCAGTGCCTTGAGGATGGTGGACCAGCGTATGGCGCGCCGCTGCGCGCAAAGCGCGTAGAGCAGGGCCAGTATCAGTGCCATGCCCAGCAGGTTTAAGACTATGCTCATCAGTCTCTTTCCTCTTGTACTGCGCAATCCTGCCTGATGATGCTCTCTATCTTGGTTTTGAGCAGATCAAAGGCCGGACCGTTGTAGGCGCTGTTAATTACGATGTCCGCCAGAGCTTTGGTGGGCTCCACATACAGGTTGTGCATGGGTTTTACCGAGTCTAGGTACTGCCTTACGATGTCATCTAAGCTGCGGCCGCGCTCTGAGATATCGCGGTTGACCCGCCTTAAGATGCGTTCGTCGGCATCGGCCTGCACATAGATCTTAAGGTCAAAGCTCTCGCGCAGATCCTTATCCTGCAGTACCAAGATCCCCTCGACGATGATCACCGCCGTGGGGGGGAGCGTCACCGTCTCATCCGCGCGGTTGTGAATGCTGAAATCATACAGGGGTGCTTCCACGCTCTTACCCTGACGCAACAGACGCAGATGCTCTACCAAGAGCGCCGTCTCCAGGGAATCAGGGTGATCGTAGTTGATAAGCCTGCGCTCCTCAAGGCTCAAGTGATCCTGACGGTGATAGTAGTTGTCGTGATAGATGACGGTGAGATGGTCTGCAAAGTGCTGCTTAAGGCGCTGTGTAAAGGTGGATTTGCCCGAGCCGGTGCCCCCGGCAATGCCGATGAGAACAGATTTCACGCACATGCTCCTTGTGTATGCCTGAGGGCGATGGTTAATCTGTACATAGTACCCAAGAGTGAACCTAAGCTTGCATGACGCTGAGCGGTTTTTGGCTTTTGGTCACAACTACAAAGGGTTGATAACCAAATTTGGCAAAAAACCATCCCCAACGACTTAGTGCCGTTAGTTAATAGTGTCGGGTAACCCATATGGGACGAATATCTATTAAAACAAGCATGTAACGATCAAGATTATTATTTAAAATTTGACTATTATACTATAAGTTATATTAATAATTATTTTTATTAGATTTACACTTATACCATAGCACAAATATGCCAGATAATATGAAATGATGATGCTGATAGAAAATATAGCGTTGTTGTCTAAAGTGTACCAGTTACCCTGCCGTCTGCTTTTGCGGGCGGCAATCTAATGTGTGTTTGATCTTTATCAAACCATATCCCAGCCATCTTTCTGTGTTATTTCATTTTCAATTTCTTCCAATGTTTTGCCATCAAATAATTTTTCCTTGAGTAGCATTGCTGCGTTCTCAACTTGAGATTTGCTTTCAGTTTTCCATAGGTTGGACAGTCTATGGGAAATCTGCTTGTCAACTGTCATTACGAAAGAGTCTTTATCTGTTTCGTACCAACCTTGGATGAAGTATATTTCTCCTGAAAATTCAAACCACAATTCTTCACCATGGCTCAAATCCTCGATAAATGTTTGCCAATTGCCACTCTTCACAATTGACTCCTTTAAAAAATTTTTTATATTTTGCAAACTCATCTGTCGCTATTTCAAGGTCGATCAGATCGCGGGGCTATCTTGCGGCTGATCAGTCAACCTGCCGCCAGCTGATAAAGCGCCGCTCCTCTCTGGCCCCGCAGAAGACGGCAGTAAGGCGTATGAGCTTACGCCCGTGCAGGCTCTCGCGGCCGTAATCGTTTTGGAGGATCTGCCTGGAGCCTTCCTCCAGGAGTCTTGCGGCATCGGAGCCGTCCTTGGAGAACTTAAGCTCCAGCACCACGCGCCGCTCGCCCACGTCAAGGCGTATGTCGCTTCTGCCCTTATAATTCTCCTGCTCGGCTGTCACCCCGTCTCCGAGGCAGCCCATGAAGTAGAACTGGTAGAGCCCCCTTAGGACTGATTCGTTCTCTACCGGGTAATGGTCGTAGGGCAGCGCTGCGGCCAGCTCGTTTAGGAACGTCACGATGGCTTCGGCGTTGCCTTTTTTGAGGACAGCGACACCCCGGCCGGTCAGCTCGTCCACATCTTTGGTGAAAAAGGTCAGCGAGAGCAGCGAGGAGAGTGCGGTGGTCACCTCGCGGTTGGCCAGGCCCAGCCTCACGTAGCGCGGGCGCGGCGTGAGGGGGGATTTGAGGGTGAGGTAGCCGCTCTGGCACATCAACACGCTCTGCGGCATGAGCAACAGGGAGCTGGGATTGACAAACTCCTCGTAGGGGGTCTTCACCGTGCCCTCAAGCAGCGGCACCGGGTCTATGGTATGGGTTTTGAGGTAGCCTGCCAGTACCGAGGGCAGCCCGCCCACGACATACCAGTAGTCGCCGAAGACGGTACGTCCTTTGGCAGCAATGGCGGCGAGAAATTTGTTGACCGACCAGGTGGAATATACGTGGTTTTCACAGAACTCGTCAAAGCAGAAACCGTCATAGTGGAAGGACATACGATCCAAGAGCTCATCTACCTGAGCGTCGGTTATCTGCTCGGGTGCGAACCCGCTTTGGCAGGAGATCCCCAGTTTTAAGTAGTCGCTGTAGTAATGCTTTATCTCAGCGCGCGTAAAGCCCATGAGTTCTGAGTAGGCACTCTCATAGGTTAAATCTTCGATGTCAGAGGTGGCCGACAGCACGGAGACGTCCTTGAGGCGGGTCACTCCGGTGACGGCCAGAAAACGGATCTCCCCGCGATCCTTGAGCGCACCGTAAAAAGACCTGAGGCTGAGGCGGAATGGCTCGTAGAGCTCGGGGTTATTGAGGTTGGCGGTGAGCTGGCAGTCATACTCGTCGATGAGGATGACCAGCTGTCTGCCCTGTTTCTCAAGAGCATCCAAAAGCCGCCTGAGGCAGACATTGGGGGCGGGATCCGGGCGGTACTGCTCAAGCTTGAGAGCTGCGGCGGCATCGCTCAGACAATCGCACAGCTGCCTGGTGAACTCCGCGACGTCATCCAAGGAGAAGGCCAGGAAGTTGATCCTCAGCACCGGGTAGGTGCCGAAAGTCCACTTGTCGTAGATGAAGGTGTCCTTAAAATAAGGCTCCACGCCCTGCTTGAAGAGAGTGTATATGACGTCTAAGGTGAGGGTCTTGCCAAAGCGGCGGGGCCTGGAGATGAAAATGCGCTCGTGGTGCTTTACCAGTTCGTAGATGTACCTGGTCTTGTCAACATAGATGCAGCCGCGCCCTATGGTGTTGGCAATGCTCCCTGATGAGGCAATCTCTTTCATGGCAGCTCCCCTGTGGCGGATTTCATGGTGGCAGGACAGTTCACGTGGCTACCTCGGATTATAGGTGGTCACACCGCGCATCATCATAAGCTGTGCCTGGGCGCTCTGCTGGTGCCATACAGCTCAAACAAATGGTCAAGTTCTTCATTGGTCTGGGCAGTGATGACCGCCTCCCTGATTTCAAGGTTGGCCAGATCAAGCCGTATCATTTCGCTCTTGCCGGTAATGGTATGGGGCTTGCCCTGCCTGATGAGCTCAATGCGCCCAAGCAGCGTGTTTTGGGCGGCATAGCGGGCGAAGCCCTTGGCCTTGGGCAGATTATCCCGCCTGCTAGGATCGTGAGGCTCCAGGACATCGACCACGTAACCTACCTTATCCTTGCGCACGATGAGAAAGTCGGGGTAGGTCAAATTCCTTTCCCCGTCCTGGTCATAAATAATGGCCAGAGCCCAGGCTTTGCGCGAGTAGTTGCGCAGCCAGCAGACGTAGTCTTTGGCCTGCCGCTCCTCATCCAACACGGCCTGCTCCCAGGAATTGAGCCTGATGGAGGCATAACCGCTGTTGTCCACGTAGAGATGGTCGATACAGCGCGGGGCATCCTGGTCGTAGGTTTTGTCAATGTCGTAGGGGAGTCTGAGGTTCAGCTCACTGACGATATTGACGTTGTTCACCAGTCTTTCGTAGAGCTTTTGGTAGTAGCCGCTCTGGGTGGCAATGGCCCGGCGGTATTGCTGGCACAGCTCACGAAAGAACTTTTTGGAGTAGGCCTCAATCTCATTTTGGGGATTGGAGGCAACATAGAGGATCACGTCGATTTTGGCCTGATCGCTCAGACTGTCGGGATAGTAGGTATTGGCATAGTCATAGGCGTAACCGTGACCGCCTAAGATGCGTTCGGCCAGGGCGTACTGGCGGTCCAAATCCTGGGCGGTAGTGTAAACCGAGCGCCTGACCTCCTCTTGCTGTGCCGAGCGTTCGTAGACGTGATAGACGCTCGAGGAGAGATTAAACTGCAAGGCTTTATCCGAGAGCGAGCCGTACTCACCTGACTTTTTGAGCTTTTCGATGTAGTCGTGGATCATCTCCACCATGCTCTCATTGATATCACGCCTGACCTTTTTGTCCAGATCGGCATCGTTAAGCAGTCCGGCCAGCTCATGCAGTGAGTTGGTGTAATTGTTTACCCGCACCCGGCGCAGCGCATAGGTAAGCAGTCCCATGCCGTTGACCGCGTCGACTATCTCACGACGGTCAAAGCCCGGATCGGGCAGCGGCTCGACCTCAGGCTGCGGGTCTGTCTCAGCTGTCGCAGCCGGGGCAGTTTCAGGTTGTGGCCTGGGGGCCATTCCCGGTGCGTCAGCAGCGGGGGGCGTCGTGTCGGGAGCAGAGCCCAGGGGAGCCGAATCTGGCTTGGGTGTCGGAGCAGGCGCAGACGCAGTAATTGAGCTGTCTGAATAAGGCGGCACTTCCAAGCCGGCAAAGAGATCGGTCTGCATGGGCTCCTGCGGCACCGGTCCCTGTTGCGGAGTGTCAGTAAGCGGAGGCGGCACATTGACCGGCCTGATGACCGTTATCTTGGGGCGCGGTTTGGGATTGACGGTGAGAATTTCGCGCTTAGGTGAGTTTAAAGACTCGGTCTCTATTTCCGTGCCCAGGTTGCCCTCATCGGAGCGCTGCAGGTAGTCCACAATCTCCTTTACGGTCTCGGCGTTGAAGTGCGGCAAGAACAGATGCACTTCATTGAGGGACTCATCGACCTTGACGCGCTCGCCGCGGGGAGTGCGCACCATGCGTCCCAATAACTGCGCGATGTAGGTGGTATCGGTGGCAGTACGGAAGGACATCATGGTTTCGGCACGGGGGCAGTCCCAGCCGGTGGAGAGATTCTCCTTGAAAAAGACCACGCGGACTCTGGCATCATCCTGAATACGGGAAGGCTCTAAATATCTGACCTCGATCCCGCCTATCTCCACGGCCTCTTTGGTCTGCCCGAAGGTGTGTACCACCTCGCCGGTGGTGAAGGTCTCGCCGGTGGCCTGTTCGATGATCTTCAAAGCCTCGGCGAGTTCGGTCTTGGAGAGCACTCCATCCGCGCCGTTCTCCACTTGAATGACGAAGATGGGATTGACCTGACCGTAGTGCTGCTCGTAGCAGTACTGATACCAGTGAGCGCACTTGTCCTGCCAGTCCAAGGCGGCAGCCTGCAGCACGGAGAGATCCTTGTCGACCACGCCTTCCTCGGGGTAGCTGATGATGATGCGATCCTTAAGCAGACCCGAGCTGCGCACTTCCTCAGGTTGCACCAGGACATTGCAGAAATTGCACTGATAGTTGCGCACCAAGCGGTTAAAGCGCTCGGCAGTTGCCGACACCCCAATCACCACCGGCATGGGCGGCAGCCCTACCGCAGGATCGCCCTTGATGAATTTCTGCATGATGGAGTTGGCTTTGGAGATCTCGCGTGACTCGCTGGTGCCGCGATGGGCCTCATCTATCACGAAGTACAGGTAGTGACCCTTGGACTTTACGGTATTGGCCAGCGTCTCCCAGATGGTGTATTCGCGTCCGTCCGAATGCTGGGTGAGATTGCCTTTGGAGCCTATCTTCTGGGTATTGAGAAAGTAAAGATGACCCTCTTCCAGGACTCTCAGATTGAAGGAGGCATCGTCAATGACGGTGCAGTTGCGATAAGGGAAGTGATCGGAGCGGGTGGCTATTTTATCTAGGGATTGCTGGTTGAGCTCGGGGGAGTCCGAGAGCCAGACAATAATAGACTGTGGTTGCTCGGGCAGCTCGGCATAACCGCCGATGAGCCGGTCAAACAAGGCCGCCAGGATGATGGTCTTGCCGGCGCCGGTAGGGGCGGTGAAGGAGATAACCTGAGGGCCCTGACCGCGGGCGTAATTATCCGAGGCAAACAATGCTTTACGATGCAAGTCCATGGCCGCACGCTGCTGGAAGGAGAAGAGCTCTATTTTCATTTTATTACCTCTCGCAGATCAGGCGGAAATTGTCCAGATAATCTCGGTACAACTGATAGGCCGTCGGAATGTTCAGCAGGACCTTGATGTTCAAAAAGCGGCTCTCGGAGTTGGTGACGACAAAAAGCGTGTCGATGTCACTGCGCCCTGATAATGCCTCATAAAGATCGTGGCAGCCGCCCTCATCAATTAGGATGGCGAGGTGATTCTCAGGCAGGAGCAAATATTCCGGGAGCTGTTTTTCTGCAAGCTGCGGGCAGGGACCGCGGGCTCCTGCTTTAAGCCACAACAACGGCAGCAGCTCGCGGAACTGGCGACCTAAGGCCACGGCGTTCTTATTTAGGAAGCCTAACTTGAAGTAGGCAGCGTTGGCTTTAAAACCCTCGGCCATGGGACGCTCGGAGCCTAAGTAGGTGCCCTTTAATGGCTCTCCGTTCACGTCATGGCCTTCGATGGAACAGACTGTGCGCGGCCAGGTGACGTAACGCGCGATACCGTGTGCCTCCCACTCCTCGTCACCAGGGTGCAAGCCCTTAGCTTTAAAGGCCTTGGCCTCGTCGGCTGAGACCTCGTTGTTGGTGACCAGGATGCAACGACGTTTACCGCCGTCCTCAGCGTTTAAGAGATTCACGGCGTGGAGGGTAGTGCCGGAGCCGGCGAAGAAATCTACAATGAGGGCATGGGGCTTATGGGCAACAAAGAATCGAATCGTGTCGTGGACGGCATATAGGGATTTGGGGAAAGAGAAATTCTTATAGTGGAAAATAGTATTTAATAATACTGAGCCCGACGTTGCATCGTGAGAATCCTGCATCCAGATATCTTTAGGGCGGGACATTTTATCACCGCCTTCTATTATCAATTTTCCTGACGCCTCTTTTCCTAAAATCCGAACTTCTCCTTTTAGCACTTTATCTCTATCGCCGCTCTTTAAGTAAAGGAGTTGAGCTTGTTCTTTGTCCTCATCAACTGAGGATAGGTAACAAGTTCCATCATTGAGTTGTTCCTGCAGGCGGTCATTGCCGATTTGCCAGCACCCCTCTTCACCATTTGGTTTTAACGGAAATGCCGCCCATGTACCATCCGGGCATGCAACTGTTTTTCGGTCCTGCTCTTTTGGTAATGGAATTCCAATTGAATGGATTTTTTGAGTCTTTCTGTCAATAAATATTGGATAAAACAACCCAGGTCGGCCCGTTCTAAGTGCTCCCTCGTTTGAGGCTCTACGACGAAGATATTGCCATGTAACAGGTGAACGATTTTGAGTAACTTTTGTCATTCCACTAATGTCAAAATCTATGCTTTCAGGGTTCATATCACCAAACATTACAAAGTAGATGTATTCAATACATCTAGAGAATCCTTGTTTTCTTACCGATCCGCTTTTATTTATGACTTGACTTTTGCACGAGTGCAGTAGTCTCCGAATGGCTCAACAATGCGGTTTAACATCGCATTTCGCTCTTTAATTTGGAAATTTAACCTTTTTGGGTAAATGTGCTTGGCACTTTTGACATGAAAATTAACTGTT
>JAFUGP010000043.1 GCA_017469335.1 Succinivibrio sp. | reverse complement strand
CCACAGCGCCGCTACAGCTCTTTCGCAAATCAAGAACCAGCACTACCCCCAGGCCCTGGAGGCCTATCGGGGCAACCTTATCCTGGCCGGCATCAGCTACGATAAGGATAGCAAAGAGCATCACTGCGTGATTGAGCGGGTTTAAACCAAAGACCGTACTCGCATGTGAAATGAAGGAACAAGGCAGATGGCAGCTTATCTTCACCCTAACTCTCAGGCTTTTGCCAAACGGGTCAGCTCACCTTATTTTGTGGACAAGAGCAGGCTCTTAATTGAGCTTAACGCCTGTGTTGACGATGTGGATCGTAAGTACGTCTGTATCTCCAGACCCAGGCGTTTTGGCAAGACCGTAACCGCGCAGATGCTTTGCGCCTATTATGACCGGGGTGTAGATAACTCAAGACTATTTGACCAACTGCAGGTCGGCGTGGAAGGTTCACAAATCAGGCTAAAAAAGAGCGAAAACTCAACCACTACTGCTCAAACGGAAGTTGAGGATATCTACCGTAAACACTTAAACCACTACGATGTCATTTTTATCAGCATGGCCACGGAATACAGCAGTGCCGGCAACAGTGTGGCCAATCTTAAGGAGCAGTTGGAGCAGAAAATCGGCGCCGAGCTTAAGGAACACTTTCCGGGAGCCGTCAAGGCAGAGAGTTCAAAGCTGTGGGACATGCTCTCTGATGTCTATTCTCAGTATCGTCAGCAGTACAAGGAAGAGCATAAGGATGCCGAGGGGGCTGCCGCAGAGATCCTGGTGCCCGGGCAGTTCGTTTTTATTATTGATGAATGGGACAGCGTCATCAGATCCTCTCGTGACAGCCCACAGGAGATCAAGGACTACCTCGATTTCCTGCGCGATCTGTTCAAAGACCGCGACTATATCGCTCTTACGTACCTGACCGGCATTCTGCCCATCAAGAAGTACGGCGATCATAGTGCGCTTAACATGTTTGATGAATACTCTGTCACCAGTCCCGGGCGTTTCGCTCCCTATCTGGGGTTTATTAAGGATGAAGTAACAGCGCTGTGCACTGCTAATTCTATGAGCTTAGAGGAGATGACACACTGGTACGACGGCTATACCATCGGCAGAGCCGGGCATATCTTCAATCCCAACTCGGTGTGTAAAGCTTTGAGCACTGGTGAGTGTGACTGTTACTGGACACGAACCGAGTCTTGGGAGGCCATAAGTCCCTATATCGAGAATAATCTGGAGGGCCTGAGAGATGAAGTGATCAGGCTTATAGCAGGACAGAGTGTCAGAGCGGAGACCGAGGCTTTTGAAAATGACATGACCACTTTCAAAACCAGAGATGATGTGCTTACTCTGTTAGCCCACCTAGGTTATCTCACCGCCGACAATGATGTAAAAGGAAAAAAACGCTTTCGCATGCTGCGCATCCCCAATTTTGAGATAAAAGAGCAGTTTGAAAGCACCATTGCCAGAAGCGCCCGTTACAAGAAAACCGCTCAGGCCATAGCTCGCTCTGAGGAGTTGCTCAGTGCTCTGCTCGCAGGAGATGCCTCTAAGGTTGCCGCTGGTGTGGCCCAGGCCCATATGGAGAATGTCTCTGTCATCCGGTACAACGACGAGAACTCCCTCTCCTGCGTCCTGACCCTGGCCTTCTACAGTGCCCGGGACCGTTATACCCTCATCCGGGAGTTACCCACCGGCAAGGGTTTTGCCGATCTGGTGTTTATCCCCAGACCCGGAGTAGACACGCCGGCCCTGCTCATAGAGCTTAAATATGACCACAGCGCCGAGAGTGCAATCTCCCAGATTAAGGAGAAACACTACCCCCAGGCTCTGGAGGCTTACCGGGGCAACCTTATCCTGGCCGGCATCAGCTACGATAAGGACAGCAAAGAGCACAGTTGCGTGATTGAGCGGGCCTGAAGACCTACTTGGTTTTCATGACGACGGCACCTAAGGAGAACACCCCATGGCGAATTACTTAAACCCCGGCTGCAGCGACTTTGCAGAGAGCTTGAATACGATGCCCTACGTGGATAAAACCCCGCTGCTGGCCCTGCTCAACCCCCTTATAGCTACCAAAAACAAGTTTGTCTGCATCTCCCGCCCCCGGCGTTTTGGCAAGAGTGTGACGGCCGGGATGCTCTGTGCCTATTACGGACAGGGGGACAGCGCAGAGCTTTTCGCTCCCCTGCAAATTGCCCAAGATGAGAGCTACCGCAAGCACCTCAACCAATACCACGTCATTTTCATCAATATGAAAGATGAGTTCAGCCGCTGTCACCATAACCTTGAAGAGCTCAAAAGCTGGCTCGGAGGCACCATCGGACGGGAACTAAAGCAGCTCTACCCTGAACTTAAGTACTCTAAAGATGGAGATCTCAACTTGGAACTGCAGGATGCCTGTGCTTACGGCAAAAGACAGTTCGTGGTCATCATCGATGAGTGGGACTGCGTGATGAGAGAAAAGGCTCCCGAGAAGGACATTAAGGCCTACTTGGATTTTCTGGAGTTGCTGTTCAAGGGCAAGTCCTATATTGCCCTCGCCTACCTGACCGGCATTCTGCCCATCAAGAAGTACGGTGATCACAGCGCCCTTAACATGTTCAGGGAATACTCCGTCTTAAATCCCGGTCGCTTTGCCTCTTATATGGGCTTTACCATGGAAGAGGTGCACTCTTTATGTGAGGATAATGCCGTCAGCATTGCTCTGATGAAGCAGTGGTATGACGGCTACACCATAGGTAAGGCCGAACATATCTTCAATCCCAATTCAGTGATAACTGCCTTAGACGAAGGAGAATTCTCCAACTACTGGACCCGCACCGAGAGCAGTGATGATGCTCTGGGCATTTATCTGCGCCTGGACTTTAAGGGCCTCAAGGAGAGCCTTATCAGGTTGCTCGCTGGCGGTGAGGAAGTCATCAATGTGCAGAATTTTAAAAATGACCT
>JAFUGP010000042.1 GCA_017469335.1 Succinivibrio sp. | reverse complement strand
GAGCATGACTTTTTGCTCAATACCAAGAGTTTCCCCGGCTGGGAGATACTGGTGCTCGCCGTACTGCTGCTTCTGGCCTGGCAGGTAAGGAAACTGGGGGCCAAAAGTACCTTAGGCGGACTGGCAAGTTTTATCCGCTCCGGTGCCTGTCCTTTGATGCTCTGCGGTCTGGGGGTGCTGTTGGTGTTCTCCCGGCTCTTTGGCTGGAGCGGTCTGTGGGTATTCTTCACCGACAGCCGCGAGGAGCTGGTAAGAGTCAAACGCATGGCCGAGGAGTGCACCGAGACTCTGGGCTACGCTCTCATCATGCTGGCCATGCTCTGCTACTACCTAAACCGGCGCCGCGAAGTGCTCAATGAGCGCCGCAACGAGCAAGCAAGCCCGGAGGAGGACATCGAGCAGGCCCGGCGTATGAACTGACTGAGCAAAACCCTGCAGATGATTCGATTCAGTCAGGACCGCACCGCCAAAGAGGCAGGTCAACTCTTCACAAGTCAGTATCTCAACAGACCCGGTTGCAGGCAAGCGGGTCTTACCACACTTAAGGGACAGAATTAGGGAACAGAGCTTGCCGCTCCCCCGCCGCGCCTGAGCTCTTTTTTCGCACCGGCTTACATTCCGCAGCGGCCTGGGGGATCCGGAGCCTGAATAACCGTCAGATACCTCAGTGAGGCATGTTGTTTACTCTGTCTTTGAGCTGCACTCCCGGTTTGAAGTGAACAAAGCGGCGCTCGCCTAAGGGCACCTGTTCGCCGGTCTTGGGATTATGGGCGGTGATGGGCCCGCGGGTGCGCAGGGTAAAGGTACCAAAGCCGCGCAGCTCGATACGCTCACCGCGCTCTAAGCTTTGGCACATCGCCTCAATGACTTCATGGACGACAGTGGCAGCTCCCTCCGAGCCTAACTCCGGGCAGCTCTTGAGCAGAGCTTCAATCAATTCGGCGCGAGTCATGGTGATCTCCTGTATGGTTGAGGCAGCATTAATGCTGCTACCGCCTGATAATAATAAACTTTTTTGCACAATTGGGCAATGGCGGACGCTTTGAGGGCCAAACAGACTGCAAACCTGCGGAGTAGGTCACAGGATAGGGTAGCAAAACAGGACCGTATCCTTCATTTGAGCATCTTAACTGAGGCACATAAGTACCCGGGATGCAGCCGCCGGACAGGATCAGGTCTAAGGGGGAGGAAGTGCCCGGAGGCAGCTCCCACCATCTGAGCGGCGCAAAACAGCATTTCGGGGCCTCCAACCAGACCCAAGTCTCATTTATCGGCATCACAGCTCTTAACCGCAGCGCTGTGGCAGCTGGGGGGGTACTCTCATCACACTCTTCAAGCCTCACCAGCCTGTCCTGCTGGTGCTTCCCAAGATGTGCCTGTTAAATTAAAAGACAAGAGCTTGCAGGCAAGACCTGCGGCTCTTACCTGTCAGAACCACAAGGAGAATAAAAAATGCAGTGCAAACAACTCTCAGCATTGCTGCTGGGCGCGGCACTCATGGTTTGTGCCGTTCAGGCCGAGCCCCTCAAGATCTGGTGCTGGGATCAGAACTTCAATATCCCGGCGGTGCAGCTGGCCGCCGAGAAATACCGCGCCGTCCATCCTGATTTTGCCGTGGACATACAGGAAGTGGCCAACGGTGATACCGTGCTGCGCATGAAGGAGGCCTTGGCCAAAGGCGATGAGTCCGCGCTGCCCGACGTGGTGCTCATCGACGATTACCGGGCACAGGAGTTTATCGCCCGTGAGGGCTTTTTAAAGAACTTGGACGCGCTGTTGGACAGACAAAACTTCGCCCCCTACAAGATTGCCGTGGGCTCTGATGAGCAAGGACACGTGTACGGGGTGCCCTTTGACTCGGGCGTGGGCACGCTGTTCGTGCGCAGCGATCTCTTCGAGGAGGCAGGCATCACGCCAAACGAGCTCAACAGCATGAGCTGGGAGCGCTTCATCGAGATGGGCGTGAAGGTCAAGGAGAAAACCGGCCGTTACCTCATCCCCTACGATCCGGGCAACCTTATGGAATTGAACCTCATTCTGCAGTCAGGCGGGGAGTGGTACACCAAGGAGGACGGCGTAACGGTCAATGTGGCTCACAACCCGGTGCTTAAGGCCGCCTTTGAGGTCTACAAGCAGATGAATGACAAGGGCGTGCTCTATGCCTACGAGAAATGGAACTGGGATGCCTTCATGGCCTCCTTTCAGCAGGATAAGGTGGCAGCGGTGCTCTCGGCCTGCTGGCTGACCTCCTCGGTGATGGCCGCCGCCTCTCAGCAGGGTAAATGGCGCATCTACCGCCTGCCGGTGCTCAGGCTCGACAGCGGCACTCCTTATTCCAATCAGGGCGGCTCGCAGTGGTACGTGCGCGCCAAATCCTCCCAGGCAGAACAGGCAGCGGATTTTCTGGTCAAGACCTTCGGCAGCGATCGCGAGTTCATCAATGAGCTGGTGCCGAAAATCAACCTCATCTCCACCATGAACGAGGCCGAGCTGCTGTCCAACTACCAGGTCAAGAATTCCTTCTTCGGCGGACAGCGGGTGCTCAAGATGATGACCAAGTGGAGTCACGGGGTGCCGCCGGTCAAGTACGGCTCGTATTCGCGGGAAGTGGAAGGCACGCTGCAGGAGGCGCTCGCCAAATATCTGGCCGGAGCCGAGCTGCAGCAGGTATTAAATGAGGCGCAGCTTAAGTCCGAGGAGCGCATCGCCAAACTGCGGAGTGAGGATTAAACAGCCCGCGCCGCCGACAGCCAAGCTCTAGGCCATCGTAACCGCGCCGGGATGACACAATTTCATCCTGGCTCTTATGACACCTCAGCGCGCGTGCAGCACCCACAGCCGTCCCTGCGCGCCGGCACCTAAGGTGTCAAGCGGCAGCCCGCAGTGCATGAGCTCATCCCCGCCTAGGCAGCCCTCCTGTCCTTCTATCTCGTAATCCAGGGCAGGATCAAGTCCGATCAGGCGCAGCCTTAAGCTGCGGGTATTGGGCTTGGCCTTGATCTGAATGAGCACTGCCAGAGCCTCACGGCGATCCTTGCTGACCACGCACCAGGCATCGCGCTCCCCGTTCTCACGTACCGAGAGCAGGCGGTGATAGTCCCCGCACAGCAACAGACTCTCCAAGGCGCGGTGCAATTTAAGCTGCCCCTTGATGCTCTCAAGTTCGCCCGGGCTCAGAGCTCCCAAATTGAGCTCATAGCCAAAACCGCCTAAGAGTGCGCTTAAAAAGCGCAGATCCAAAGGCCAGTTGCGGCCGGTACAGGAGCACTGTGCCGCGCCTACATGACAGCTGATGGTGGAGAGAGGGTAGACCAGGGCGGTACCCTCCTGGATGTACAGTCTCTCCAGAACGTCCATGTCATCGGAGCACCAGATCTGCGGGCAGTAGCGCAGCATGCCGGCGTCAAAGCGTCCCCCGCCGCCTGAGCAGCCTTCAATGAGCAGCCTGGGGTAGCGCTCACGCAGATAGGAAAGCAGCGAGTAAACACCCAGCACGTAGCGGTGCATAAGCTCGCGCTGCCGTCCTGCGGGCAGGTACAGGCTGCCTGCGCAGTCTAAGCTGCGGTTCATATCCCATTTGAGGTAGGCAATGGGGGCAGTGTCGAGCACCGCGCACAGACTGTGGCGGCAGTACTCCAGTACCGCGGGGTTGCTCAGGTCCAGCACATATTGCGAGCGGCATTGCGAGATGGGACGGCCGGGCAGCTGCAGGGCCCAGTCGGGATGGGCGCGGTAGAGATTGGAGTTCGGGGAGATCATCTCAGGCTCAAACCACAGCCCCACAGAGAGCCCCAAATCCTGCAATTTGCGGGCAAAGGCACCTAAACCTGCAGGGAATTTGCCCGGGTTGACCTGCCAGTCTCCCAGGGAGCTCTCATCGTTGTGGCGCTCCCCAAACCAGCCGTCGTCCACCACCACGAGCTCCCATCCCAGCTGTGCGGCCTGCCGGGCAAACTTAAGCAGGGAGTCTTCGTTAAAGTTGAAGTAGAAGGCCTCCCAGGTGTTGGCCAGTACCGGGCGGTGGGAGCGGGCGAAGGGCTCAGGCAGCAGGTGAGAGCGCATGAAATCGTGGTAGGCGTGAGTCATGCCGTCTAAGCCGGTGGCGCTGTAAGTTAAGAACGCCTCGGGGGCGCAGAAAGAGCTCCCCGGCTGCAGGGTCCAGCCAAAGGTGGCGGGGTTGATCCCCGCCTGCAGCCTGACGCGACCGTGCTCGGTGAGCTCGGCGCGCTGCAGATGATTGCCCGAATAGCACAAAGCCAGGGCATAGACTTCACCCTGATGCTGCGAGGCGCCGGGAGCGAGCAGGGCGATGAAGGGATTGTGCTCGTGACTGGAGATCCCCCGGCGGCTGTCGATTTCCAGACACCCGGAGCCCAAAGGACGCAGGTTAAGCTGCCGCTCCCGCCCCCAACTGCCGTCCAAGCTTAAAACCTGATAGGCGGCGGGCTCCAGGTCCAGTGAGGCCGAGATCAGGGCAGAGAGCTGCAGCGGGGTGTTGCCCAGGTTTTCAAGACAGGCGCTGCGCACTATGACTTCCTCACCGTCAAAAAGAGAGTAGTACAGCGACACCCGCGCTTTTAGGTGGGGGTCCTCCAGGAGGATGATGAGGGTGAGGGCTCCATCTTCTGAGGCATAAGAGGAGGGAAGGCCCTCCAAGGCGGGTTTGCCCCTTATAAGCTCAAAGTCCTGGTAGCGCAGATCACAGCCTGGGTAGCCTTGAGCATCCTCAAGTTCCAGGGCACAGCGGCGCTGATCTCCTAAGCCGGAGGCGGGGAACTCGAAGGGGAAGACATTCAAAAAACGGCTTTGTTCGCGCAAAAGCAGGCGCGGCTCTTGCGGATATTCATCAAGACGCAGCAGCTGGTCGTAGTTTAAGTGACGCACCGAGCTCCCATAGTAGGCGTGTCCCAGATAACCCTCCTCGGTCACCGCCAGGGCATAGGTGCTTTTCGCCGTATCAAGTTTGAAGTGCCGCCCGTCGACGCCTATTTCCACGCTGACGCTGCCGCAGCGCTCAGTGTGGCCTGCCTGCCTTGAACTCATGGTATTCTCCCGGCTGTTTTACTTTTGCATCAGGCATGGACTTGATGCTGTAAGTCTTGGTATCACCTGCTTTGCAACAATAACACACCTGTCTGACAAGCTGTTGTTGCAGGTGGCAGACTTTGGGAACAGAGGATCAGAATGTCCGGTCGTGAGACAGGCGCAGTCTATGAGAATAATTCACCCGAATAGCGCAGTTTAGGATGCTAAAATTACCCGAATAGCGCAGTTTTGCCTGCCAGACTTCTGCTCAGCCACTGTGCGTTCACCTTTATTTGATCCCGGCATTACGACATGAATTATCAAAGCCTGGCAACAGCGCTTAGTGCGCAAAAAGAGGAATTGGCACGGCGACCTGCCTTGCCAAGCTGCTCCCGCCGGGAAGAGAGACTTTTGAAGCTGGGCAGCAGTCTCGCGCAAATTGTCACGGGGATACGCGGCTGTGGCAAAACCACCCTGTGCCTGAACGTACTGCGCAACTCAGGGCAGGTGTTTGCCTATGTCAATTTCGCGGATGTGCGCCTCAAAGGGTGCGGCAGCGCCGATCTCAACACCATCTTGGAGTGTCTGTACCTGCTCTATGGCAAGTTTTCATACCTGTTGCTAGATGAGATAGGTCAGGTTGAGCTGTGGGAAATGTTCGCCAATCGCCTGTTGCGCTCCGGCATGCATCTGTTCATTACCCTCTCCAATGTCCTGGATCTCAGAGGACCATCGGCCACTTATCTCACCGGACGCTTTGATCTAATTGAACTGTATCCGCTCTCTTTTGCTGAATACTGCGCCTTTCATCAACTTGAGACCGACTATGACACGACGCGGCGACAGGGATTGATGATGGGGGCTCTGGATGATTACCTGCATACCGGAGGTTTTTTTCAGTTACAGGGACTATCCGGCGGGCGTCCCCATCAAGATAATGAGGCTGCCAGATCTGTGGCAGATCCAGTACTGCACGATCTACAGCAGCGCCACCGCATGCGCTATAAAGCTGACTTTGAGCTGCTGATCCAACATCTGCTCAACCACGCACCGCTTGCTGTCAACCGTAAGAAATTGCAGCGCACTTTTGCATTCAAATCAGATAATACGGTGGATAACTACCTAAGCTACTGCCAAAACGCCTTCCTTTTGTGTCCCGTGCCTAAATATTCCAATAAAATCAGACTGAGAGAGCGTAATGACAAGGTCTACTGCTGCGATCCTGCCTTGATGGGCAGCTCCAGCGACGCACCGTTAAGAGAGCAGACATCTCTGAGATTTGAGATCGTGGTAGCGGTGGAACTAATGCGTCGTTGCTCACGCTCCGTCTGCGATCTCTACTACTTTAAGGATGATGTGGCCGAAGCTGATTTCGTGATCTGCCGGGGAAGAGTTGCTTTGCAGGTGGTGCAGGTATGTCTTGATCTCTCCGAGAAACGCACCTTAAAAAGGGAAGTCTCCGGTATCCTGCGTGCCGCACGGGTAACCGGCTGCAGAGATCTGCTCATTATCAATGAACGAGAGCGCTACAGCATAGAGCAGGACGGCTTTACCATTAAAATTGTACCTGCTTACGCCTGGCTGCTTGAGGATGAGGAAGTTGACTGCGCTCAATGAGGGCAAGTTCCTTAGGCACAGTGGCACCAACGCCACAGCAGTAATACAGAGCAAGATCAGTGCATCATGTTCAGTGCCGGGTTAGTCAGGCTGTAAATCGTAACGTTACAATTATGAGAGCTTTACCGCAATATAAAAAAGTCTGAACTTGTGCTGTTTTAGGGTATTGTGACAGTTTATATTTTAGTGATTACTCTTTTATTACAACAAGTAAGCAGAAATTAATCGAAGAATATTCTTAAGTATGCTTCATAATAACTATATTATGCTGATGAATAAAAGTTACAACGTTACGCATAGGATAATACTTTGAATTAGCAATATATTTATTTTAATTTTTTTAAAAATGATAAATTTTGGTGAAGTTACTCACATTTTGCTTCAAAAAAGTGGCAAAATGCTAATCGTAACGTTAAGATTAATATAGATGACCGAGCAGTCATCTGAGCTAGACATTAACAGGCTTTTCCTTACGGAGTCACTATGAAAGCTTTAAAATCCCATTTATCCGCCGCCGCGCTGGCCGTCTCCATGCTCATAGGCGGCGGTGCTGCCGCAGCCGCGGACGAGGTTCCCGGCATCAAGGCCGATGAGGTGAAAGGTTCCATCGTCTTCTACACCAACCGCACCGATCTGGTGGAGAACGGTACCTACAAACGTTACGAAGAGGAGTTCAAGAAACTCTATCCCAATGTCACCGAGGTCAAGGTGATCGGCTTTGCCGACTACCAGGGCGGCCTGAGGCCGCGCATGAACACCGGCGATTACGGCGATCTGGTGCTGATCCTGCCCTCGGTGCCGGCCAAGCAGTACGGCAACTTCTACGAGCCCTTAAATGATCTCTACGGCAAGGATGACGTCTACTTCTATGACGCCTGGGCCTCGGACGGCAAGATCTATGGTCTGTCCATGGGCAATTCGGTCGAGGGTTTGGTCTACAACAAGAAGGTGCTCAAAGAAGCCGGGGTAGAGGTGCCGATCAGGACCGTCACCGATCTTTTCGCGGCGTTGCATAAGATCAAAGATCAGGGCAAGGTACCCATCTACATCAATTTCGGCGCGCAGTGGCCGTTGCAGCAGTGGGACAAGTATCCGCTGGTCATCGGCGGCTTTGAGGGCGTCTACGAGAACATGCTCGATCAGGACGCGCCGTTCTCAGGCGACACTCCGTACCATGACTCGCTGTCCACCTTAAAGAAGCTGATCACCGAGCAGCTGGTGGAAAAAGATCTCATGACCAATTCCTGGGAAGATTCCAAAAACACCTTCGCCAAGGGCGAAGCCGGCATGTTCTATCTGGGCAACTGGGTGATCCCGCAGTTTGAAGAGCGCGGCATCTCCTCGGACGATATCGGCTTCATGCCCATCCCGGGTGACGATTCGGGCGTGCTCAATGCCCAGATGAACCATGACTGGGGCTATGCCGTCAGCAAGCACTCCCAGAACAAGGAAACCGCCAAGGCCTACTTAAAGTTCCTGTTGGAGCAGTCAGACTTTGACGAGATCGCAGGCTTCATTCCGACTCTGCTCTCCAAGCGTCCGGCACTGCCGCAGTTAAGCGAGTACCTGGACTACAAGCCCAACATCATCCAGACTCCGGTCAACTCCACCACTTTCATTGAGGTGACCAACCGCTCCAAGATAGACTTCTACTCGGGCGGCTACATTCAGGATCTGATGACCGCTCCTGACTTTGAGGCGGCCTTAAAGAAATTAGACGAGCGCTGGGCATACCCATTACCTTAAGAGCTAAGCCGCTATCTTGTCGGTGCAATACGGCCCGGCGTTGTTTATGTAGTCCAACAGGAGCGGCAAATCCTTAAGCCGGTCCTTGTCTCTTTGAGAGGGAGTTGTCCTCTGGCACTTCGT